>NZ_BAAGTT010000010.1:0-357391 GCF_054781775.1 Spirosoma areae | reverse complement strand
GGTGGTGGTGGAGGTGGGGCCGACGGCGATGGCGGGGGTGGTGGCTCCGGTGTTCCAGATGTAATTGGTAGCCCCCGACGCGGTCAGGGTGGTGCTGCTGCCCTGAGTAATGGTCAGCGAGGGAGTAGCAGCAATGCTCACGTTGGGTGGAGACGGGCAATCAGACGTGACGAACAGGCCCCATTCCACGCCATTATACCCGTAGAAGTAAAACTTGTTTCCTACCGAAGTACCATAGACATTGTCATTCCACAAATTGGAAATTGGCTGGTCTCCCGCTGGGTTCAGGTTTTGGACAATCTGGGTGCCGTTGCTGGTACCGTTGGTTTTCCAGAGTTCGATACCATTGACGCCCTCGCTGGCAAAAAAATAGGTAGTACCATTCACCGATCGAAGCTCAAGCGGGCCGGTGTTATTGTTAGGGTTACCGGTGCCGTTATAGGAACCTAAACCTGAGCCACCCGGACCGGGGTTAATGTCTTTGACTAAATATGTTCCACCAGAAGTTCCATCACTGCGCCAGAGTTCACTACCGGTAGCACTGGTATAAATGGGAAAATACGCAATGTCCGCGAAGTTATAATCGTAAGCCTCCCAGTGGCTAAACATGGAGCCAAAAGGACCCTCGTTACTACCACTGACAAAATCAGTGAGTTGGATCGTACCGTCGGTTGTCCCATTCGTTCGCCAGAGGTTGTAAGCAACATTTCCACCAACAACTTCCGTCTGCCCTATGAAATACAGATAGTTGCTTGACCTAATAAATTTATGTGAATTTAGAAAAGTATTCCCGGCAGGAATTGACTTCCCGCAATATGGTACATTCGCAGGATATTTCAATACGTTAGATACGCCGTTCTCAACCACCAGCAGAACGGCTGGAAATTGAGTTACTACCGTGGGTTCGTAAGGGAAGCAGGGATATCCATACGTATCGGTGTAAGGATAGTACGCTTGGTAAATTAGCTTTCCGTTAATAACATTTATCCCAAAGGGAGAATAGCCACTATTGGTCACTCTCGTGGTGCCAGCCGCCGTGCCGTCCGTGCGGTATAAAGCGGGTCTATAGCCAAACCCAGGATCACCGGTATAAACGGATGGTCCTGAAAAATAAAAGTAGCCATCCACCACTGACGACTGTTGTGAATTGTAGCTTATTCCATTGCCAGGGCCGGGGTTCAGATCAGTTACCATGTATGTACCGGCATCTGTCCCATCGCTGCGCCAAATTTCAGTTCCGGTGGCGTCCGTTTTAAAGCCAAATAACAACAACCCATTTACGCTAACCAAGGGAGCCTGAAAGCCAAACCCCAGTGCTTTCACTAACACCGTACCCGCAATCGTGCCATCGGTTTTCCAGAGTTCATTTACATTGTCTGCCCAGAAAAAAATCGTGTTGCCAACCCGGCATCGATTGTAGCTCGCATTGCTGAACTTGGCACTTGCCGTGAGAAGCGTTGTGCCGACAGTTGTACCATCGCTACACCAAAGTTTGTCATTGGCGTTGAAAATGATAAGGTTGTTTAGAGACTCAAATGGGCCAACACGGCAACAAGGGTCAAAGCCTTTGACCAACGAAATCTGGGCGTTAGCGGCTGTGAGAAGCAGGAAGGTAAAGAGCAATAGATATAGTTTTTTCATGGTAACAGGTGTGGTGGGTTTTGAAAGAGGATTGAATTGATATAATTAGCCAGCGATAGAAAGCCAGATTTGACGGGATAATCCGTTGCTTGTATAGGGCAAAGGTCGATGCCTATAGTCAAACTTCAAATACCTGATTCAGGGTATTTTTAAGTATATTACCGTCACCGGGCGGCCTAACATTCGCTGGTTTGAAAATACAGGTAGACAGCGTAAATTTACCTAAAACCCACTTTTCTATGAAAAACTGCTATTCTTTTTATGCCTATTAGCACAGATAGAGTTTTCTCTGACTTATCAGATCGACAGCCTGAAACGAGAATTAGGAGAAGTAGATAAACAACCGAATAGTCACTCTAAAGATATCCTTTGCTTCAATACCCTGAAGATTATTATGAGAGCCTATGTGGACGTGAACATCGATTCATCGGCGCACTACAACGCCCAAATAATTCGGCTATGCAGCGACTCAAACCTACAGAAAGATCTAATTTAGAGGGGATGCCGTTCAACAGTCGGGCGTTCCACTCAGTGCTAAACAGGTAGCCGCCTTCTTCCAGCGTACCAACGCCGAAAAAGTACAGCCATTGTTAGATACGTTGGCGGCTCTTGCCCTGTTGCGACAAACCCCTGAAGGAACCTACGCTATGTAAACCGCACTTCGTAGGGCGTACCCTGCCAGTAGTCGAGCGCGGCCCGTTGTTCGTTAGTGAGGAAGAACACGGCAAGTTCTGGAAACAGGGATTGTTGCCCCCCTTTCTTTTTGTTGTGCCGGATTAGTTGCCGCCGTAGGTTGTTGCGCCGGTTGCTGTCCCTGTTGCGGGCGTTGTGAGCCGCCCGGCTATATTCATCCTCTTTCGAGCCTTTGGCATACGCTCTACTTTGACTTTGCAACTGCAATAGCAGGTCGTCGTCTTGTCGGAGCATAGCCGCCGACACAAACCGTTGCCCCGGTCTGGGTCGCTCAATCAACACCCCTGTTACCGGACACACAACCGCCCCCGGTTTGGGTGGCTGGTCCGGTTTAAGGGTGTCACAATTTATCCCGGAATACAAGGGGTTAATTTGTGACAAACCGGGTATTGAGGAGTTGGTTAATTCGTGACAGGTTGCACCCGTCTTACCTGCGCTCACTGGCAAAACATAGTCAGTTAATTTGTGACAGGTCGGCCCCGGTTGTTTAGGCGAAATGTTAGGTCTTGTCAGGTTTTGCCAGGCCGCTCGGTGTTCATCTATGCGTGTCAGCAGGTTGTCGTCAACGGCGGTTAGTCGTCCCCACGTCTGACTTATGAGCGTAGATACTTCACGCTGCCAGTTGTTCCCGCGTTGATCGAGCAATGCCCTAAAACTTCGTTTAGCGCGGCTCATCCGTTGGCGGTGGGTATTGGCCTGTTTGAACGTCAGGTTGTCGGGTCGCTGCCAGAAACGCGGGTTGCGCCCATCCCGGTAAATCTCGCGTTCGCAGGGCGTGAGGTCGTCAGGGTTGATTGCTGGGTCGTCAAATAGTATCTCGTTAAACGTATCGACCAATAACACCCCTAACGGCTCGTAGTTGGCTACGTTCAGCAGATCGGCTAATGTATCGAGCCGGATGCCCTTACCGTTGAAATATTCCATCTTATCAGCCCGAATTTCAAACCGTAGCTGATCGAAGTCTAATCCCTTCTGTGTGCCTTTGTCATAAATCTTTATGGCGTACTGTTGCAAATTGCAAACGTAGTACAGCGTGTCGCTGTCGGTGTCGAGACTAAACGGCTGATTCTTGTAGCAGATCAGGTTTTTCACAATGTGGCTAACCGGAAACGGCAATTCAACGTTAACGCCAAATTCCAATTTGTTGATTTTGGAATTGAACAGGTCGAAACCATACTCCCTCACTAACTGATCGAGCGTCAGCAGCAGGTCGTCGGCGGTGAACTGGTCGGCGTTGTGTTGCCCGTTGTTGTGGAACTTGTGTATACTTCCCTTTACCTCAACCCGGTAGGCATTCCCCGTTTTTCGAGGAACGAGCCGGAAGGTCAGCCCCCGGTTAAATGCCCGGCGTATAGGGCTAATCACAAACCCGGTTTGCGTATCAACCAACCCCCCGAACGTTAGGCGGTCATTAGCCAGTAGTGCATCGACACTCACTGAAACATCAAGTAGTGTGGTTCCGTCGAACATGGCATAGTAGAACCGCCCCCACAGTGTAACGTGCGGTTAGTGCCCGTGTGGGCGGTCCGTTAGTGAGGAAAGAGTTAGAGTAGTCCCCGGCCAACAACGTCTGACACAAACGCGGCCCGGTCTTTTGGGAAAGGGTAGTAGGCGGGAAAATAGCGGAGGACCATACGCCCGGCATCAGTCGAGAATTGCACTAATACCCCATTACGGACCTTACTTCCGCCCTGCCCGAACGTCATAACATTGCCAATGTAAACGCCTGAATGGTCAGTACGTTGCAGCCCGGTGAAAAACGTAATTTTTCGTCCTGATCCTTTGCCGGTTCCTTTCTTCTGGGTTTCGGGACCGCGTAGGATAAATTCCGCGTCTATCTTTTCATTAAATCGCCGTTCCTCAACAATCAATTCACGCGGAATTTTGCAAAACCCCGGCTCACATTCTTAGACAATGTAACGGCCCCGGTCAGCATCGAGCCGAAAGGTCAGGCGGTGGGAGGTAGGTAAGTAAGTCATGCGCTCCGGCCCTGCTGCGCCTTTTGGTGTTTGAACCGTCGTGGCTGTTTGAGCGCGGCTAATACGTCGGTTTTCTGATAGCGAACACGCCCGTTGATTTTGAGGGGAACTAATACGGCGGGTCGGTCGTCGGTATCGGTTGCCCAATCATGTAAAGTGGTCAGGCTGACTTGCAGCGTTTCGGCGGTTTGCCGACGGGTCAGCAGTTCAGGCAGGTTAGAGCCTTCGGGGGCGGGTGGTGTGTAGTTCGCCAACTCTGAGCGAATCGCCCCTCGTACCAGTTCGGTCAACTGGTCGGGGGTAATCTGAATTTGCGTTACTGTGCCGTACATTTTGAATCGTACTTTATTTTGTACATGTCAAAGTTGGCGGTTCCAAACGGGCACTAACTATCCTGCAACTTTCCGGAAAGTAAAACCCAAACAATTATTCTAAATCTGTGCGGTCTGGTAGCTTAAGTTTAGAGCGTTTTATATCAGTTAGTTGATTTCCGCTATTACTGTCAACATCAATTACTTTGCGCCATCCTTCTGCATTAGTCTTGTATTGCTTGGGAAGGTTAAATATTTGCGAACATATACGCCCCAACTCAGTATAGTTGATACTCCCGTGCCTAAGGGGAGCCTCTATGTAGTCTCCCCGTATCAATTCTGAAATTATATAACCGGCAATTGCTGGACTACATTTCAATTGGAGTTTTACGCCCGGCTGATGGAGCTGGGAGGAGGGTATATAGTCATACTCTTCATCATAAACTTTGAAAAAGGGTATCAATTGAGTGAGCAAAACCTTACTTTCCGCGTAGCGTTCGGGGGCGAAGTGCAAAATATTTTCCCGAATGCAGAAAAGCCAATTTTGAACTGTATATCTAATTGTATTACAGAACTCCCCATTTTCATTGATGTACTCTTGCGATTTTTCACGACTTGGGTCTTGAGAGTAATCTACAATACTGTCCAAGTCACGCCACAATGGACCAAACAATTGGAATAAATGGGTGATTAAACTATTCGCAAAACGGTCTTGTACTTTTGAATCAGATTGCTGTATAAACCACCTGTTCAATTCATCATTTAACTCATCATTATCTGAATCCCATTTTTTACGGTTCTCAATTAAGAAATATTCGGTGTACTTCATTAGGTCTTCATATATTAAAAAATTCATACCTAACGAAGAGTTTCTTGATGACCTCGCCAAAATCTTAGCCTTAACAACAATAAAATCAAGTACAGGTAAGTTAGAGTTTTCCGTTCTGTCAACTCTTGATTTGGTATTCAATTGGTCATTCTCTTGGCCTAGCTCTTTGGGTTTCTGTTCCTGAGTAGCAGATGTCAAAGTTGCTTCTTTTTCAAATTTAACATTTCCATTCTGTTGAAGTGAACTAGTGATTTGAGACTTACCTAGTGGAGGTATTGCATGTGCAACTAAAAAATCATGGATGATTGATGCTATAGCATCTGCTGCCTTAACATATTCATAGCAGCAAGCCCGGACCTCATCTGCTACTTCAAATATGAGTTTCTTATCATCTGCTGTTAAAGGAGTTCTACCCACTTGAGGACCAAATACAATTATCATTTGAAAGTCCGCAAATATTCTATCAATCCATTCATCAGACTCTATGTACTCATATCCATCTTTTAATTCGTATTGATAAGAATTGAGACTTTTAATATATCTTTCTCTTTCTGCTGGCCTTAAATCAGATGCAAGGTTAGAATTAACCTCCCGAACCAGTTCTTCTGCTAAAGGTGAATAATTTTTGAACTCTGTTTTAATGGCATCATAAAAAGGAATTCTTTCTTGAAATGAGCGTCCTAAATTTATCTCTTGGAATTCCTTCGACAAACTTTTGGTGACTCTACTAAAAACGCCCATTATACGCTCTTGTACATCAGTTATTAACATTGGTTTTACTTGGTTTGGTCATTTATCAGTAAATATCGTTGCCGTTGGTCAAACGGTCGTCAGGCAAAATTCATGGTTTTATCAGGTTGTCAGTTAATACAGAGAGCGAGGAACTGTAACACCCGGTACTCCATTGACTACTTTACAGCCGTGTTCCTTCAACCACTCGGACACCTACACATCGTCAGGCGACATTACCAACGTCATTGTAATTCAGCATCACGCGGCCCAATTTAACCGCCCCAACCTCATCGGCGTTTAGTGTTTCAAGCCTACCGTTTCATGCAGCAACGCGCCCGGTTTGGTTAGGCGCGTTGGGCATTTGCACCACTAATCCGTACTGATTGAGCAACAGGGCTAATTGCCCGATATACTTGTTTCGTTGGTCTGTGAATTGCTCAATGGCTAAATTATCCCGTTCGGGATAGGATTCATGTCGTTGAATAGCCCCGTTCATTCGCTCAATAAATTCTAACAGGTGTTCAATCAATTCAGCGCGTTCGTGCGGGGTCGTTGGCAGGTGGTCTAAAATGTCTTCTATCTGCATGGCTCAAATGATTAAGTTATTGTGAGTTCGATAAATCCTTTTTTCAGGCGTGGCCGGGTGTTGGTTTGGCTCCAGATGAATAGCCATTCTGTGTAATCCGATTCGTACCAATTCCGGTGCTGGTTGCCTTCGGGATAAACCTGAATGACACGAACGTCAACCCGCCCGGCTCCGGTCGCAAATTCACGGCGTAACGCTCTAAAGGTTTCTTCATGCTGCCAGTAACGAGCGGCATCTATAAACGTCAGTACGTCAATGTCGTTCGGGTCTATCTTGCGGCTGACGAAACTACCGTCAACCCATTGTTTAAACCCGTCAGGCAGTAGTTGCCGCAGCCGGGCGTTACATTCCTGGTATCGCTCAAAAATTGGTTGTCGGGTGGTCGAGGTGGGAAACTCCTCAACAAATACCCTCCTCACAGTGTCGAAGTCAGACGTAACAGGCACGTAGGGAATTAAGAACCCGTTGGCGTCAAACTCTAAAGCTGGTTCAGTCATTGCGTCTTACGCGGCCTTGTGCATAGGCCGTACATCTTTATTTGTGGTGGGTTGGTTGATTCCCGAAAAATGCGGGTGGTCGAGCAATAGCCGGGCGTTTTGTTCGCCGGTTACTTTGATGTACTTCATAAATTGAGTTTCCGACTTGTGGCCGGTAATCTTCATAATGGATACGGTCGAAACACCCGCCAAAAACGCGTTTGTAGCAAACGAACGCCGGGCGGTGTGTGTTGTCAGCAATTCCCACTTTTGGGCGGTCAGCGTCGAACGTATGCCCCCTTGTGTGCGGGTCCGCTCAACCGGCGCGGTTAGTCCGGCTACCTGTCCCAACTCTTTGAGGTACTGGTTAAACTTCTGGTTCGACATGGTGCGGGGTGGCACACCGTCGTATTTATCGAGAATAGCCAGCACGTTCGGATTAAGGGGTATCGAAACCCGCGCGGCTGTCTTTTGGGTCGTCACGCTCAAAATGCGGCCCCCAAACGAAATATTGAGCGGGCGTAACTCCGAGTAGTCCGAAAACTGTAGTCCGGTATAACAGCCAATCAGAAACAAATCACGCACACGGTCGAGCCTTTCATCTTTGGTCAGGTCGAGGTCGTAAAGGGTCGTTAGTTCGTCATTGTCGAGGTAAATTGTATCGACCTCCTCCTCAATCTTTTTAAAGTCGCGGTGCTGAAAATCCGTACTCTGGTGCAATCCGTCGCGGTACGCCTGTTTGAGTAGCATTTTGACCCCGTTTAGGACCGCCCCCACGTAGTTGAGTGAGTGACCTTGTGCAGCTAAATACTTTTTAAAATCATTGTAAAAAGATAATGTGAAGGCGTCGTAATCGAGGGCATAGCCGGTTAGCGTCTGATAGTTGGTCAGGATAGTACGGAATTTCAGAAAGTTTTTGAGCGTCCCATCAGCAAATCGGGCGTTTTTAGCGTTCAGGCGTCGGCCCGCCTTTGCATCAGCAACAAACCGAAGGATGTACGTTAAAAACGTTTCCTTTTCCTCTGCCTTTATCGTTGCGGGTTTAATGACTCTAACCCGGCCTAACTCTTTGTCGAGGTGGTGTTTAATCAGGTCATTATCGAGCGATACCCCGGCCAACTGCAACGACGCCAACACACGCACGAACGCGGCCCGGTGTCGGTCGAGGTGGGCGTTAATCGTTTCGTGCATCTGCCGAACAACGCGGGCCTTTTGGTTCGTGTGAGCGCGTTGGTTGGGTGTATCCCACTGGTAAGGCTCAATAAATTGCCCGGTCGAATAAACGAATCTCCGGTTGTCGTACCGGTAAACTAAGGAAACGAGCGTAGGGTCAGTAGCGCGGGGGTCTTTGAGTAGAAATTTTACGTCAGCAGCGCGGGCGGTTTGCATGGTCTGTAACTTGGTTTGGTCGATACCAAGTTACGAATAAAAATAATCCAGTTGACGGATTGGTTGACGGATTAACTTTATTTTATCTTATTTAATCTAATAAAGTACAATCAACAAAAAAAGCTAATCAGTTGATTATGAGTTGATTTAACCCGAATCCTGATTAGCCTTAAACCGTAAAATGTGATCCCGATTGGATTCGAACCAATGACCGCCTTCTTAGAAGGAAGATGCTCTATCCAGCTGAGCTACGGGACCATTCTATTAGCCACAAAAGTACGCTGATTGCGCTTGTTTTGCAAAAAACAGGCGGCTAATGTTCGTCATTGCAAGGAGGATCGGAACATTACACATAACCTTTCAGGCTTGCCGGGAGTTACCATCTGTAGAAATAGCCTCATTCCGAACAAGCACACATGAGTAGTCAATCCGAAAACCTGAAGGTTATCTTTTTTGAGCCTGCTGCTGAGAACAAAGCAGGCAACGTAGTGGCTGATGGCTATTTTAGCTTTGTACCAACGTTTAAAGAAGGCGATACCATCAACATGACAATGGCCCGCCGGGAAACCACCAACGCGACCGTACACGATCCAATCGGCCACAAAACCCACCGTATTGTCAAAACAGACTGGGTAGTGATGATCGACGAACGCTCTAAAAATGCCTTAGCCACCCTGGTTGTTTCGGTGGAGAAGATTGATCTTGTCGATAAAGTGCCTGATTACCCGGATAGCCTGGTGACACATGGCTAACAGCTAAACAGCACGAACCCGCTAAATCAGGTTTTTGGCGGGTTCGTCGTATCGGGGTGGCCGGAATCGGCCTGTAAATTAATCTTAAGCCGGGGTTTGTTTCGTTTCCTTACCTGTTGAGGTGAGTAGTGCCATAACGGGTTTTCCGGTCCCGTCGGGGGTGGAATAAAACGGTCGTTGTTCGACATCGTAATGCGTATCCGGCGCAATGCCCAGCGCATGGTAAATTGTTTGGTGAATTCCTTCAATACGTACCGGATTCTTTATCGTTTTGCACGGGCGCTCGTCGGCTGTTTGGCCGTACACAAACCCTTTTTTAATGCCTCCGCCAAACATCAGAATCGAGCATCCATCGGTAAAATGGCGGTGCATCCCGTAAAATTTCAGGTCAGACAGGATATCCGGCTGTTTGACCTGCTCCAGCACTTTAGCGCCGGGCCGGCCTTCAACCATCATATCCCGGCTAAACTCACTGGCCAGCACAACAATGGTACGGTCCAGGTGCCCACTTTTATCCAAATCCCTGATGAGCTGCGCCACAGGGCCGTCGATCTGCTTTTTCATGTCTTCCAGCCGTGTATGCCCATTTTCATGCGTATCCCAGCCCTTAAACGGCTCATATTCGGTGGTTACGCTAATGAACCGGGCACCCTGTTCGGTGAGTCGGCGGGCCAGCAGACAACCCAGGCCAAACCGGCCTGTGTTATAGATGTCGTAACTTTCCTTCGGCTCGGTGGTCAAATCAAACGCCCGCGCTTCGGGTGATTTCAGCAGCCGGTATGCTTGCTCCATCGATCGCTTGAGCGACTCTTTCTGGTAGTCACTGCCAAATTCCCCAACCGGGCTATGGCTGACCAGTTCGTTGTATAGCTGATTCCGGCGCTCGAATCGGCTAACGTCCATACCAACCGGCGGGCGTACACTCTCCAAACCCTGACTGGGGTCCGGAATGAAAAAGGGGCCATATTCATTGCCCAGAAACCCAGCCGTATGAAAGGCTTTCAGTTCTTCGGCCTCGCCCACCGTAAAGCGCTGACCAATGTCGACAAAGGCGGGGATGACTGGATTTTTCGGGCCTAATTCTTTGGCAATCCAGGAACCGAGGTGTGGAGCCGCTACGGTCTGGGGTGGTTCGTAGCAGGTATGCCAGTGATATTGGTGACGCGAGTGCAGAATATGCCCCATATCAGCCGCAACATACGACCGAATGAGTGTACCCTTATCCATAACGTTGCCAATGGAGCCAAGCCCGTCCGAAAAATGAATGCCATCTAAAACGGTGGGCACGGGTTTAAACGTACTCAGGACCCGATTTCCTTCCATCCCTTTCTCATAAGGCGTGTAACGTTTTGGGTCAAACGTTTCGGTATGGGCCATACCCCCCGCCATCCAGAGCAGAATGACGGTATCCGCCGTGCTTTGCATTCTCAGCGGCTTTTTGATTGCGGCCTGCTGACCGGCTTTGGATGTGTCTTTACAGCCAGTCAGCAGACTCGATACCGGAGCGCCAGCCGCCAGCGCTGCCAGTGTAGCCGCGCTTGTTTTTTGCAGAAAATCCCGCCTATTCCAGGTGTTGTTCATCTCGTTGCTATGTCTGAAATGTTTTAATCCTGTCATTCTGTCAAAAAACATTAATAAATCAATTGAAATTCAGGGTGTAAGCTGATGGCCCACACTAAATCCTGAATGCCCTCCGTCGTGGGAGTTGAGCCGACGATTTTCTGCGCCGTAGCCAGTTCATCCGGCTTAGGTTCCCGGCCTAATGCTTTCCAGTATAACGTTTTTACGAGCACATCCGATGCCGGATAGATGGCTTTCCATTGTTGGGATCCCCGCTTAAGAGCCGCGTTGAATATTTCGCCGTTCGTTAGTTCCAGCGCCTGCAACAGATTCGCCTGCGACGACCGGCTGGTGCTGACAGTTTCCCGGTTGGGACGACCCAGCGCGGTTAAAAAAGGGTCGTTCTTTACCACAACCGCCCGGGCAAATTTCATCTCTTTCTTAATCCGTTTGGGCAACAATTTCCTGACAATGGACGTATCGGCGTAGATCGGACTAAAGGCCAGGCTAACGGCATCGGCAAACTGCTCAGCCGTAAGCCGACGGCGCACCATTCCCTGAAAAACGAAACCGGGTGCTGTCAGCAGGCCCGAATCCCGGATGCCAACAGAAGGCAATTGATACGTTCTGGAGGTCAGGATGGTGTACATCAGCTTCTTGATGTCGTACCCGTTGGTCACAAAATCAGACGCCAGCCAGTCCAGCAAATCCTGGCTCCAGGGTTGGTTATCCATTTCGTCGACAGGTTCGATAATGCCCCGGCCCATGACCTGCGCCCAAACGCGGTTAACCAGCGTTCGGTAGAGCCGGCCATTTCTGGGCTGCACCATAAAATCGGCCAGTTCGCGGAGCCGCTCGTCGGTAGTGGCCTGCCCGTTGATGGTGCCTAACTGCTCAAAAATAATCTTCCGCCCCGCCAGTTTGCCCGTCGGCTTGTCGCAGCGATTAATTTCCAGGACTGTATCGGCAAAGACGTTGGCAAAGGCGTAGGAGTCGGCCAGTTTCCAGTCGCTGATAAAACTATCATGACAGGACGCACACTTAAGGTTTAGGCCCAGCAGTACCTGCGACACATTCTGAGCCGCCTGCATTTCGGTTCGCTGACTCGAATTGATGGTGCCGCGCCATTTGATTCCTTTTATGAAACCCGCCGATTCGTTCGTCGGGCTGACGAGTTGTTTGACAAACTGGTTATACGGTTTGTTGGTTTTAAGCGACGCATACAGCCATTTGGTGATGTCGAAACGACCACCGGTAATATAGCCCGTGCCCGTGTAGTCGTTCCGCAGCGCATCGTTCCAGAAGGTTAGCCAGTGCTGGGCGTAATCGGCGTTCCGGCTGAGGAGTTGGTTGACCAGCCGTTCCCGTTTGTGGGGCATCGTATCTTCCGTAAACGTTTTGACGGCTGAGGGCGACGGCAGTAAACCCACAACGTCTAAGTAGACCCGGCGGAGGTAGGTCCGGTCGTCCACGACGTTCTTCCAGGCCAGTTTATGCTGGTTGAAATAAACGTTCACGAATCGGTCGACGGGGTTAGCCAGGCCAGCGGTGGAGTCGGGCAGTTCGGGCAGGCGCGGTGCTAAAGCCGCTACCCGGTAGATGCTTTTTTCGGCACCGGTTGGCCAGGGAGCGCCCTGTTTAATCCAGTATTCGAGCAGTTCAATGTCGTGTTCGGTCAGGCGTTTGCCTTTGGTTGGCATGGCATCGTCGTGGCCAGCCGGGAGTTTAATGCGCCGAATCAGGTCGCTTTTTTCGGGACGACCGGCCACCAGCACAACGCCATCCTCGCCCCCTTTGAAAATAAACTCCTTCTTATCTAACCGCAAACCACCCTTGACTTTGGCAGGCCCGTGGCAGCTATAACAATTGTGCGCCAGAATGGACCGCACTTCCACATTTAACTCACTGATCTGCTTCTCATCAAGCGGTTGCCCGGCGCTTGCGAACGTGAATTTCGGCCCGCCCCTACCCGGCGAACCACCCTCTTTGCCGAAGGGCAGCACACTGCTCAGGTAATCGTCGCCGTGGGTTAGCAACGCCCCGTAATGACCGGCAAACGTGACACCAACGACCGTTGCCGTCAATAGCCCCCGGTACAAGTTTGCCCGGCCGGAGCGAAGTGCAGCTACGGTCAGCAGGGCCAGTGTCATCGTTGCCAGACCCGACCACTGGTGAATGGCTACCGTACTACCGCCGTAATCTTCCTGGTTGGAGAGTATAAGCCCCAGTGCAGCCGCTACCACCGAACCGATGGCGCCAATCCAGACTAAGGCAGCAATACCCGCCCGCAAATCGGTCGATTTTCGACGCCATACAACTATTTCCAATACGAAAGCAACCGTCAGCAGACCAACCGGAAAATGAACGATTAGGGGATGCAGACGGCCCAGAAATTGCCAGAGCCAGAATGATTGGGTTAATACAGTCATTACGTTGAGGTGATGGATTAAGCAGGCAATTAGTTCGTTGACAGGATTAAACAGGTGCTATTCTATAAAATCCTGTTTAATCCTGTCAACGAACTAATTGCCTTAATAACCCGTATTTTGGGTTAATTTACTGTTGATCAGGATTTGCGGAGCCGGAATGGGCAGAAAATACTCAAAGTCGGTGTAGACATAATCCAGCGCATTGTAGGCCACGCCCCCCCGCGCAACGGTCGGGTTGGCTTTCTCTTTGGCGCCATATGCATTCATAAACGCAGCTAATTCCATAGGCGTCATCGTTCGTTTCAGGTCAAACCAGCGTTGATTTTCAAAGGCCAGTTCAAGCCGTCGTTCTTTCAGCACTGCCGTTCTGAACGTTTCTTTGGTAAGACCTGTTAGAGCTGCCAAACCTGCGCGGGTACGTATCTGATTGAGGTACCCCAAAGCCTCAGCCGTAGGTCCCGATGCTTCGTTGATGGCTTCGCCTAACATCAGCAGCACGTCGGCATACCGGAGTACCGGCCAGTTATCGTTGGTTCGGCCCGCAATGGTGTGCGGATTATTGAATTTGGTGATATACGGTATCTGAACCGTTTTGCCCGCCAGCGTGTACTCCGTTTTCAGGGAAGCCGCTTTGCGCTTATCAGCGGGTTCGTAGGCCGCAATAAGGTCATTGGTCGGGATATTCCGACCGCTTGGCACCACGGTAGCAAAGCCGGTAACGGCGTTCGACGATTGCCGGGGGGCGAAAACATACGTAAAATTGCTCCACTCGCCCAGGTCATTATCACCCTGATACTGAACTTCAAAAATGGATTCGGGGCCATTCTTGCGGGTCGTACTGAAATTATCCGCGTAGTTGGCGTTTAAGGTATACCCTAAGCCCGTTACCTGCTTCAGCGTCGTTACAGCCTCAGCATATTGCTTCCTGGTCAGGTATAATTTGCCCAGCAAACTCAGCGCGGCCCCCTGCGTTACCCGGCCTATATCGGCGGTGGCCGTATATTTGGCGGGCAGCAGCGCCGATGCCTCTTTCAAATCCTTTTCAATCTGGGCATACACGTCGGCCTGGGGCGACCGAACCAGATCGAAGGCATCGTTGGGGTTAGCCAGCGTTTTGGTAACCAGCACAACGTCGCCAAAATACTGCGTCAGATTAAAGTAAAAGTAGGCTCGCAGAAACTTCAACTGCCCTTCCACTTCTTTTTTAGGCCCGTCGGCAACGGTAGCTTCCGGGAGCCGTTCCAGGGTAAAATTGACGTTATACAGCGCCGAGTAGTATTGATTCCAGAGGTTGGCAATTTCCCCATTTCCTGAGTTCACGGTCGAAAACTCGAACGCTTCCCAGCCGCTGGCGCCCCCCCGGTCGAGGGGGTTGAAATCCAGGGTTGTGTTGTCGGTCTGGAATTCACCGAATAAATAGCCGGTGTTGGTAATGCCCTGCAATTGCCCGTAAACCCCGTTGAGCGCCTGTTTTAACTGCGTTTCGTTTTTGTAGAAAACACCGGTTCCGATGCGGGTTGGGTCGGTCTGGTCCAGAAAGCTTTCCCGGCAGGACGATTGCAGCAACCCAAGAAGAATGATGCCGATGGCGGTTATATGTTTCATGGCTGTGGGTTCGCTTAGAAGTTTAATTTAACGCCCGTGGAGAATGTTCTGGGAACCGGATACGACTCATCGTCATTATTAAGCTCGGTTCCGCCCCGAACACCGGCATCGGGATTACCTGGGTATTTGGTGAACAGAAACAGGTTCGTGGCATTGATGAACACCCGGGCGTTCGACAGAATGGACTTCACTTTGGGGATATTGTACCCGATGGTTACGTTCCGCAGCCAGGAGTAACTCCCGTCATACACATACCGTTCGCTGCTCTCGCGCGACCATTTGAAGTAGTTGGTACCGCCCTGCGAATTTTTAGCAGTGGGGTTCGAGCCGGGATTCTGCGGTGACCGCCACCGATCTTTGGCTTTATCGAGGACGTTGAACACGCCATCCATATTCATGGTCGATGCTTCGATATTCCGGTAGATGTCGAAATCATGGGCACCCATGAACAGGATGTTAACGTCGAACCGTTTCCAGTCGGCGGCAAAGGTCCATCCCCAGGTAAACGCCGGGTTCGGATTGCCGATAATTTTCATGTCGCGGGTGTCGTAGGTGACTTCCCCGTTGCCGTCTACGTCCCGAAACTTCATGCCCCCTGGTATAACCCCATCCTGCTTGGGCGAGGCATCAATCTCGGCCTGCGTGTTGAAAATACCAAGTTTTTCGTAGCCCAGAATCATGCCGATAGGCTCACCCACCTGCTGAATGTTGTAGCCTCCGTAGAAACCGCCCTGAATAATGAAATCGTTGGCGCCCTTGATGGCCAGAATTTTGCTCCGGTTGAAGGTAATGTTCGCGTTCGTCCGAAAATTCACCTGACCCAGCTTAATGCGGTAGTCGGCGGCTAATTCGAACCCGTTGTTCGCTACTTTTCCTAAGTTGGCCAGCGAGTTGGTGAAGCCCGACACAGCCGGTATGGGCACGTTCAGCAGCATATCGGTCGTAATTTTATTGTAGTACTCGAAGGTGAAGGTCAGCTTGTTGTTAAACATGGAGAAGTCCAGACCCAGGTCCAACTGGTCTGATTTTTCCCAGCCCAACTCCGAATTGGCGAACGAGGTAACCACCTTGCCCGGCACCAGTTGCCCATTCAGAATATAGTTGTTGATCCCTAAAAAAGCCTGACTGGCGTAGTTACCATCACTGGTGTTGTTCTGCCCGATACCGAAGTTATTGTTGGCCGTGACGGCGTAACTGTTGTTGCCGGTCATGCCCCAGCTTGCCCGCAGTTTCAGGTCGGATATGACGTTCGATTTCGGGAAAAATGACTCCTCCGAAATCCGCCAGCCTGCCGAGAAGGCCGGAAACGTACCGAACTTATTTTGGGCGCTGAAGCGTGAACTGCCTTCCCGGCGCCAGGACGCCGACAGCAGGTATTTATCCCGGAACGAATAGTTGAGCCGGGCAATGTAGGCCAGCATGGTCCAGGTGCGTTCCATCGAACTGGACGACCGAATGGAGGCCGCGCTCAAATACGGCACCAGGTCGTCGGGGAAGGTATTGCCGGAACCATAGATGCCTTTCACGGTTTCCTGCTGGGCCGTAAAACCCGCCAGCGCATCGAACCGGTGGTTTTCGCCAACAGTGGTGGTGTAGGTCAGGAGTTGGTCGGCGGCAAAGTTCCTCAGTTCTTCGGCATCGTCGCGTTCGGTCGCAATCCGGGGCGGAGCGCCATTGGTGCCGTTTTGAACGGGCAGCCCGATGGTCGACGGGGAGAATTCCTTGTAGGTGTTGTAATTGATCTTGGCGTTTAATGACGAGCGGAATTTAAGCCCCCGCCAAATGGAAATCTCGGCATAAGCACTTCCCAGCACATCGGCGATATTCCGGTTTCGTTTCAGATTTTTCAGCACAAACAACGGGTTTGGAAAACCAAATACGCCATCGGTCCCATTGTAGTAGGGTATCAGTTCGCCAGCGGCATCGTAGGCCGGAAACCGGGGGTCCATGATTAACGCGCCCCCAACGGTATTGCTTCGCCCGTCGGTATTGGCCAGGCTCGACCGCGAATAACTACCCGCCAGATTGACCCCCACATTAATGAATTTGTTGACTTCGCCCGCCAAATTTACCCGAAGCGACATCCGGTCATAATCGGTGTATTTAAGCACGCCATCTTCCTTGTAATACCCGGCGGATACCACCGATTTAATGGGGCCTTTCCCCGACGAAAGGGTGAGGTTCACGTCCATGTAGGGCGCGCTGTTGTTGAGGATCAAATCATACCAGTTGGTCGAATACTGGGTTTGTTCGGGATTTCGGAATCCAATGGGAATATCGTCGGGGGTTGGCTCACGCTTCTGAAAATACCGGATGTTATCTTCCAGAACCTCTTTTTTAAACTGGGCAAATTCGACCCCATTCAATACTTTCACCTTCCGGGTATCGGGCAGGGTGTTCACGCCATAATCAACCGAAAAGTTCAGGCCAACTTTGCCATCTTTTGCACTTTTGGTGGTAATCAGCACCACCCCGTTCGAGCCTCTGGCGCCGTAAATAGCGGTGGCGGCAGCATCTTTCAGTATCGAAACGGTTTCGATGTCGTTGGGATTCAAATTCTGACCAACCGATATGCCCACCGGAAAGCCGTCGATGACATACAACGGGTCGCTGCCCGCACCAAGCGAACTGATTCCCCGAATGCGTACATCGAATTGCTGACCGGGCGTACCACTTTTTTGTTTGGTGACAACACCAGCGGCCTGGCCCTGGAGCAGCCGGGTGAAATTAGACGCGGGCACTTCGCCGATTCGATCAATGCCGATAACGGAGATGGCCGAGGTGATATCCTGCTTTCGCTGCGTACCATAGCCCACCACCACCACTTCGCTGAGGGTCTGGTCGTCGGGGGCTAAGGTAATATTCAGGGTTGACTGGTTGCCCACGACCACTTCCTGCCCGCGATAACCCACAAAACTAAACACAAGCACGGCCCGGCTGTCGGGCACCACAATTCGAAAGCTGCCGGTGCCATCGGTAGTGGCCCCTACGGTAGATCCTTTCACAACAACACTAACACCCGGCAGACTGGCTCCCTTCTCATCGATCACCTTCCCCGATACCGGTATGTCAACGGGTTTCGCAGTTGCATTCAGCATCGGGTGCTTGGGAGCGGGCACGGTCAGCAGCGCAGTTTCGTTGAGTAGTCCACTCGTTCTGTGTACATCGGTTTGCTGTCCGTAAGCAAGATTTGCAGCACAACCAGCTACTATACTGAGGGCTACTACTGGGTAGAACTTCTTCATAGTATTACTGTCTTAGGGTTTATGGTACTCAACGGAATTCAAAACAGACAATAGATTAGTCAAATATTGATATTATAAAACCATTACTTTCCTGCACTTACCTACTTTATTAATTATTTTAGTAATTAACCTGAATTTTACAACAAGATGGATTTGGTCATTTAATATTACATCGTGATTAACTTAACTGCGTAGTTATACGATGAAGCTTACTGATCGGCGAAAAAGGTGCCTGAAAGTAAGCGTTAGAAGCAGGTTTTCTTTCCTCAACTTTCTTGTAGACTTGCCCGTAACGATCACCGCCCTTAACCGAAACTTCGGTTAAGGGCGGCAAGAATTAATTTATACCGAATTGACTATAGTAAGGCTCAGTTCTTCGCCTGGGTAATTTGAACGTTGCGGACGATAGCCTGTTCGACCTTATCGGGATTGTGGGAGCAGATGAATAAGCCAACCATCACCTCATCGGGCAGGTTAGCCATTTCGTGCGAACCGACCGACTGTAATTCGGCCCCTTTTTTCGCTACCCGCATGGTATAGGTGGTACCTTTTCGCTCTACCTGCACGGTTTGAACGCTCTTTTCCGGGCTGAAAATCTCATCTTCGGGGTCGCGCATGGCAGCCCCTTTGGTCACACGCCATTGCAGCACCGTTAAGCCGTCGCCATGAACAACGGCACTCAGGTGCGAGGCATTATCGTCCAGCGATTCACGCACCATCCAGCCCACTTTTCGATGGGGATCAGTGCCGGTACCGACAAACTCAAAGTCAGCCGTGAGGGTAAAGTCGCCGTTTATTTTTTTGAACAGGTATTGAAATTCGTCGCGGGCAAACCAGATGTTGTAGCCCGAACCAGTCATCGTGTACGCTTTCGTGCGCTTATCGAACTGCGATGAACCGGCCTGTTTGGGGTGGCCGATGTCTTCACTTTTCTGAAAAACACCAATTTTTTTGGTTGGAGTGAAACTGACTAACAGGCTTATTGACACGATAAAGGTTAAAAGCGTTTTCATAATCGGGAGACGGGGGGTTAAGCTTGTGAATGTAGGGGGTTGTGCTGACTAAAAAATGAGCAATTTCTTTCGCCGGTAGAGCCTGGGCAAATCCGCTTCAAATACGGTATAGGGGTCCTGATAAAACCGAAGAAAGTCGGCTACGCTGGCCTGCCCCGGATACGGTGCATAGTAGTGCGTGGGACTTCGGGCATCATTGCGCCAGACCAGCACGTAGGCCAGTTTCATTTTTTCGGCTTTCAGCGACTTTAGCAACGAGTTCGTCCACCAGGTTGTGTCAGGAATCGACTCTAAACCCGTTTCGGTGAAAGCCGCGAGCTTACCGGCTTTTTTGGCATAGTCCGACACGATTTTGAGTTTAGCGATACCGGCGGGGAGATTATAGCGGCCATTTCGCCCAAAATCGGCGTAGTTGTCCATCCCAACCATGTCCACCCACGCATCGCCGGGGTAGCGGTCCAGATACTCGGCTTCGGTTTTGAACAGGCAATCGGGCGAGAAGGTGTAAATAAAGTTATGCACCTGCAAACTATCGCGCAGATACGCCACCGTGAATTGCCAGAGTGCTTTAAAATCCTCCCGCGTGCAATGGGGCTTTCCCCACCAGAACCAGCCCCCGTCGAACTCGTGATAGGGCCGAAACAGCATAGGGGCCAGTTTACCATCTTTTCCCTTCACCGACCCGGCCAGACTGCCCACTGTGCGGAGTATTTCCTTGTATTGTCCGTGGTGCGACCCGCCCGGAATGAGGCTGGCAACGGCTGGCGCCGAAACCGAATCTTTCCAGTAGAAACCCGTTTGGGGCGTTACCGGATTGGAAAAATGCCAGGCCACGGTGGTTACTCCGCCCCGGTCATAGGTATCGACAATTTGTTTTCGCAGCGTCTCTTTTGTTCGCTCGATAACCTCCGGCGACCGACCCGACAACCCACTGAAATCGACGCCAATAACGGCAGGGTGCGACCCACTCACCGACTTTACGTCCGACCGGCCGGAATCCCGGCTCCATCCATGACCATACTCCGTGGCGTGCTGATGCCCAAACAGGATGTGATTTTGGGCAAGTTTGTGCAGATTATGATACAGCGCTTTGGTTTCTTTGGTGGCTTTTGCGTCAATTAACCTGGGTTTGGGAGCCGCATAGCCGGTGGCAGTGAGAAACAAACCTGTAAGTAAATTCGCCAAAAAGAACGGCAAAAAGCGGGTATTAGTGAGCATGGTTCGATTGATATTGTTCTGTGTTCCCTCACTTCCCCATACCCTGCGGCATAGAGGCTCCTTTTTTAAACAGAATCCAATCCAGAGCCATCACATTTTTGTCTTTAACCTGCTCATTACGAAAGATAAAATACAGGTCGTTCATACCGCTGGCCGTCGTTAGAGGGGTCGAGACCGCTTGCCAGACTAAGCCTCTTCGCCCACCGCCGGAAGGAGGATCAACGGGTGTTACCGAAGCGGTGCCAACGAGTTTGCCCGTCGGCGATCCCGTGCGAACTTCAATCCGCCCCCCGCGTGAGGGCAAAGCGGCCACGTTAAAAACCAGTTCACCAATTCCGGTCAGGTCAAGGCTTTTGTAGCCGATGGACGACCCATCTTTAATGTCGCCAACCCAGCTTTGGTCGCTGCCGTCCTGATGCTTCCGGTCGACGCCCGTGCCCATTTCATACGCTTCGGCCTGCAGACGCGGGTTATGCAGGATAAGCAGATTACGCCCCGTTAGCGGCCCGGTGACCGGGTTGCCTTTGTCGGTATAACTGGCCGTGACGACGTAGCTGCCGGTTTCTTTGCCGCCCTCGTGCTGCGTCAGCGGATACGAACCCTGCAACGGTAGGCTTTTGGGGCTATCGGCCGCTAAGGAAAGAATATACCGCACCATGTCGCCCGTTTCCTGCTCGGTATGCTGCGGATGTGCCGACATCATGTTTTTACCCCAGTTGCCATTGCCACCCGTAATCACTTTCTGGGCCAGCATCGGCACGGCCCCTTCTCCGGCGGGTTTATACCGTTTGGCTACGTCCATCCAGGTCGGCCCGATTGACTTGACGTTCATGGCGTGGCACGACTTGCAATCGCTATTGTTCAGTAACGCCCTGCCCGACAGGTATTTGGCCGATACGTCGCTGGCGTTCTGGCTGTTGGAGGACAGCAGGGCAAGGTCTTTGCCTTCGGCCAGGTAATCGACCGCAAACTGGACTTGACGGGGCAAAATGCCTTTATTGAGAGTTCCGTCTTCCTTATCGCGCACCGAAACCGTATAGAGCAGGGGCGTTTTGTCGAAGTAGAAACTGCGGTTTCCTTTAATAGCGACGTTGACCTGGGGCATTTCATTGCCTACTTTGATGACTAATTCGGTCGTCGCTTTCTGACCTACGGCATCGGTCACGGTTAGTTTTGGCCGGTAAACACCTGGTTTCGCATACGTGAAGGCAGGTTCTACTGCCGTTGAGGTTTGTCCATTGCCCGACTCCCACCGGTACGTGATTTTATCGCCCCGGTCATAATCGAAGGACTCCTTCGCCGAAAACTTCGCCGTCAGCGGAGCGGCTCCCACGGTTTTCGACGCCGTCACTTTCGCAATTGGTCGCCGGTTTCCTTCGGCATACTCGATGCGGAGCAACTGCGAATCGGGGTTGCGGGCGAAGTAATTGGCCCCATAGGCCAGCACGTACATGGCGCCGTCCCGACCGAACTTCATGTCGATGGGCTTGGAAATAAACGTTGTCGGCAAAAACGGCTCAATCTGCCGCAGGTCGCCGGCGTCATTGAAGGTCAGCACTTTAATCCAGTTACGCGCCCATTCGTAAATAAACATTTTGTTGTTGTAATAGGTCGGAAACCGCACGTCCGATTTTTTGTAGTCACTGGCGTAATAGAACGGCCCGGCCATCGCACTCCGCGACCCCGTGCCCAGCATCGGAAACTCCACCGACTTGTCGTAGGGATACCAGATCATAGCTGTTTGCGCCGGTGGCAGCACCTTTGCGCCGGTATTGTTGGGCGATTCATTCGCGGGCCGCTCGGGGTTGAAAAACGGGCCGATTTTGTTGGTCGCGAAATCAAAATCAGCATAGGGTTTATTATTGCCGACGAAATACGGCCAGCCGAAATTGCCCGGTTTGCGGGCCTGATTCCATTCGTCCTGGCTTTTGGGACCACGTTCATTAGCCGTGCCCCCGTCGGGGCCAACGTCGCCCCAGTAGAGGAATCCGCGCTTATCGACCCAGATGCGGTATGGGTTCCGGGCACCCATCACGTAGATTTCGGGCTTGCCCTGCGAACCGTCTTTCGGAAACAGATTCCCGTCGGGAATGGTGTAGGAACCATCCGATTCGACGTGAATCCGAAGGATTTTACCCCGCAGGTCGTGCGTATTACCCGATGATTTCTGGGAGTCGAACGGAGCGCGGCCCGGCCGTTCATCTAAAGGCGAAAACCCATCCGACTCCTTGGAACTGGTGTTATCGCCGGTGGAGAGGTACAAGTGTCCATCCGGCCCAAAATAAACGTTACCCGCTGAATGGCAGCACGTTTCGCGCTGCACCGGCACCTGCATGACAATTTTTTCGGAGGACAGTCTCAGGCTGTCGCCGGTGAACACGAATCGGGACAGATTCTGAACGGGCTTCGTGCCAACGGGCGAGTAATAGAGATAAACGTAGTGATTTTGCTCAAATTTGGGGTCCAGTTCCATCCCCAGCAAACCATCTTCGTAGTTACCCGTAATGTGAACCGGCAGTTTATTAATCGTTTTGGTGGCTTTGGCAACCGGGTCATAGAGTTTGATTGCTCCCTTTCGCTCGACAAACAACACCCGACCATCGTCCATAATCTCCATTTCAATCGGCTCGTCCATGAACGACTCCAGCACAATGGACGTAAAGCGGTTTTCTTCCGGCATCCGGGCCGTGTGTGCGTTTCGGTAGTCGGGGGCGGAACCTTCCAGCACTGATTTGAGACCATCCAGCACGGGTTTGGCGAGGTCTACGTTGTCCAGACTGCCGGACGCGTTTCCCATCGCCACGTAAAAGACCCGACCGCCATCGAATGTTCGGGAGAAGGAGACCGAGGTCTGACCCGTGGCGGGTTGTGCCGGGTTTGCGCCCAGCATGTCCTGATACCAGGGCCACTGATAGGTTGTAAACACGGCGGCATTGACCAGCGCGAGACCTCCCCCGGCCTGCACAAAGCGTTCAACGTCAAGCTGCTGACTTGTGCCCAGCACATCCGATGATGTATTTAGAAAGACAACGGCGCGGTAATTTTTCAGGGAATCTTCGGCGATGTAGGCGCTGTTCGTCGTCGTATCGACCTCAATGCCCGCCTGCTGCGCCAACGTCATGAACGCCTTCGCAGCAGTTGACGCCGACGGCTGATTATCGGCGTTCTTTGAGAAAATAAGCACTTTATCGCCCTTGCGACTGCTCCAGCCAATTAATACCATCAGCAGTAACCCACCCAACGTTGAAGTCAGCAGTGAACGAAACGAATTCCTGAGCGAAGCCATAAGTACGGTTTTAAAGAGTATTTATTCTGCAAATGTGATTATGCTAATCCACATTCAATTGGTTAAACATAAGAGCCTGTCTGAATACCAAAAATAAAAGGCGAATTCCCTGTTACTGTGGAGATACAGCAACAGGGACGAGTTGATTAAGTCTCTGCCAAATTGCTTCTTATCAAAGCTTGATAATCCTAAAAGTACTTATTGCTTTCCGGCTACTAACCTGTAAGAAATACACCCCAGTCTCTACCCTAAACGGCAGTTCATACTGCGTTATGGATGAAGTGGGCAGGGCCGTTTGTTCGAGCCGCTGGCGACCAGTAACATCCGTCAGGCGGAACGTAAGCGGCTGGTTCGCTGCGCCCTCGATTTGTAACCTTAGCTGGTCGCTTCCTGCCGGATTACCCAATATAGTTAGCTGAAACGGTAGTTCCAGCCCCGTAACGACCAACGGGGTAATCTTACGCCAGTCGGGCAGCTCGTCGCGGGTGATCACATCGGCGTCCAGAAAAACCGCTTTCAATTGGTCGATGGGCTGTTTTTTGATGTAATCAGCACCCGTCCAGACCGAAAACCACGACCACCACGTTGCCAGACCGCGAACCGCATCCGGCAGGGGTAAATTGCCCGTCTCCGATAGGGTTACGAGTTTTTTGCCATTAAACTGAGCGAGCGCACTCTCCCAGTTGCCACTCAGCGTGGCGGCAGGCGTAGCGTAAATATCCAGCCCCACCACATCCACATAGGCATCACCGGGATACCAGTCGGAGTTGACCGTGTCAGTGGCGGTATAGACCCAAATTAAATTGTGCAGTTGGTGGTGATTGATGAGCCGGTCGTAGAGCAGCCGCCAAAGTTCGTTGAAGGGCGCAGCTCCTTTGGCTCCCCACCAGAACCACCCGCCGGGTGCTTCGTGCAGGGGTCGCCAGAGCACGGGCACGTCAGCCGCCTGAAACTTTTTCAATTCCACCGCAATGGCGTCGATGTCGCTCAGTAGCAGTTTATACCGCTGCCCGTTTTTATCGGCGAGGGCAGCGGCCAGGTCGAAGGTGGTGGCCTCGGTATAAAAACCGCGCCACCAGAGTTTATCCGGGGCCTGGTTGATGAGGTCAGTTGGGGCGTTCCAGTGCCACATCAGGCTGATGATGCCGCGCCCCTCGCCTTTTTGGGCCCACTGAATGCAGGCTTCGCTGGTCCGAACCGGTTTGGACCCGTTCTGCACCCGTGAGGGCGAGTAGTCAATCAGGTCGAAGGAGCCGATGGCCGGTTCTTTCCCGGTTTTCTCCAGAACGTACTCCACGTCGTCCTGCTGCCCTGATATGACTTTATGGCCATACTGGTCAACGATGTACGAAAATAACCCAACCGTCGAGGGGGTGGCCAATGCGTCGGTTAACCGTTTGGGGGGTGCAGCCGGGAGTTGCACTGTGGCTGGTGTCAGCACGATGTAATCAATGTCGAAATAGCCCCAGCCCCGGTAAATAGTCACCGTTGTTTGCCCGCCTTTTAGCAGAAATTTCCCACCGGCAAACGTGCCGAAGCCAGTACTGGTTTGTTTCAGCATTCCCGTTCCTTTCGTATCATTGAGTTGAAAATCAATGCCTTTGTCGCCAAAGGGAGAACGGTAGCCAATAGTCAGTTCATACAGGCCCGCTGCTGCGGTGAGGGTCATGCTGAGCTGGTCGGTGGCATTGTCGAAACCCGTCACATAGCCTGTACCAGAAAACCCCGTTACCGTTGTGGCTATGTCAACCCCCGACAGCATGCCCGATTCGGCTTCGACCCGGATTGGGTCGGCCCCGAAAACCGGCAGGCTACCGAATAGTAGCACGACAGCCAGCAGAAAACTGGACGGTAGCCGACGGCAGGGGCTGAGTTTTGTATCCAGAAGGTAGATATGTGTCATAACGAGAGAGTAAGTTTGTTAGAAGGGTTGTTTGAAAACCCCTAAATCCCCTAAAGGGGACTTCATCCGCGAGTGAGTAAAGTTTCCTTTAGGGGATTTAGGGGTTTCAAACTGAGCGAAAACTGATTTTCAGGTACTTTTCAGGGAATAGACGAATTTCCTGGAAACCCGCTACTTCACCAGCATAATATCATCAAAATAAAACGTTTCGTCCTGCTTATCTGGCCCTTTGATGCGGAAGCCAACCTGTTTCAACGTCTTGCCTGACGACCAGAAGTCGATGTCCGACAGTTTGAGCTTGAAATACGTCCAGGTACCGGCTTTCACGTCAATCCGGTTCTTTTCGTCAGTGCCCCCAAAACCACCCTTGCTGGCATCGGTGGTCAGGTAAAGCGAATAATCAGCCGATGCGCCCTTAATCCAGCCCGTCACGTAGGTGTACTCTGGTGAATAGTCAAGGGCCGACGCTGACCAGTTGGCAAAATTAATCAGGTGCCAGTTGCCTTTCTGGTAGGTCTTGCCGACTGATGCTGTGCCCGACCGGAACTCTTTGGTCGAAACGGCCCCGGCATCGCCCCACGAGCCATCCTGGAAGCCCGTGCCATACGCGTCGGTGAATATTTTATACGCTTTATCGACGTTCACGAACTCCTGTTTGGTGCGGATGCGGCCCGTGCCGTTGGTGATAGCCAGCGAGCCCCGGCTCAGCGAGGAGGCTGGCATCTGAATGACCAACTGCTTTTTCTCCTTCGACACGATGGTGGCGGCATCCGAAATGCCCTTTACCGAATCGGCTACGGCAACCGCCGTGACGTCGTCTAAATTGTTGCCGGTGATGGTGATGACCGTTCCTTTGGTGAAGTTGTAGTTCGATACGTCGCTAACCGTCGGATAAGCCAGCACCTTGAAGGGCACCGATACGGATTGTCCGGCACTGTTGGTAAAAATGATGTTCTGCCTGCCGCCCGATGCCTCCGAAGGAATCCGGAAAATCAGGGCGTTTTCCGTGTTCAGGGTTGTCTGAAAACTGGCAGGTACATTCTGTTTTTCAAAGACAATTGTCCGAATGTCGCCCAGACCGGTTCCCATTAGCGTAACGGCGGCTCCGCCCGCAGCCGAGTCGGGCATGAGTTTGGCGGCAATGGGTGTGCCGGGGGCAATCTGCGGGCTGCCGTCCGTATCTTTTTCGCAGGCACTCAGGACAATTCCTGTCAACAGCGTCAGCAACGACAGGCCTGCTATATGAGTTAATTTCTTGGTTTTCATTGGCTTGCTAATTATCGGGGGCGATACCCCCGGTTAATGATGCAACCCCTACAGGGTTGCGTTATATGTCGTTCTCATTCCGCAACCCTGTAGGGGTTGCATCACTAACCAGGGGCACCGCCCCCGGATTACTGATAATACGGCACCGGGTCCTTGCCCAACTCAGGGTCCTGAACAATCTCACCGGCTGGGATGGGCAAAAACATCTTGTCCTCGGTGAAGTTGGTGAGGTAGGTCGCACCCGTCACCGTACCCCGGTTTTGCTTCTCGATGATGGCTTTCGCTTTGGCAAAACCCTGCCGCTGAACATCGTACCAGTAGTCGCCCTCAAAGGCAAATTCCACCCGGCGTTCGTGCAGGATATCCTCGTTGGTAATCGACGTTTTCGGCGATAAACCCGCCCGGTTTCTGACTTTATTAAGCGCGTCCAGGGCTTTGGTATCCGTGGTCGACGCGGCACCGGCCAGCGTGGCCTCGGCGTAAATCAGCAGGATGTCGGCGTAGCGCAGCAGCACCACGTTGTTGCCGGAGTTCTGACCCAGCACCGGCTCACCGCCAAAACTCTTGCCCGGACCGGCAAAGTACTTGGTGATGTTGGCACGGGTTGGGCTTAGGCTGCCCCCATCGGCGGTCGGCTGGAGGGTGTCGTACTTGAATCCGTTGACCATGAAGGCATTGTATTTGGGTGCATTGGCACGCTGCGGCTTCCAGGCCGGATTCGTCCAGCCATGTTCCATCACCGACCAGCGTCGGCGCAGGTCGCCAAACTCGTACTCTTTCAGGATGTCGAGCGAGGGCACGTACATTTCCCAGGCGTCGGCTTCGGCGGTGCGGAGGGCACCCGCGCCCCGGTCGGGGTTTTTGATGTTGCCGGTTCCCCAGGGGTCCTGAGCAAACTGGTGCTGAATCGAGAAAAGCGACTCGGCATTGTTGTTCAGGCTCATTTTGGTGAACATGCCTGTGTAATCACTCACCAGCGTGTACTTACCCGAATTGATGACTTCTTCCGATTTTGCTTTCGCGTTGGCGTAGTCTTTCGTATACAGATACAGCTTCGACATCATGCCTTTGGCGGCATATTTCGTCACGCGCCCCGGCACGTCGGAATCCGGCAAACCGGCTTCGGCCAGTTTTAACTCCTCCAGCGCAAAGCGAAGCACATCCTTCTGCACATAGCGCGGAATGTTGAAGTTGCCGGAGAGGGCCGTTGCGCCGGGGTCGGTGATGATGGGCGCGGCCCCCCAGGTGCGGGCGATGTAGAAATACAGCGTTCCGCGAATGAAATGGCACTCGGCAATGGCGGGGTCGAAATACGTGGCATCGCCACCGGCGGCCTTTTTCTCCTCGAACGTTTTAATCATCACGTTGGCATAGCCGATGATTTTATAGAACGCCCCCCAGGCGGCTCCAATCCGTTCCGATGCCGACGATACCGAGAAATTCAGGTACTCGACATCGGTATAGGTGAACATGTTGCCGCCCATCACATCGCCGATGGCATCCTGCGCGCGGCTTTCGTAGTTGCGCCAGGGCAACCCGCTGTAGAGCGTACTGGTAGCGGCCCGGACTTCCTCCGCATTGTTGTAGTAATTTCCGGTCGTGGTGCCCGACAGCGAGGGTCGCTCAATGAAATCTTCGTTGCAGGAAGACAGCAGCATCGCCGGAAAAATCAGGGCATATAGGGGTTTGAGTTTCATAGCTATGATAGAATTTCGAATGATTGAGTGATTGAATGATTGAATGATTGAATAGGCTGACACACGCAGTTTTTATTCAATCACTCAATCATTCCATCATTCAATCTATTTTAAAATTGCAGATTCGCGCCAACCGTAAACGTCCGTGGGTTCGGGTAGTGTCCCGTGTCCACGTTCATGAGCTTGATGCTGTTGTTGAAGGCCCCGATTTCGGGGTCGTAGCCCGAGTAGTTCGTGAACGTCTTCAGGTTCTGAATCGACCCGTAAATTCGCAGATTCGTTACCTTAACCTTGCTCAACAGATTAGCAGGCACCCGATAACCGAGCGTGATGTTCTGGATGCGGGCATACGACGCATCTTCGATGTACCGGTCCGACATGGCCGTGTTGTTCTTGTTGGTGTTCGTGAACCTGGGCAGCGCACCGTTCGGGTTGGCTTCTGTGTAGCGGTCTGTTACCGAGCGCATCTGGTTCGTGTAGGCGTTGCTCAGCCCTTCCAATTGCCAGCGCAGGAAATTGTAGGCTTTCGCACCCTGACTTCCCTGTAGGAACAGCGAAAAATCGAATCCTTTAAAACTAAGCGAATTGGTCAGCCCCCAGGAAAATTTCGGGAGCGGGCTGCCGATAAAGGTCAGGTCCTGCGCGTCGATTTTTTTGTCGCCGTTGATGTCTTTGTAGCGGACATCCCCCAACCAGGTTTCGGTCTGATTGATTTTGTAGCCGAACTGCGGCAAACTCGCGTCCAGGTCGGCTTGTGTGCGGAACAACCCATCGGTGACCAAACCCCAGAACGAACCAACGGGTCGGCCCGGCGTAGTGTGCGTAATCAGGAAGTTGTTGTAGTACACTTTGCCGTCTAATGCCGAGGCTGCCGAAGCCGCCCGGTCGTAGCTGTTGGTGAACTGGGTAAACACGGCGTTGGTCTTCCAGCTAAAGTCCCCTTTTCGGATGTTGGTCGTTGTCAGGCCGATGTCGACGCCGGTGTTGGTCATCTGCCCGGCATTGCCCAGCGGGGCTTTCAAATCGTCCCACTGGTCGCCCACGCCAATCAGATTGGGGCCGGTCAGGAAAATAATCATGTCCGACGTCACTTTCTTGTAGACATCAATCGTGGCGTCGATGCGGCCATTCAGGAAACCTAAGTCGACCCCGGCATTGGTCGTTTTGACGGATTCCCATTTCAGGTTCGGGTTCGGAATCCCGTTAATCATGTTCGACGAGCCGAAGCCCACCGGACCCGAAAAGAACTGCACGGCACCCACATAGGCCGGGTTGGGTGCGCCACCCGGAAAGTTCTGATTGCCCACCGCCCCGTAGCCCACCCGGACTTTGGCGTAGCTAAGCACATTGGCAATCGCACCTTTCATAAACTTCTCGTTCGACAGCGACCAGCCGACCGATACGCCGGGGAACGAACCCCACCGGTTGTTCGGGCCGAAGTTCGAGGAGCCGTCGGCGCGGAAACTGGCCGAAATTGAATAGCGGTCATCGTAGGTGTAGTTGGCGCGGGCAAACCACGATTCCATTGCCCACTGGCCTTTTCCCCCGCTCAGGCCCCAGGTTGTCTGGTCGGCACTGCCCGTGTTGAGGTCGAAGATGTTGGCCTGCAAATCCACTTTCGTACCCGAAATCGACTGGTAATACGAATTCTGTGCCTGATGCCCCAGGGTTGCCTGAATACCATGCTTCTTAATGTTCTTGTTGTAACTCAGGTAGTTGGTCAGCGACCAGTAGTAGCTGTCCGACCGGGAGTCGATGAGTTTGCTGCGGAAGGACGTACTGCCCACGTTACCGCCTTTCTGATAAGCCTCGTTGTTGTTCTGACCTATCGAATACGACAGTTCATTCCGCAGCGAGAGGTCTTTCATCAATTGAAACTCAGCGTACAGGCTCCCGAAAATGGTATTCGTGGTTTTGGTGTTGCCCCGGAACTGACTGTTACCCACGAGGTTGGAACCGTAATACTGCACACCACCTACCGTTTGGCCACCGCCCCAGGTCCCGTCGATGTTTTTCACGGGCGTCAGCGGACTGGTCGACGCGCCCCACCAGATGGTTCCTTCGGCGGCATCGGCCAGCGACACGTTCTGAATGCTGCGCGAAACGTTGGCGCTTATGCCAACTTTTGCCCAGCTTTTCAGTTGATTATCAAGGCTGAAGCGGGTCGAGTACCGCTTGAAATCGGAACCCAGCAGAATCCCTTTGTTGTCGAAATAATTGAGCGACAGGTAGTAGGTCGTTTTTTCGCGACCACCCGAAAAACTCAACTGATGGTTGTTGATGGTGCCGCGCTGGAACATGGCTTCCTGCCAGTCGGTGCCGGTGCCCAGGAGGTCGGGGTTTTTAAACTCGTCGGCTACCGGGTTGCCAATAATCGGCAGGACTTCGTTCTGGTAGCGGGCAAAGTCCCGTAAATCCATCAGGTCCAGCCGTTTCGCTACTTCCGACACGCCGGTGTACATTTCATAGTTAATCTTGCCTTCGCCCTGCTTGCCTTTCTTGGTGGTAATCAGAATCACCCCGTTGGCCGCCTGTGAGCCGTAAATGGCCTGCGCCGACGCATCTTTCAGCACGTCGATGCTCTCGATGTCGTTGGGATTCAGCATGGCCATCACGCTGTTTCCGGTCTGCCCATCGCCCCCGCCTAAGCCCGCATAGCCCGTACTCGATGACGTATTACCCCCCACAAACGGAACCCCGTCGATAACGAACAAGGGGTCGTTGCTGTTGATGGACGTCACCCCGCGCACCTTCACTGACACGCCCCCGCCCGGCTGACCACCGTTGCTGGTGACCGTTACGCCGGCAGCTTTTCCCTGCAATAACTGGTCGATGCCAGCCGCCGGAATGTCTTTCAAATCAGCGGCTTTCACCGTCGTAATGGACGAGGTAACGTCGGAGCGTTTGGCCGTTCCGTACCCAATCACGACCACTTCGTCCAGTGAATGGTCGGCCGATTGCAGGATGATGCTCAGCGTAGAACGGGTGCCAACCACAACTTCCTGCGTTTTCATCCCGATAAAAGAAATGACCAGTACTTTCGCGTTCGCGGGCATATTAATCGAGAACGCGCCGTTGACGTCCGTAGTAGTTCCCACCTGCGTACCCTTCACCGACACCGTTGCGCCGGGGAGCGTGTTTCCTTTCTCATCGGATACCGTCCCTTTTATCAGTGCCTTTGTATCGGCTGGAACGCTCATATTGGCCGTTGTTCCAGTCGCTTTAGCATCCTTCGCAGTAGCCAGAACCGGCGGACTTTTTTCGGCGGAGGTTCTGGTAACGGTTCGTTCCTGAGCAACGCCGGGCAGCCAACAACTCAGGAGGACGAATCCCGAAAGCATATGTTTAATCATAAGGAGTAAGAATTAATTGTGAACTTGGTAAATAGAGCTAATAGAGTAATAAGCATGTCAGGGTCCTGCTGGTGATGAAATTGCTGGTTATGTCAGGCGATGGCGGGAGTGGATTTACTTAATTTTTGCATCGGCAGCGAAATCATGACCGAGGTGCCGCGCTGGGCCTCGCTCTGCCACATCACCTGCCCGCCGAGGTACGCAATCCGCGATTTGATGTTGGCAATGCCGTTGCCCTTCGACGGTTTGTCGGTAAAATCACTCCCCTGCCCGTCGTCGTCAACGCTGATTAAGAGCGTCTCCGCATTGGCCATAATCTGCACCGTAATCATTTGGGCATGAGCGTGTTTGAAGGCGTTGTTCAGTAACTCCTGCACAACCCGGTAGAGCATCACCGAAGCCTCGTCGCCCAAGGGCGGCATCTCTCCATAATGTTCCAGAACCAGTTTCGTCTGGTTCACTAAGTTCAGTTTCTGCACCAAATCTTCCAGCGCCGGTATCAGCCCAAAGGTCGACAGCGCATAAGGCCGGAGGTCGTTGGAAATCAGGCGTGTTTCCGTGCAGGCTTCATCCAGAAACTGGTTTAGTGGTTCCTTCACGGACAAGGGTAAAAGTTCCTGATGGGCCTCAACGAACAGCTTGATTCTTGACAACTGAATGCCCAGTCCATCGTGCAAATCGCGGGCAATCCGGCTCCGTTCGCTCTCCTGTCCTTCAATCATGGCCCGGAGTGATTTCAGTTCCAACTGCCGGATTTGCTGCTGGGCAATCACGGCCTGCTGACGACCAATCAGCTTTTGCTGGCGTCGCAGAAATACTAAGGCGGCTACACCCAGGATGCTGATAATCAGAATGCCGACCAGCATCGAATTCAGAAATCGCTGACTCTGGCTTTGTTCCTCGGCTAATTGTTTTTCCACGGCCAGGGTTTTAATCTGGCTGTCCAGTTCCTGCAGCCGGATGCTTTTTGTCTGTTCGGACTCGTAAAATTGATTCGCAAAATCCAGCGTTTTCAACGAAGCGATGTACGCATTTTTATAATCGCCCATGCGGGAGTAGCTATCCGCCGAATGCCGGGATAATTCCCGAAGCATGGCTACGTTTTTTTCGGACTCAGCCAGTTTATAACTTTTCTCATACGCTTCTACAGCGGCTTTCGACCGGTTCCTGAACTGCTCGACAAGGCCTAAGTAAAAGTAATTAAGACTGATTAACCAGTTGATTTTCAGCCGTTCTGCTATCACCAAACTCCGCGTGGCGAAATACTGCGCCGAATCCGGTTTTTTAAAGCGCGAGTACGTATTCGCCAGTAGGTTCAGGGCGTAGGCCTGCGAAAAAGCCTGTTTGTGCTGCGCGCTCATCCGTTCTGTTTCGCGCAACTCCGTCAGCAGGCTCTTCGGGACAGGTTCCTTTTTCTGGGCGATGTTGGCCAGTCCCAGCCGACACTCAATGACTTTGGGCATATTGCGGGTTCGGGCAAAAAACTCAAGCGCCTTTCTGAGGTATTTTTCGGCATAGGGCTGCATGAAATCATCACGGGTGTAGTAATCACCAATGAGTATATGCTGGTTGTAATACCCCAGCGAATCGCCCATCAGGTTATAGTATTTCAACGCGTTGAAATAGGAATCCATCGAGTACTTATTGTAGCCGTATTGCTGTTGATACAGCCAGCCCAGGTGCTCATACGATTTAGCCGCCGACCCATACTTCTTATCGAGAACCAACTGCCTGATTTGTTTTTTCACACTGTCGATAGCCACAGCGTCTGCTTTAGCGGCCTTGAGCCGGAGCAGACTACTTAACCCAAACAGCAGAAAAAACAGGGCGTATGATTTCATCGAACCGGAGGTTTGTAAGGGAGCACTCTGCTAATCAATGCATTGCATTTCCATAGCGGTCTTAATCAGTAGGGCCGTGTTGGGAACGCCAAATTTCATGAGCAAACTACTCCGGTGGAACTCAACCGCTTTGGCACTGACAAACAATTGCGTGGCCATTTGCTGGGTCGTCAGGCCCTGAGCAATAAGTGCCAGCACTTCCGACTCACGAGGTGTCAGGTTTGGTTTCAGGCCCGCGCCCGTCATTGCTTTTCGGGCTCTCGGTTCATCATTTAGCAAAATATGCGTGATGACCTCATTGAAATACTGTTTCCCCTGATGCACCGTCCGAATGGCCTGCAGCAGTTCGGTCTTGGTCGTATTTTTCAACAGATAGCCTTTCGCGCCTTTCTTCACCATCCGTTTAATCAGACTGGCGTCGTCGTGCATGGTAAGCGCAATCACTTTGGTTTGTGGGTAGGCCCGGGCAATCTGCTCACAAAGGCCGAGTCCATCGTCGATGTGCGGAAACGAAATATCTAACAACATGACGTCAATGGGCGTTTGGGTCAGCGACTCCAGCACCGAGGGCACGGTGTAGCAGCGCTGAACCACTTTAATCTCCGATGAGCCGGAGATAAGTGAATCAATTCCTTCGACAAACACATTATGGTCATCTGCAATCAATACCCGTATCATGACCGTACAAATAGAACTTTATTTAGCAAAATTAGGACATATTGACCCGCCAATGAAATAGTGAAAACCCGATTTTTACAAAAATTAGGGAAAACCCTATAGTGCATATAGGATGAGAAGGCCTCAGAACTGAAGGAGGGATCCCAGTAGGTTTACCAAACATACTGGGGACCTGCCCGGCGGGCATAACGCTTGAGCGAACACCAATTTGTTTAGAGGCCGTCTAAAACTCTAAAATTGATTGATTGTCCCCGTTGCTGTGTCCTCACCGCGCCACGGAGGCAGCAACCTCCCCGGTAGGCCAAACAATGGCTGACCGCACCGGCGGACCGGCACAGGTCGCCGTGAGGACACAGCGACGGGGAAAGTCTCAAGAACGTATTTCCAATAATAGTTAGACAGCCTCTACAAATGCACCAAATAATCGGTGAGGAGTTTCCACTGGATTTTCTGATAAAACAGCCAGCCCATTTCGGCAACGACCGTATTGATGACCGCCCGCTCCCCTGCCTGCGGTTCCTGGTTATTGATCCGCTCCTGTTGCCCAATCTCAAATGCGCTGATCGTTTGGCCCGCTAACGCTACCCGAAAGGTGCTTCGGGCATCCTGATCAAAAAAATGCGCTATCTCGTCAGGCTTGCTGTCCTGGGGATCAGCACTGGGCTGAACCGTAAACTCCGCCCACGTTTCCTGCCTGTCTAAGTGAGAGACCCGCACCCAGTTCTGGGGCACAGGGCCGGGCAGATCAACCCTGATGTAGTCCCCAACCTGAACAGGGCCTTGGGGTTTGAGATGACCCGCCTGATCGTGCAGGGCGAAATCGGCCGTAAACTGGGATAGCGTTGACCAGCCATTCACGTCCAGCAGTTTCGCAACGGAGCGGGCAAAGGCTTCGGTGGCCGCAGCGTCATTGGGAAATGTGTTCCGACTGGTGTAGGTCACGTCCTTTGCTTCATCGCCCTGAACCACCTTCGTTTCGTGTTGAATCTGGTCAACTATAGCCTTGAGTTTCATACTTAATTAAACAAGAGTGGTTACTGGTTGTTTTTTATAAGTTAACCAACACTGTACTTCTGACTAAAGAAGCTGGTTGGCAGTGGCTAAGTAAGAAAATGGCAACATACCAAATGGGCAACGGCAAAACCAGTTGGGCAGCCTATACCCGTAAAATGAGCCGGGCAACCCGCCGAACCGGCGTCCATCTACGGATTGCTGGCTCCAACGGATTCAGAAAATGGGTGCCGTTCCCTCATTGATTGCTGTCGGCCACAGGAACTCATGACGACTATGGAGTTAGTAAACCTGAATCAATCCCGTAATCCGGCTACTAAGGAGACGTCTACATCTTCCCCTAAATTGGCGCTGGTCGGCAACAACGACTTAGTAGCCAATTGCATGAACTTTATAATTAGATGAGTGACCGAACAAATAAACTGGCGATGTTAACACCGCCCAGGATAGCAAATCTTGCCTTATGGGGTGGAATTGAATGCACCGTCAACCGGGTGGGTGATGATTATCAGGATCAGGTCTGCCGAAGTGGTCACCAGGATCGACTGGCCGATCTTGATCGCGTAGCCGAACTGGGGGTTCGGACCCTGCGCTATCCCGTACTCTGGGAGCGCACTGCTCCTCACCATCCCGATGCGCCCAACTGGCAATGGCCCGATGAGCGGTTGAATCGGCTGCGCGAACTTGGCATCCAGCCCGTAGTGGGTTTAGTTCATCACGGCTGCGGCCCCCGTTATGCCCCATTCGATACCCCGGCCTTCGAGCATGAACTGCCCCGCTATGCCCGGCGCGTAGCCGAACGCTATCCGTGGGTACGGGCCTATACACCCGTCAACGAACCCCTGACAACGGCCCGCTTTGCGGGTCTATATGGCTTCTGGTATCCGCACGGGCAGTCTGACCAGCAGTTTGTCGACATTCTGCTGCGGCAGGTACGGGCAACGGTACGGGCAATGGCCGAAATCCGGGTTGTTCAGCCCCAGGCATACCTGGTGCAGACCGATGATCTGGGCTACGTACACAGTACGCCCGGTATGCGCTACCAGGCTGATTTTGAAAATGCCCGGCGGTGGTTAACCTGGGATCTGCTCTGTGGCCGGGTAACGCCCGACCATGACCTGTGGAATTACCTGCGCGGGGCCGGTGCCACCGAGCGCACGTTGTGGTATCATGTCGAAAACCCATGTCCGCCCGACGTTGTCGGGATCAACCATTACGTCACCAGCGAACGCTATTTAGATGAGCATAGCCACGCTGACGATGGCCGGATGCACAGCACCAATAGTAAACAACGCTACGTTGATACCGAAATCGTGCGGGCGGCTCCGCACCGGCGGCTTGGCGTAGGGAATCTGCTGCTGCAGGCCTGGGAACGCTATGGCCTGCCAATTGCCGTTACGGAAGCACACCTGGGCTGCACCGTCGATGAGCAGATGCGGTGGTTAGGCGAAGTGTGGCAGCAGGCCGAATGGGCAAGGCGGGCGGGCGCCGACGTGCGGGCCGTGACCGCCTGGGCGTTGCTGGGCCTTTATGACTGGCACTGCCTGCTCACCCGTCAGGAAAATTGCTATGAACCGGGCGTCTTCGATGTGCGGAGTGGACGGCCCGAACCGACCGCGCTGGCCAATATGATCCGTGAACTTACCGCCGGAAAACCCGTAGCGTCGCTGGTGCCAGCCGGTAGGGGCTGGTGGCAATCCGACAACGAAGTTGCACCGAAGAGACTGTTTGCCTGTTAACTACGCAGGTTTCTCTCAAAAACTCAGGCGCTATGAAAACAGAATCGAGCACTGTCCGACGAGTTGCTCAGCAGAAACGACAGGCCCGACTCGAACGCTGACACCGAATCGGGCAGCAAACCGATGCTGCCAAACTTATCGTTTGGTTTGTAGTTATGTAAGGCTGGTGGTCAACTACTCGTCAGGATGAGCTGTGTGTTGACCAGTCCCATTTTTCAGTAAACTAACATTTAACAACTTTTATGCAGTACGATTATGCCATTGTTGGAGCCGGTTTTGCCGGTAGCGTCGTAGCCGAACGCTTAGCTACGCAGGCTGGAAAAACAGTATTACTTATTGATAAACGCCCTCATATTGGTGGCAACGCCTATGACTGTCCCAACGAAGATGGGATTCTGATTCACCAGTACGGGCCACATATTTTCCACACCAATTCCCCCGATGTATTCGCCTACCTGTCGCAGTTTACCGAGTGGCGGCCCTACGAACACCGGGTGCTGGCCTCGGTTGACGGGCAACTGCTTCCCATACCAATCAACCTCGATACGGTGAATAAACTCTACGGCTACACCTTCACATCCGAGGAGCTGGCCGAGTATTTCAAAACTGTCGGCGAGCCGGTGGATGCCATTCAAACGTCTGAAGATGTGGTCGTTAGCCAGATAGGCCGTGACCTGTACGAGAAATTTTTCCGGGGCTATACCCGCAAACAGTGGGGCGTCGACCCGTCGGAACTCGATAAGATGGTCACCTCGCGGATTCCCACCCGCACCAACCAGGACGACCGCTACTTCACGGACGAGTTTCAGTACATGCCGCTTCATGGCTACACGAAGATGTTCGAGAAAATGCTCAATCACCCCAACATCCACCAGATGCTTAGCACCGACTTCAGGCAGGTAAAAGACCAGCTATCGTTCAATGAGCTGATCTATACGGGACCGGTCGACGAGTATTTTGATTTCTGTTACGGCAAACTGCCCTACCGGTCGCTGCGGTTCGACCACCAGACGTTGGATATGCCGGATTACCAGCCCGTTTCGGTGGTCAACTACCCCAACGACCATGCGTATACCCGTATCACGGAATACAAAAAACTGACGGGCCAGGTGCATTCGAAAACCAGCCTGACGTTCGAATATCCACAGGACGAGGGCGACCCATACTACCCCGTACCCCGGCCCGAAAATGCGGCCCTTTACCGGCAGTACAAACAGTTGGCCGATGAACAGCCGGGCGTTCATTTTGTGGGCCGGCTGGGTACGTATCGGTACTACAACATGGATCAGGTAGTGGCACAGGCCCTGACACTGTATAAGAAATTAATGGGCGCCGACTCGCTCCACGAGGTGATTAATGGCTGATAGTGAGTGAGGGTTGCTCAACGACTGGTGTCCTGCAGGCTACATTCCGGAGCTATAGCGTGTAGGACACCAGTCGTTGAGCAACTTCCTGAGAATGGCATGAGATAACCACTATTCCAACCGTTTAACTGGCTACGTTTCCATGAAAAAATTTCTGCACGAGAACGGGCTTTCTCTCTTATTTCTTTTTATTACGGTTGTAACCTTGATGGGCCAGCTCCTGGTTGGGTGGCACGAGTTCAACGATGAACTAAGCGATTATGGCAAGGCTCCGCTTGCGCTAACGGGCTACCTAACCAGCGGCCACTGCATTGAATCGGTTTTTGAAAACTGGGAAAGTGAGTTTCTACAGATGGGCCTCTACGTCATCCTGACGGTCTCGCTTTATCAGAAAGGCTCGTCTGAATCCAAACGTTTGGATGAGCCGGAAGCCGTTGACCGGGAACCGTCGCCCAAACGGAAGGGCGCTCCCTGGCCCGTTCGGCGCGGGGGCTGGGTGTTGAAACTCTACCAGAATTCGCTCAGTCTTGCTTTTTTTCTCTTGTTTGGCGTTTCCTTCTGGCTGCATGCCGTTGGGGGCGTCAAGCAGTACAACACCGAGCAGGCCCTGAAAGGCAAAGCGGAGGTGCTCACACTTTGGCAATTTATGGGGACCAGTGAATTCTGGTTTCAATCGCTCCAAAACTGGCAGAGTGAGTTTCTGTCGGTACTCTCCATCGTGGTCTTGTCTATCTACCTGCGTCAGAAAGGTTCGCCCGAATCCAAGCCGGTAGATGCCGCTCACGACGAAACCGGCGAGTGACATCCATCAGTCCGACAACCATTTCCATCACGGGTTCGTCAGCCAACTGGAACGCTTTAGCTGTAGCGATTCCTGTCGTAGAATGCCGGGAGAGTTTGTCCTTCCTGCATAAGCCAATACCAATGCCATCGGTAGCCGTCACCACGTTTAGTTGTACATTCGACCCGATTTACTGCCCATTCGTCTATGCTTTCCGTTGCCGACGCCTTCGCCATTACCCAACAGCATCCGCTGACGTTACCCATCGAAACGATTCTACTCACCGATGCCAGCGGACGTGTGCTGCGCGAAGCCGTCCGCGCCGACCGGGATTTCCCGCCGTTTGACCGGATAGCGATGGACGGCATCGGGATTCAGTTTGCAGCCTACGCAGCCGGGCAGCGAACGTTTCCCATCAGGGGCCAACAGTTTGCCGGGCAGACCCAGCAAACGCTGAGCGATGGTTCTACCTGCCTGGAAGTGATGACCGGGGCCATGTTACCCATTGGAACGGATACGGTTGTCCGCTACGAAGATGTGACAATTGCCAGCGAACAGGCGACCATTACGATTGACGATGTGGCGATGGGTCAGAACGTTCATGCCCGCGCTACTGACCGCCGGGCGGGCGATGAACTCCTGCCGAACGGTACGCTGCTCAGTCCGTCGGCCATTGCGGTCGCGGCTTCGGTAGGCCGGGCAACGCTATCGGTTACTGCCCTGCCCCGCGTGGCGCTCATCTCAACCGGCGACGAATTGGTGGACGTTGCTTCTATGCCCCTGCCCTACCAGATTCGGCGGTCGAATACCTACATGCTGCGGGCGGCTCTGCTGTCGCTGGGCATTACGGCCACCCTGCACCACATTGCCGACGACGAGAACGAACTGCAGCAAGAACTGCTTCCGCTACTGACCCATAACGAGGTCCTGCTTTTAAGTGGGGGCGTTTCGGCAGGAAAAGCTGATTTTGTGCCGGACGTACTGGCGCGGTTAGGCGTTCAGAAACAGTTTCATAAAATCGAACAGCGGCCCGGCAAACCGCTTTGGTTCGGTACGGCACCCGGAAAGACCGTTTTCGCCCTGCCCGGCAATCCGGTCTCGACAGTATTGTGTGCCTATCGCTACGTGCTGCCTTATCTGCGAACATCGCTGGGACTGCCGCCCGTGCCGGTGCGCTTTGCCCAATTGGCCTCGCCGGTTGTGTTCAACCCCGCACTTACCTACTTCCTGCCGGTGAAACTCACCTCCGAACCCGACGGGCGAATGCTGGCGCATCCACTGCCGGGCTCCGGCTCTGCCGACTTCGCCAATCTGTTAGCCGCCGATGCGTTTATGGAGTTGCCCGCCGGGCAGTCGGCTTTTGGCGCAGGCGACGTATTTCCCGTCTGGGAGACGCTTGTTCAGTAGGGGTTGCAACCGTCCGCTCACTTACGCTCTACGGCCATTTTTGCCGGTTGCTCAACCACCAATCCGTCGTTAGGCTTCCACTTATCGTACTCCATATAGCGGGCGGTTTGGGTGGCCACGGTAATGCCTTTAAGTTTGGCCACAACGTGCAGGGCACCATCAATACCGGCGGATACGCCCGCAGTGGTGATGATTTGCCCATTATCGACAAAGCGCGTGTTTCGCAAAATTTTAGCGTTTGGTGTCGCCTTTTGCAGGGGATCAATGTAGTTGTGAAAGGTGGTGGCCTGCTTCCCATCCAACAGGCCCGCTTTTGCCAGCAGTCCGGCTCCCGTGCAAACCGACAGCATGATTTCAGCTTGTTGGGCACAGGTTTTTATCCAGTCAATCAGGGGCTTGTTGTTTAAGAATGGGCCGGTTTGCCCGCCGGGCAACACAACAATATCGGGCTTTGGGCAGTCAGTCAGGCTATACGCTGGCAAAATTTTGATAAACCCCTGACTGATAATGGGTTCTTTGGTGAGCGAGACGGTATAGACCGTAAACCCTTCCGTTGACGCGAATACTTCGCTGGGACCGGCAAAGTCCAGCACCTCAACCCCATTATGAATGAAGATGGCTACGTTACGCTTCCTCATTTTTTTCTGGCTTCCCTGTAGCGAATCCATCAGCGCCACGCTGCGCCTGACGAGGGGCATCCCGCAATGAGCACAGGCACCCGGCCCGGCATGACGTTCCCAATCGCAGGCACTGCCGCAAGGCTCGCAGTAATACGCCATCAGTTCTCCTTTTGGGGTTATTTTCTGGCCCTGAGCCGTGTACAGGCAGGCGATGAATACCGTCAGCATCAGGCAGTAGCTGTAAATAATGGCTAATTTCATGGGAGTCAGCGTAGTATAGTATTAATTTTTTACCGATAATGGTATCGACGGGACTTTACTCCGTGATTTTTACTTCTTTAATCCGGCTCGGCAGCCATACCTGCATGGGGCTTTTACCCCGGTTGGCCCAGGCATAATATGGAATAGCGGTGATGGCGTGGGGTTTCAGTTGCACTGACAGCCCGTTGGGGGCTGCTTCAACGATGGATACATTGGCCTGAATGGCAACGACCGGCTCATCAAGAACCTGGTGCGGTCTGGTCGTGAACGTCGCCTTGCCGGGAACGAGGATATTCCAGGCCCGCCCGTCGTTGTCGGCCCCTTCTACGCAATACACCAATGGCCCACGCTGAAGCGCAATCCGGTCCTGATCCGCTTTCACATCTTTCCGGGCGGCCACCTGCCGGACCGGCATCGGCAAGTTTACCTCCACGACATCGCCCTTCTGCCAGGTACGATCAATGACGGCATACCCTTTTTCGGGTCGATAAGTCGCTGGTTTACCGTTCAGCAAGACCTCTATTTTAGCTTCGCTGCTATCGGTAAACCGATAGAGTTTGCCGGGTGCCGGTATGTTTTCGGCCCAGCCGGGCAACCTTACGTGCAGGGCATAGGCGACTTTTCGGGTTGGATTAACGGTAATTTTTACATTGCCCTCCCAGGGATAACTGGTTTCTACCTGAAGCGGCACGGGAACCTTGCCGATGTTGAGCGTGGTGTTGCTGGCCACGAACAGATTGACCCAGATATCCTGCTCCGACCGCCCGTAAATATAATCACCTAAAGAAGCCACCAGCCGGGCAATGTTCGAGGGGCAGCAGGCCGTGCCGAACCATTCGCTACGGCCATAATTACCGCCCGACGAAAGTGGATTGCCGTAGAAAAAGCGGTCTCCGCTCAGGCTCAGGCCATCGAGGGCGCCGTTGTAGAGGCTCCGTTCCAGCACGTCGATGTATTTGCTTTCGCCCGTGAGCAGGTTCATCCGCTGGTTCCAGAAAACCATACCCACCGACGCGCAGGTTTCGCAGTAAGCCGATTCGTTGGGCAAATCGAAGTCGTCTGTAAAGCCTTCATTATGCCCCGACGACCCAATGCCGCCCGTGAGGTACATGTTCCTATAAACGACATCTTCCCAAACGGTTGTCATGGCGATCAGGTAGCCCGGATCGCTGGTGGCGGCTGCTACGTCGGCCGCGCCGGTGTACTGGTACATGGCCCGGACCGCATGGCCGGTAATCTCTTTCTGCTGCTTCACCGGAACGTCATCCTGACAGTATTTCGGGTTTTTCCACTGATCCCAGATAACCCCCCTGCCGAAACCCCGCCCCCGCTGATCCAGATACCAGTCGGCGAGTTTCAGGTAACGGTCCTGCTTCGTCAGGTGGTAGAGCCGCATCAGGGCCAGTTCGATCTCCTGGTGCCCGCTCACCCAGGGGCGATTTTTAAGCCGGAAGGTTGAATCGATATGGTCGGCAAAGCGAATGGCAACGTCCAGCAGTTTGCGTTTTCCGGTGGTGTTGTAATAGGCAACGGCGGCTTCAATCAGGTGTCCGGCGCAATAGTCCTCATGCTTTTCCATGTCGGTCCAGCGTTTGTCTAAGCCCGTCAGCGTATAATAGGTGTTCAGGTAGCCATCGGGCAACTGAGCGGCCGCAATTTTATCAATCCACGCATCGGCTTTCTGTCGAATGGCGGTATCCGGGCGATTTTTAAGCGAATACGCCATGGCTTCAATGGCTTTGTAGACATCGCTGTCGTCGTAATAAATGCCCTCGTGCGACGTATCGCCCGGCTTCTGCTTTTGCTTGCGGGCAACTTTTTCAAAGTTTCGGATGCGGCCGGTTTTTTCTTCGGTTTGTACAATGCAGGCCCGCAGGGTAGCGGTGGCCACCTTATCTAATTTAGGCTTCCAGAAATGATCCGTGATGGTTACCTGAGAAAAACCGACCGGTTCAACTCGCTGAACAAGCCGTTGAGCGTGCGTTGATAACGCAATTGCGCTCACCAGCAGAATCGTACAGGTTAACGCTCTAAGGGAAGTTGTCATTGGCTCTCTTTATTTCCAAAGAATCGTATCGAACCGTAAAATCAAGTCTACCGATCAGACTTCTAAAACCCTCACAACCTGACAGGGGCACACGTTAGCCAACCTAACCATTGACGTTGATGAATAGTTTATGCGTCTGTACTCCCCTAAACATATCACCCCAAAAAGCCGCTCCAGCAGAGAATGAGCGGCTTTTTGGGGTTAAAGATAAGGATACAGCGGCAATTATCTGATTTTGGTTTGCTGGAGTTGCTTCACCTCTTCCTTTAGTTTATTCACTGCGTTTTGCTGGTCAATCAGATACAAGCTAAACGACTACGGGCTTCCAGTTCATAGGTTTAAGAATGAATGGAATTCGTTCTCTTCGGGTCAAACCGACTAAAAGAATTCCACTCTAAGTGGGCTATTCCAGAATGAAATGCTCATCCCCGTTGGGATGGTCCTGATGGTGAGTCAACTATGATTCTAACAACTCATCGGTAATGTTGCCTACACTCCAGGTCCAATTCATTACGAACGATTTAGTTCAACAGGAAACCAAGGCTGCTGAAGCTTGTTATATGCTTATCTTCGTCAGGAGTTAGCGAATCCTTCATTGGCCTTTGCGTAAGTCCTATTGACCTAATTATGTCTCATTACTTAGCATCCTAAAATTACCTGACCGTTTCCTGTTTCTCAGGATACTTTAGACAACCTCTGAACGACGAAGTAGCTCTTTACGGCAACGCAAACGCCACGTACCGATCCCCCGACTTCGTTTTGAGTTTGCCTCCCCCGCAGGCAATCACCACGTATTGCTTGCCATGTACGGCGTAGGTACTCGGCGAAGCATACCCGGCGGCTGGCAGTTTGGCCCGCCAGAGTTCACGGCCCGTTTTCCGGTCGAAAGCCCGAATCAGTTCATCGCGGGAGGAGGCAATGAAAAGCAACCCGCCCGCCGTCACGGCCGGGGCACCATAGTTGTCGGTGCCCGTCGGGGGCAGGCCCTTGGCCACCAGTTCGGGGTACTCGCCCAGCGGGACTTGCCAACGGTGTTCGCCCGTATTCAGGTCGATCGCCGTCAGCGTGCCCCAGGGTGGGCGGCTCACGGGGTACCCCGCCCGGTCGTACCAGCGGCTAAACCCGGTGTGGTGGTAGGGTGCGGTGTTCAAACCCGCCTGGCTGGCGACGGACGTTGTTTTGCCGAACAAAAAACTCACGATGGCTTTGCGCTCGGCTTCCTTCAGGTGGGTGAAGGCTGGCATCATGCCCTGGCCTTTGGCCAGCACCTGGGCCACCGATGGCTCGTTGCGTTTTTGGGAAATGCTTGTCAGGGCCGGATAGCTACCATCGTGACTGCCTTCGCGGTTTTGGCCGTGGCAGGCCCCACAGTGGGTTTGGTAGAGTTGGCTACCAGTGCGCTCAACGGTCCTGGCAGACAACGATCCGGCAGGGGTTGGAACCAGCGCCATGGTGACCGGAATTTGCTTAGAGGGAACGTACATAATTCCGGCTTCGTCCACCGCTGCCCCGCCCCACTGCGCGCCCCCGTCGGTGCCGGGGAAAAACACGGTACGGTTGGGGCTCAGTGGAAGAGGAATAAACTCCTTCCCCGACTGCCAGCGCCGTAGCTGGGCCAGCACCGTGTCGCGGTCGGTGACGAAGTCGTTAATATCGCTTTCCGGAAACGATTGCCGGGTAAACGGCGCGGGTTTGAGGGGAATCGGCTGGGTGGGCCAGGCTTTCTCTCCCGGAACGCTGGAAGCGGGCATGGGTCGTTCCTCAATCGGAAACAGCGGCCGACCCGTGACCCGGTCGAAGACAAACAGGAAACCTTGTTTTGATAAAACCGAAACGGCATCCACCTTTTTGCCAGCATGAACGACGGTGAATAAATTGGGCGGAGCCGGAATATCGCGGTCCCAGATGTCGTGGTGGACCGTCTGAAAATGCCAGCGCCGTTTGCCCGTGGCCGCGTCGAGGGCCACCAGACTGTTGGCGAACAGGTTCTGACCGGGCCGGGTACTGCCGTATAAATCGAAGGCCGCTGCCCCCGTGGGCACGTACACGATGCCGCGCTGCCGGTCAATGGCCATGCCCATCCAGTTGTTGGCTCCCCCGAAGGAGCGGTAGCCGTCTTTGGGCCAGGTGTCGGCCCCGTACTCGCCGGAGTGTGGAATGGTGTGGAACGTCCAGACGAGCCGCCCCGTGTGCAGGTCGTAGGCACGCACGTCGCCGGGCAGGGCAGGCGCGATCTCCGACACCCGGTGGCCCATGATGAGCAGGTTTTTATACACCACGCCCGGCGTGTTGCTCACCACGTACTCGTCGGCTCCGGGGCGGGCGAGGCCCTCTTTTAAGTTGATTTTTCCGCCTTTGCCAAAACTCAACACTGGTTTTCCCGTTCGGGCGTCGAGGGCGTAGAGCAGCGAGCCGTAGGCGAAGAAGATTCGGGCCTGTCGCCCATCGGTCCAGTAGGTAACGCCCCGGCTATTCATGGCGAAGGTATCGTCGGTGAAGGCCGTTTTCCAAAGCTCCCTGCCCGTGGCCGCGTCGAGCGCAAAGGCCTGGGACCCCGCCGAAACACCGTATAGCACCCCGCCGATGATGAGCGGGTTACACTGAATCTGGGTGTTGTTTTTGAGCGTATCGACTCCGCCCGAAGCATATTCCCAGGCGACCTGTAAGCGGGAAACGTTGCCGGGATTTAGCTGGGTGAGCGTCGAAAAATGGTTGCGATCTGGCCCGCCGTTGTATTCGGGCCAGTCGGTGGTGGCGGGTTTTTGGGTCAGGCTGATCAGGCCAAGGGCCAGGAGTAAGGCTGGGTAGGTGAACCGTTTCATGATCGAGGTTTGGAGGAAAGTACAAATGAACACAAAATGGCCGAAAGTTGCGGTGACCTCTCGGCTTATATGGTTCAGGGACCCCAAAAATCCTGGCGGGTCTACGCCGACATCCTGTAGGCGTTATCTTTTAATGGCCTGCACTACCTCCAGTTTTCCCGGCGGGCCGGGGTGCTTTTTCCCGGCAAACCGCTATCAATGAATGGGTTGTGTTGCTATCAATAATCGCTGGAAATCGTTTACGAAAACCTCCGATTTCTGCCGGGACTGGCTAAGATGTTAATGGGGAGTGAACTTGGATTTGTATTTCCTGGCTTCGGCCATCCGATTCCAATGTTCTGTACCGTACTAATCAGTTAGTAAAGGGGCCACGTTCAATGGATCTGGACGCGGCTTTTTTGTGCAGTTTAGTATACCGGCCAAATCATCATTTTAAAACGGTCCAGTTCGGCGGGACAAGGTCACCTAAAATGAACTGTTTGTATAATTGGTATTGAAAGTAATCTGAAACGATAGGCTGCTTAGTTTTAGTTGGGGCTATAGTTTACTTTCGCCCCTGAATAAAAATTTAGGCATGCCAATCGTCAATGTTAGATCAGTATAAACAGCAGCGTCCTTATTTACTGGCACTTGACTCCATCATTTTTGGTTTCGATGGCGAAAGCTTAAAAGTTCTGTTGGTTAAACGTGGGGTAGAGGAAAAAACCTGGTCTCTGATGGGGGGATGGTTGCAACCTGATGAAGGTCTCGAACAGGCCGCAGCCCGCATTCTGTTTGACCTTACCGGCCTGACTAATGTGTACCTTGAACAATTGTTTGCCTTTGGCAATCCACAGCGTGACCCCATTGTCCGCACCATATCTGTCGCCTACTTCTCATTAGTCAAAGTTGCGGATTATGAGTCAAAAATTTCGGAGACATTTCAGGCGCGCTGGTTTTCAATCTACGACCTGCCCTCTTTACTTTTCGATCACGGTGATATGGTCGAACTGGCTATAAAACGGCTTCGTTACAAAGCAGCTCAGCACCCTATTGGCTTTGAACTATTGCCGGAGAAATTTACCATACCTCAATTGAAGAAGCTTTACGACGCGATTTACAACACAGACTTTGATAAGCGTAACTTCAGTCGGAAAATTCTCTCAACGAATCTGCTAATCAAATTAAACGAAAAACAGAAAGGATTTTCAAAACGTGGAGCTTATTACTATCGGGTCGATATGGCTAAGTACCAGCAGAATACTGACTCCTTTTTAAATTTCATTCCTTCTTAATCAGGTCACGGGCCTGAACTTCCTGTATTGCCCGTTCCGGGTTTCTTAGACCGTGTTGGGGAATTGAAAAAAGCTGATAGTCGTGTCACCTTTGTGGTCGCCAAATTACAAGGACATGAGCCCTCCGGCGGACCGGCAAATTGAACAGATCGGTAGCTATGTTCTTGTACACCCAACTGGTAAATTTTCGGAAGCGAGCTTTTTCACGCCCGTCCGAACTGTCGCAGATGTAAATAATAACGTGTTCTGAAGATCGAAAGAAGTCGTGGAAAATGGCCAGGATGGTCGGCTCCGTGAGCGGGTCGGCGGGAATACGCTTACCCGTCGGATTATCCGCTACGGCAATGACCATTTCAAAGGCATTAACGTGTCCATCTATGTAATCGACAAACAGGTAGGCAGAAGGCACAAATCTTATTTCATACCTGACTTTTTCATACGTTACAAAGCAATAAGAATTCTGCTGACCACCAGCAAATTCAAATTCATAGCTATTTATTGGCGCGTCTTTCGGTATTTTTCTTCTCTAATCGTTCAAATATGGCCCGGCACTCAGGATCGTTCTGATAGCGCTCCTCCGCTTCGCGTTGCACCTGCTCTTTCTACTTCCACAAGTCTGCGGATTTTTTCGCGGGCGGTCATGGGTTTAGTTGACGTTTCCATCGTAGTCATTAATTTTTAGACCAACGTAAAGAATGAAGGTCTCCGCTTACGGGCAGGAAACACGGATTTGAGGTAAAATAGTTTAGACGGAAACCCGCATTAATACCCGCCATAGAACTTCCGAAGGCCCCACTCCACGGTTGCCAGCGTCAGGACGACGAAGAACAGCCACCGCCAGTTGATGAGTTCGTTCATCTCCTCAGTACTCGTCAGGCGGGCCGGGTGCGGGCGGGTAGTCAGGTTACGCACGAGGTCGTCCATACGGGTGGCTTTGTAAAATTGCCCGCCGGTTTGGTTAGAAAGTTGCCGGAGCATTCCGTGATCAGCGGTAGTGTTAAGGGCTTCGAGTTGCAGGTCGCGCACAACAAACTGCCCCGACGATTGCTCGGCCTTGTTATTGACCGTCACGCTGGCCCGGAACCGATACGCGCCTTCGGGCAATCGGCTAATCTCGAAACGGCTATTGGCCGCGGTGGGCGTGTAGTTGTACGAACGAGTCAGCCCTTTCTCGTCGCTTATTTCGAGTCGGACGGGTTTGTCGAACAGTCGTTCGTAGATGTCGTTGTAGAGTTCGGTTTCAAAGATGACTTTCTCGCCCGACACAAACTCGTTACGGATGGGATATACCCGAAGTTTACGCCGGTCTTCTTTCACCGAAATCAACTGGATAACCTTCTGTATCAACTCGTCAACCACGTCCTGCTTGTCGGTTAGGGCGTATTCTTCGAGCCGCCACGACCACAGCCCTTCTCCTGCCAGCACGGCAGTTTTTCGCGGAGATGTTACGTTTAATGCCAGCAGCGGCTTCGTTGTACGAACGCTGCCCACCTGCTGCCACAGCACCACTTCGGTACCGGGTTGCAGCCTGAATTCACCGTAGGGAGCCAGCATTGGCGGCAGTTTGGACAGAATATCGAGCCGGGCCGGGTCCAGGTTGAGTTGTTTGAATTCGGAGTTGAAGACACCCGTCACTTTATCGCTCTGGTTGGGTTGCGCCGTTACCTGCACCACCGGGTTCGACGTGTTGAACGGCCCCATCGACGATTGATTACCGAGAATAAACAGCACGGGCGTGTTTTTAGCCAGATACTTCTGCATCAAGGCATTACCCACTCCGCCATTGTCAGGAATCTGGTGCAGAATAATCAAATCATACGTTTTGTCGGCGGGCGGTGGAGCTTCAGCCGGCGTTCCCGTCAGTACGCGGATGTCGAGTTCATAATTCTGGTTCTTTTCCAGCAGGTTACGAATCGCTTTAATATCGGGGTGCGGAGCCAGGGCCAGCAACAGCACTTTTTCCTTCCCGTCGATAACGTCTAAATACACATCCTGCCGATTGTTGCGGGTGCTGAATTCGCCCGGCTGCGGCAACACGTCCACCACATAATGCTGAACGCCTTTCTGGGTGGCTGTTGTTTGAAACGTTACCTGATTAAACGTGTCGTTTTTTCCGGCCGGCGTTCCGGCGAAATTGATCAATTGCCGACCTAATTCTTTGCCATTCTGACGCAGCACAACGGTGGCGCTCCGGCCCTGAAATCCGTTGCTCACCACCTCGGCCTGCACTGGAAACTGATTGCCCAGATACGCAATTCGGTTGGCGATGACGCCTTTAAGCTGAATGTCTTTCTTCGGAATCGTATCGCCCATGCCAACGGTTTGCACAGAAAACGGGTATTGGCCAAACGTTGGCGACAGGCCCTGATTGACAATACCATCCGACACCAGCACCACGTCGGTCAGGTTGCGCCCTTCATAATCCTGACGAATGCCCGACAGCAAACCCGACAAATCAGTTGTTCGCCGGGTAAACGGAATCTGGGTCAAATCCCCATCGGTCACGGTGTCGCCAAACGTGTGCACGGCGACGTCTAACCCCTTGTCGGTCAGTTGCTGGCGAAGTGTTTGCAGACTGGCTAAGGCCCTGCTGAGCGCAGGCCGACCAGCGGCCGATACGGACTCGGAGTTGTCGATGGCCAGCACGACTTTAGGCTTTTCGGTGAGGGTTCGCAAGCTGCGGATGAGTGGGTTCAGCAGCAAAAAGCACAGGAAACTGACCACCAAAAACCGCAGTGCCGCCAGTCCGTAGGTGGTGCGTTTGTCGAAACCACCCACTACCGCCCCACCGCCTGCCAAACGCGGCCCAGCCAGGCGGGGTAAGGGCTGATACATAGCAAACGCGTAAGCCGCTCCAACGAGCAGACACACCAAAATCCACCAGGGCGAGGCTTGAAAAATGAAGTTCATTCTTAGAATGATGAATGATAAATTATGAATGATGTGCTGACCGATACTGATTGTATCATTCATCATTCATCATTAAGTAAGCATTCCTCCATCCACTTGCAGCACCTGACCGGTAATGTAGCGGGAGAGGTCAGAAGCTAAGAAAACGGCACAGTCGGCCACTTCTTCGGGTTGGCCACCGCGTTTCATTGGAATCTGCTGCTTCCATTCGTCGAGGGCTTTCTCGTTAATTTCGCCGGTCATTTCGGTTTCGATAAACCCTGGTGCGATGGCGTTGGAGCGAACATTCCGCGAGCCTAATTCCAGCGCGACCGACTTGGTAAACCCAATTATGCCCGCTTTGGAAGCGGCATAATTGGCCTGCCCCGCGTTGCCCCGGATGCCCACCACCGACGTCAGGTTAATGATCGACCCCGACTTTGCTTTCATCATGGTCTTGATGGCCGCTTTGGTGAGGTTGAACACCGACTTTAAGTTAACGTTGATAACACTGTCCCATTGTTCTTCCGACATCCGCAGCAACAGTCCGTCTTTCGTGATACCGGCATTGTTGATGAGCACATCGAGTTTGCCGAAGTCAGCCAGCACCTGCCTGATGAGGTCCTCGGCGGCCTGATGGTCGGAGGCATCGGAGCGATAGCCTTTCACCTGACCACCAAATGCCCGAAGTTCTTCTTCGAGGGCCTGCCCTTTTTCAACATTCGACAAATAGGTGAACGCAACGTGGGCGCCTTCCTGAGCAAACTTATGCGCCATAGCCCGGCCAATTCCGCGCGACGCGCCCGTAATCAACGCAACCTTTCCTTTTAGTAAATCCATGAATACTAAATACTAAATAATGGATAGTGAACAATGAACAATGCCAGCACTGGTTTTGAGGTAGTAAGCATTATGCATTATTCATTGATGTTTCTGTCAAAAGTAGCGGTTTAGGTGTAAACGGCAAGGTTCATGCCGGGTTTTGGTTTCGTGAGGAAGCTATGTTACCTTGTCCTCAAATAAGCCATTCATCATGCGCTACGCTATTCTACCCGCTCTGCTTTGGTTAACCCTGCCGGTCGTATTCTCATCTGCCAGTTTTGCCCAGAAAATTCATGCCCACAATGACTACGCCCAACCCAAACCGTTTGTGGATGCCTATGAACAACGCGTCGACTTTATTGAAACCGACGTTTGGCTGCAGAACGGTAAGTTAGTGGTGTCGCATGACACAACGGCTGTCAACCCGCCAACCCTCGATTCCCTGTACATCAAACCCATTGCCCGGTTATTTCAGCAATACAAAGACAAACCCAGCCCCGACCGGGATTATACATTTAGCCTCGTTATTGACGTAAAAGACGCAGCAACGGACGTGTTACCCATTCTGTTGGCCAGCCTGCAGGAAAATCTGGTGTGTTTCAACCGGTCGGCCAATGCCAAAGCGGTGCAGGTTATTATCAGCGGTAACCGGCCTAAAATCCAGAATTACCTCGATTACCCCCTGCTTCAGTTCGATGGGCGACCCAGTGAGGTGTATGATGAAGAGACACTCCGGCGCATTGCCCTCATCAGCGACAATTTCCGCTCCTATTCCCGCTGGGATGGCGCCGGTGACCTCCCCGACCTGGACCGCGACAAACTCAAGCGCGTTATTAAGCGGGCACACAGCGACAATAAACCCATCCGGTTCTGGGCCATCCCCGATATAGCCAACGCCTGGAAGCAGTTGAAGAAATTAGGTGTCGATGTGATTAATACCGATAAAGTAGCTGAGTGTGTGCAGACGATGCGATGATGATGTCAGGATGAAATGTACCCGAATACCTATGAAACTCACCTTTACAATCAAAAAGCCTGTAGATTTTGTTTTTGATTATCTGACAGATGTACAAAAGTTTGTTTCGGCCCATCCGGTTATTACCCGAATTGATAAGTTAGGTACTACCAATTATTTAGTCTATGAAACCCTCAAACTGGGCTTTCTTCCCTTTTCCTTCACTTATCCGGTAACAATTGAAAGTGACCTAACAAATAAACGGGTAATTATGCGGGCTACCGTTCTAAAACTCACCAAAATTGACATGAATTTTATTCTGAAACCGGACGGGGACTGTTCAGTTATTGAAGAAACGATTCATTTTACATCCCCTCTTCCCATTGAAGGTATCCTGCAACGCATTTTCAAAACGCAGCATCAACAATTGATGAAAAATATCGAAATGCGCTAAAATCAGAATCCCAAACAGTCTCGCTATATGACAACGCCTAAACCGAACAACATCGATGAGTACATTGCCAGTTTTCCTAAAGATGTTCAGGAAATGCTGGAACAAGTTCGCGCGACCATTAAAGAAGCCGCGCCCGACGCTACCGAAACAATTAAGTACGCTATGCCGACATTCACCCTTAATGGCAACCTGGTTTACTTTGCCGCGTTCAAAAATCACATCGGCTTCTATGCAACACCGACCGCCAATGAAGCCTTCAACGAGAAATTAGCTGGTTACAAACAAGGGAAAGGTTCGGTTCAATTTCCGCTCCATAAACCAATGCCGTTGAGCCTGATAGCCAAACTTGTCAAGTTTAGAGTAATAAAGAATCTGGAAAAAGCAGGAAAAAAGAAATAGCAACCACTTAATGACTGTCTAAATTTCTAAAATTGACTGCTTGTCCCCGTCGCTGTGTCCTCACAGCGACTTGTCCAGCAGGTAAAGAACGGCTGACGTACAGGTCGCTGTGAGGACACAGCGACGGGGAGAGCTTTGTCCAACGTGGAAATAAGCCCCCTTCAGGAGGTTGGGGGTAAGACCGAGCCTGTTTTTAAGAGGCTGTCTAAATTTCTCAAATTAGATATGGATTCCCTGTTGCTGTGTCCTCACAGCAACCCATGCGTCAGCCATTGTTTGGCCTACCGGGGAGGTCGCTGTGAGGACACAGCGACGGGGAGATCCTCACCTAATTCGGAAAATTTAGACAGCCTATTACGAGTTGTAAACTATTTCTGGCGCGTCAAACCGAAGCAACGGGGCCGTCCGTGCCATTCGGTCAAGGCGCGTTACCCTAAATCAGTTCCAGAAACAGTAAACTCTACTGCAATTCGACTTATTGAGTCTATCAACGTGTAGCGTTTCTACTTTCTTTCCTCGTCGATGGACATCCCACAACTCAAAAAAGCCCCGCTCACCTACGACGTTGCCATTGTTGGCTCCGGTGCAGGCGGTGGCATGGCTGCGTATATGCTCGCTAAAGCAGGCGCCAAAGTCGTTCTGCTCGAAGCGGGTGGCTACTACGACCCCGCCGACCCAAAATACATCACCCAACTGAAATGGCCCTGGGAATCGCCCCGGCGGGGAGCCGCTACCGCAGCCCGCTCAGGTGGTGATTTCGATGCGGCCTGGGGAGGCTGGGACATCGACGGAGAACCCTATTCGTCCAAAGAGGGCGCCGAGTTTCACTGGTTCCGGTCCCGGATGCTGGGCGGACGCACCAACCACTGGGGACGCATTTCGCTTCGGTTCGGCCCCGACGATTTCCGGCGCGGTTCCCTGTCGGGCGTGGGCGACGACTGGCCCATCACCTACGACGACATGAAACCCTACTACGATCAGGTGGATCGGCTGATTGGTGTTTTCGGTTCCGTCGAAAATTTCCCCAACGAACCGGACGGCATTTTTCTGCCCCCACCCAAGCCTCGTCTGCATGAGTTAATGATTCGGAAAGGCGCCCGCAGCATTGGCATTCCGGTGATTCCGTCGCGATTAAGTATTTTAACGAAACCCATCAATAAGGAACGAGGCTCCTGTTTTTATTGCCACCAATGTGGGCGCGGTTGCCAGGCCTATGCCGACTTTTCGTCGTCGTCGGTACTATGTATTCCCGCCATTAAAACCGGGAATGTAACGCTGATCAACGGAGCGATGGCCCGCGAAGTTATGACCGACCCACAAACCGGGCTGGCAACGGGCGTGAGTTACGTAGACACCCGCACCCTGCAGGAAGTGACCGTGCGGGCGAAGGCCGTTATGCTTGGGGCGAGTACCTGCGAGTCGGCCAGAATTTTGCTCAATTCCAAATCAGGCCGTTTCCCGAATGGACTGGCCAACAGTAGCGGAGTTGTCGGCAAATACCTCAACGACTCAACCGGGGCCAGCCGTTCGGGGTTCATACCGGCCCTGATGGACCGCAAACGCTACAACGAAGATGGCGTGGGCGGAATGCACGTATTTACCCCCTGGTGGCTCGACAACAAGAAGTTAGACTTCCCGCGCGGCTACCATATCGAATACGGTGGCGGCATGGGAATGCCCGGCTATGGTTTCGGTGGTGGCATTGAAGCGATGCACAAAATCGTTCCGGGACGGGATGGCAAAATGAAGTCGGGTGGCGGCTATGGTGCGGGACTGAAAGACGACTACCGGCGGTTTTATGGGGCCTACATTGGTATGTCGGGGCGGGGTGAGCCGGTACCGCTCGAAAGCAACTACTGCGAAATTGACCCGAATTCAGTGGACAAATACGGCATTCCAACCCTGCGCTTTCACTACAAATGGTCAGATTACGAGGTAAAGCAGGCCAAACACATGCAGGACACCTTTGAGGGAATCATTCTGGCAATGGGCGGCATTCCGCTCGGCAATAAACCCGGCCCCAATGACGCGCACGGCTACGGATTGGCGGCCCCCGGACGGATTATCCACGAAGTCGGTACGGTTCGGATGGGCAACGACCCACAAAAATCGGCTCTGAACAAGTTTCAGCAGGCTCACGACGTGAAAAACCTGTTTGTCGTTGATGCGGCTCCTTTCGTTTCGCAGGGCGACAAAAACGTAACCTGGACAATTCTGGCCGCTTCCATGCGAACATCACAGTATCTGATCGATCAGGTGAAGCAGAAGAGTTTGTAGAATCGCGAAGGTTCAGAAGCTGTCTAAATTTCTTAAAATTACCTGTGGATTCCCGTTGCTGTGTCCTCACAGCAACCTCCCCGGTAGGCTAAACAGTGGCTGACGCGTAGGTTGCTGTGAGGACACAGCAACGGGGACAATCGAATAAAGCAAGTTCACAAAATTTAGACAGTCTCTCAGGGTTTGGATTTTTTTTGTCATTCCGATGAATGAGGAATTTTAAAGCCCACTTGTTAAACGACTATTTCTCGTGCTTCCCGTTGCTGTGTCCTCACCGCGCCCGGAGGCAGCAATGGAGAATCCACACCTAATTTGGGAAATTTAGGAAGCCTCTTAGGAAGCTTTAAGATTCCTCATTCATCGGAATGACAAAAATGAACTATACTGGTTTGGGCAAATCAATGCTTCTCCAGCACTGCCTCCATTTCCTCAACGTCCATCAATCCCTCAGCATTAACCCCCGTCAACCGCACATTCAGGGTTTCATTAATTAATAAGGGGTCATATTGCGCGACCACCCGGACATAGTTTTCGGTAAAGCCCAGCATTTGCCCGGCTGGCGTCGTCCCGGCGGCACTGTCTTCTTCAAACAGCACGGTTGCTTGGCGACCAACCTGTGCGTCGTAGAAGGCCCGGCGTTTCTTGTCCGACAGAATGTGCAGCATCTTCGACCGCTCGGCCCGCACATGACCCGGCACGATGGGCCTAATCGCCAACGCCGTTGTGTTGGGCCGCTCGGAGTAGGTGAATACATGCAGATACGACACCGGTAGTTCGTTCAGAAACAGGTACGTTTCTTTAAATTCTGCATCGGTTTCGCCGGGGTGGCCCACAATCACATCGACCCCAATGCAGGCATGGGGCATCAAAGCCTTGATTTTCAGCACACGGTCGGTGTAGAGTTCGCGCTTGTAGCGCCGACGCATCAGACCCAGCATCCGGTTGCTGCCCGATTGAAGCGGTACATGAAAATGCGGTACGAAGCGCTTCGAGCGGGCCACAAATTCGATAATTTCATCCGTCAGCAGGTTCGGCTCGATGCTCGAAATACGGAACCGCTCAATGCCGTCGACTTCGTCCAGTGCCTGTACCAGATCGAAAAACGTTTCCTGACGGTGGCCATCCAGCCCAGGGCCATTCGCCAGACCGAAATCGCCGATGTTAACGCCCGTCAGCACAATCTCTTTCACGGCAGCGGCCGACCGTCCGCGCTCAGCAATTTCGCGGGCGGCCTGCACAACATTGGCAACCGTATCGGAGCGGCTTTTGCCCCGCGCCAGTGGAATGGTGCAATAGGCACAGGGATAATCACAGCCGTCCTGCACCTTCAGAAACGTGCGCGTGCGGTCGTTGAGCGAATAGGCCGCATGGTAGTCGATGGCGTGTTCAATGGGCGAGTTGAACACCTGCGCGGGTTGGCCGGCTGGCACCTTCTCAAACGTCGGCATGAGTTCGTGCAGCCGAAATTTCTCGGCGGCCCCCAACACGGCATCAACGCCCGGTATCTCCGAAATTTCTTTCGGCTTCAGTTGCGCGTAACAGCCCAGAATGGCCACGTAGCCATCGGGATTAATTTTCTGGGCTTCGCGGACAATCTTCCGGCATTTTTTGTCGGCGTTGTCGGTCACGGAGCAGGTGTTGATAATAAAGATGTCAGGCTGCTGATTGAATTCCACGCGCTCGTAACCCTGCTGTTCCATCAGGCGGGCAAGGGTCGAGGTTTCGGAGAAGTTCAGTTTGCAGCCGAGTGTATAGAAAGCGACTTTTTTCACAGTACGTAATGTATCCGGCAAAAATACAAAAAAACGACGGTTCGGCGCTCCGGGAAGCGGGGGTGTTTAAGTACCGGACAGATTTGCTCCGCAATGAGGTATCCAGTAGCTTTTAACAGGGTTACAGGTTTTATTAACGTGTAATCCTGTTAAAGTATGCCTTCGTTACTCATTGAGACTATCGGTAGTTTTGCTTGTATTCTGACTTCTCAATTTATGCTAAACCACTCGCGAACCTCCCTCATTAGTAGCCTGTTCTTACTACTTGCCTTGTCGGTATCGGCGCAGCAGCAACCCGCCAGCGAAACCGTTGCCTATGGACCCGATTCGCAGCGGCAGCCGGGCGTTCCCAAAGGCAACATAACAAAGCATGTCTGGAAAAGTACGGTATTCCCGAACACCATTCGCGAATATTACCTCTACATACCGGCACAGTACGACGGGAAAAAACCGGCGGCTCTGATGATCTTTCAGGATGGTCATACCTATGTGAACGAGGATGGCGATTTTCGGGTGCCGGTGGTGTTCGACAACCTCATTCACCAGAAAGCCATGCCCGTTACAATTGGGCTGTTTATTAACCCCGGTCAGCATGGTACCGAAGTACCAAAAGAGCCTTTCCGGGCCGACAACCGCAGCTACGAGTACGATACGCTCACCAATCAGTATGCCCGGCTACTCATCGAAGAGTTGATTCCTGAAATCAGTAAAACCTATAAAGTAGCCGATTCGCCAACGATGCGGGCCATTGGCGGCATATCGTCGGGGGGTATTTGCGCGTTCACTGCCGCCTGGCAACGTCCCGACTATTTTCACAAAGTACTGAGTCACGTTGGCAGTTTTACGAACATCAAAGGTGGTCATGTCTACCCGTCGCTGATTCGCAAGGCACCCAAACGAAACATAAAAGTATTCCTGCAGGACGGCAGCAACGACCTCGATAACCCGCATGGTAACTGGTGGCTTGGTAACCTGCAAATGGATGCTGCCCTGAAATTCAGTAAGTACGACTACAGATTTGTTGGCGGTACAGGCGGGCATAACGGCAAACACGGTGGTTCCATTCTACCCGAATCACTACGGTGGTTGTGGAGTGATGTAATGGAACGCTGATTAGTATGATTACTATGCTTTACGCTGATAGAATCTTAGTGAACTATAGTAATCATACTAATCAGCCGGGGCCGCCCGTACTACGTTTCTATTTACTTTTGGGCTATCTATGCACTTGTTTTATCAGCCTCAACCTGTTCAGTTTCTTACTGAAGATGATTCGCGCCATGCCATCAAAACACTGCGCTTAGCCACTGGCGAGATTATTGCGGTTACAGATGGGCACGGAAACCGCCATGCTGCCGTTATTACCCAGGCCGACGCCCGGCGTTGCCAGTTTCGGATAACCGATACGCAAACATCGCCCCCACGACCATTTTCGGTTCGGCTGTGTGTGGCTCCGACCAAGAATCTGGACCGTATCGAGTGGTTTGTGGAGAAAGCTGTAGAGGTTGGCATCGAGCGAATCAGTTTCTTTTTCGGGCAGCATTCCGAACGCCGGGTCTTGAAATTAGAACGCCTGGAAAAGATTGCCGTTGCCGCCATGAAGCAGTCGTTGCAGTCCTATTTGCCGCAACTGGACGAGGCCGTGCCTTTTGGCGAACTGGTAAAAACAATAAATGAAAACCAACGGTTTATCGCTCATCTACCGGAGAATAAACCAAGTGTAAATCTGGCAAAATCTGCCACCGTAAATGGCCGGTACGCTGTATTGATTGGCCCGGAGGGTGACTTTTCGGAAAAAGAAATTCAACAGGCCGTTGCTGCCGGTTTTCAGATGGCAACGCTTGGTCCACACCGATTACGTACCGAAACGGCCGCGCTGACAGCCTGCCAGTTTCTGAATTTTATAAACACATGAAAAAACTCCTGCTTACGGTACTCCTTATTCATTGTTCATTATCCATTACCCAGGCTCAGTATGCGTACAAAATCGCCAAACTGAAATACAATGGCGGGGGCGACTGGTACGCGAACAAGACCTCCCTGCCAAACCTGATTAAGTTTGCCAATGCCAATCTGCGAATGAATATCTTTCCCGAAGAAGACATTGTGGAGCCGGGAAGCCCCGATATTTTCGGCTATCCGTTCGTACACATGACCGGGCATGGCAACGTGACCTTCAGCGATGCCGATGTGCAAAACCTGCGCCGATACCTGATGTCGGGCGGTTTTCTGCATATCGATGATAACTATGGGCTGGACAAGTTCATCCGGCGGGAGATGAAAAAGGTGTTTCCCGAACTCAGTTTTATCGAGTTGCCCTTTACGCATCCGGTTTATCACCAGAAGTTTAATTTTGCAACGGGCCTGCCCAAAATTCATGAACACGATGCCAAAGCGCCACAGGGATTCGGCCTGATTTACCAGGGACGACTGGTTTGCTTTTATAGCTATGAGTGTGACTTGGGCAACGGCTGGGAAGATCAGAGCGTTTACAACGACCCCGAACCCGTCCGGCAACAGGCGCTGCGAATGGGCGCCAATCTGCTGCAGTACGCAACCACGGTAATAAATTAATTTATTATAGAGTATTATTTGGGGAAAGCAAGCCAAACCGCCTTAAATTTCGTTAGTTTTGTAGGAGTATTCTTAGTTTGTAGTAATCTTCACCTTTTAATCAATCAAGATTGTGATTGTACTGGCCGCATTCATCGGACACTGGTATCTGTCCCTGTTCTGCCAAACATTTTTTCTGCATCGGTACTCGGCTCATAAGATGTTCTCAATGAGCAAATTCTGGGAGCGTTTTTTCTATGCCTTAACCTACCTGTCGCAAGGCTCGTCGTACTTAAGCCCGCGCGCCTATGCCGTGCTGCACCGGATGCACCATGCCTTCAGCGACACGGAAAAAGATCCGCACTCGCCCCATCACACGAAGAACATATTTACGATGATGTGGAAAACCAAAGATATTTATAACGCCGTTCTTCATCGTAAACAGCTTGTCGAGCGGCAATTTGACCGGAACTACCCGGAGTGGAATTTCATCGAAAAAGTTGGTGATTCGTGGGTATCGCGGGCAGGTTGGGGTGTGCTCTACAGCATATTCTACATCGTTGCTTTCCTGTATTTAGACATGCACTGGGCGTTTTTCTTCCTGTTGCCGGTGCATTTCGTGATGGGACCTGTACACGGCGCTATTATCAACTGGAGTGGGCATAAATACGGATATGCCAACTTCGACAATCAGGACAAGTCGAAAAATTCGCTGATTCTGGACGTGGTCATGATGGGCGAATTGTTTCAGAACAATCACCATAAACGCCCTAATTCGGCTAATTTTGGGGCAAAATGGTTTGAGTTCGACCCAACGTTTCCGCTAATCGGTATTCTCCATAAACTGCGGGTTGTTCGCCTGCGGCCATCGGCAGAAGCGAAAAAAGCGCAGTATGAAGTAGGCCACGACCGCTATGTTGAGGTTAACAGGGAAGTTGACGTGTAATAGTAACAGTCATAGTTGTCTAAAAAAAGGCTCCGATTAATCGGAGCCTTTTTTGTTATCAGTTCTGCGGGTTTCCACCCGCACTACAATAAAACATTTGCTATGTCGGCCCAGGATTTCACGCGCCGAAACTCCCGGTCGTCGCGGTTGTGGAGTGCATCGAATAGCAGCCCTTTGCCCTGAAACGTGCGGAGATTTCGGGGCATATCGTCAATCAGGTAGGTTGTATTCAGCACGCTTTTATCGCCCATAAAGATGTAGTTGCGCCACGAAATGGCCGGAAAGTGTTCCTGTAGCCAGTCCCATTTCTCCCGCAGCGAATTTGGAAATTCCTGAGCCGCCGAAGCCACGAAAACATCGTATTTTTTCATTAGCTCGGCGATAACCTCCTGAGCACCGTCCATTACCGGAATGTCCCGGAAAAAGCCCGGTTCATAGACGCGCTGCGATATGGCTCTGTATTCATCCTCGTCGAACAATTCGTGGAATGACTTCTCCCGGAGTTCTTCCAGCGTGTATCGGGGCATCTCGCCTTCCAGATACAACCGGATAAACTTGGCGTGGGTGTCGGCCATGACATCATCCATGTCTATGGCAATGCGTTTTCTCATATGCCCTAATCCCCAAATGGTTTTTTTTATTGGTCGAAAATACCGGTATGTGCTGAACATGGCCTGATTAAGTGCCCCCTATTGGCGTTGGGGGCTGAATTTTTCTAAGTAATCCCCAACGCGCCGGACAAACTGCCCACCCAGCGAACCGTCCACAACGCGATGGTCGTAGGAGTGCGACAAGAACATCAACTGCCGGATGCCGATAAAATCGCCCTGGGGCGTTTCAATGACCGCCGGTTTTTTGACAATTGCCCCAAAGGCCATAATGGCTACCTGGGGCTGCACGATAATGGGCGTTCCCATCAGATTGCCAAAGGTACCAATGTTAGAAATGGTGTAGGTGCCACCCACCAGGTCATCGGCGGTGAGCTTGTTCTCGCGGGCGCGTTTCGTCAGATCATTGACTTTTTTAGTCAGGCCGGTAAGATTGTACTGATCAGCCTGATGAATAACCGGCACAATCAGATTACCGTTGGGCAACGCCACTGCCATGCCGATGTTGATGGTTTTTTTGACCAGAATCGTATCACCTTCCACCGAAACATTTATCATTGGGAAGTCTTTAATGGCCTTGACAATGGCCTCGACCAGAATGGGCGTATAGGTCAGATTTTCGCCGGTTTGCTGCTTAAATCGATCTTTATTTTGATTGCGCCAGTCAACAATAGGTGTTACGTCGACTTCGACAAACGAGCTGACATGGGGCGAAATCTGCTTCGACTCGACCATGCGCTGAGCAATCAGTTTCCGCATCCGATCCATCTGAATGATGTCGGCCTGACCGTTTACGGAGCGGGAAGCAGCGGGCATAGTGCTCGGAGCCTGGGTGGATGCATTATTAGGCTCCCAGTTCCCAGCTCCCGGCTCCGTGCTCCGTACTCCCCTACCCGCCACATAAGCCAGAATATCTTTTTTCGTAACACGGTTGTCAGCGCCCGACCCAGGAATGCGGTCGAGTTCTACGCGTGAAATACCTTCCTCTTTAGCGATATTCAGGACCAGCGGTGAATAAAAACGGTTGTCTGGAACCGGTGTACTGTCTGTCAGGGTCGTCGCCGATACAGCAACTGCCTTCTCGGGTGAAGCCACCTGACGACTGCTCATGGCCGAAATGCTGGCTTCGAGTTCATCGGCCGCCGAACCTATCGCGGTTGTTTCCTCAATAAAATTAGCTGCCTCTACGCTCTCCGGCTCAGCAGGAACGTTGGCACTATCGCCAATGCCTTTGGGTATCTGGCTGGCGTCGTCCGGGGCGTTTTTCGCCGGGTCTGACTCATTCGCAACCGCTTCTTCTGTTTCAATTCGCGCAATGGGTGCCCCAACAGCGACTACGTCACCGTCATTCACTAAAATTTCTTTCAGGATGCCATGTTGCGGAGCTGGCACTTCTGTATCTACTTTATCAGTCGCCACTTCCAGTACTGATTCGTCGGCTTCAATCCGGTCGCCGGGCTGTTTAAGCCAGGCAATAACCGTGCATTCCATTATACTTTCGCCCATTTTGGGCATTATCATGTCGATGAGAGCCATGTCTTTTTAATGAATAATGGATAATGAATAATGTACAATGAGCAGCGAATTATTATCCATTGTATAGTATTCATTATTCATTCGTTTAGTAACTCTTCCCGCAGCATATTCAGTACATAGGTTGTGGTTAGCTGAATATTCTGGTCGCGGTACTGGCCGAGTTTGAGCAGGCGCGTAACGGTGCGCCGGTTGGTGGCGCAGGCTATCCAGATCGTGCCAACGGGTTTGTCGGGCGTGCCGCCGTCGGGTCCGGCAATGCCGCTCGTAGCAATACCAACGTTTGTGCCCAGTGCCCGTCGAACGCCCTCGGCCATTTGCCGGATGGTTTCTTCACTCACGGCACCAAATTGCTCCAGCGTTTCGGGCCGGACACCCAATGTGCTCACTTTAACGGCGTTACTATAGCTGACAACCCCCCCCCAGAAATAAGCCGATGCCCCCGGCACCTTCGTAATCTGGGCCGACACATAGCCTCCAGTACAACTCTCGGCCACACCTAACGTAAGGTTCTGGTCTTTCAAGAGCGTTCCAACAACGTTTTCGAGTTCATCATTATCGAAACCAAACACGTTTTTTTCAATCAGCGGCATCACCTTATCTACCTGTTCTGCTAATTCGCTATCCAGTTGGGCATTGTTATCGCCGGTGGCCGTCAGTCGCAATTTCACCCCGCCAAAACTAGGCAGATACGCCAGTTTAATGTGCTCAGGCAGGGCATCTTCCCAGGCCTCGATGCGTTCAGCCAGAAACGATTCGCCAAGGCCAACCGTCCGAATCATTTTGTGCTTGATAATTGGAGCCTGGAAGTGTTGAGTTAGTTTCGGCAGAATTCGGTTCGACATAAGGTGTTTCATCTCGAACGGAACACCCGGCAACGACACGTACACACGCCCTTCATGCTCGAACCACATGCCCGGCGCGGTTCCCCAGTCATTCTGGATATAAATTGCGTTGGCGGGCAGGTCGGCCTGAGCGCGGTTGATTTCGGTTATTTCGCGACCCCGTTTCTCAAAAAAACTCGTTACCAACGCCAGCGCGGTTTCATTACGAACCATGCCGACCCCAAAATAGGTACAGAGCGTTTTCTTGGTAATGTCGTCTTTGGTTGGCCCCAGCCCACCCGTAATGATAATAATATCGGCGCGTTGGTGCGCTTCGTGCAGGCTTTGCAGAATGGCATCGACCTGGTCGCCCACCGACGTTTTACGGACAACCCGAATGCCGATATTCGTTAATTCGGTACCAATCCAGGCCGTATTGGTGTCAATAATCTGCCCGAACAAAATTTCGTCGCCGATGGTAATCACTTCGGCACGGATGGTAGTAGTCATTTTCGTTACGTGGAGCGCTATGTCCAGTCTTAATAGAGCCAACGTGATAGGCTTTAAACCTTTACTTTGGAAAGCGGTCAAAAGTACGAAAAAACGATTTAGGGCCATTGACCGTTATGACATGGCAACCTGATTAATTTGACGATGAAGAAAAAAGTTCTTACTGCCGCCTTGCTGGCCCTGGCTATCAGCACCACCAGTTTCGCCCAGGACTCCACCCGCCGGGATACAACCACAACGGCAACTCCCCCTCAGAAGCCATCGGGCGGGAGTATTTTTGGTAAAATACTGGAAGCCGTAACGCAACCCTCTGCCGGCACATTTGGCAGTTTGAGCAACAGCGATATTGCCACAGGTCTGCGCGAAGCCCTGCGTATTGGCGCCAGCAACGGCGCTACCCAGGCATCGAAGCTAGATGGGTATTTTAAAAACCCCTTGCTGAAAATCGCTTTTCCGCCCGAAGCCCAGAAGGTGGCCAGCAAACTTCGGCAATTAGGGTTTACCAAGCAGGTCGATCAGTTTGAGCTGTCGCTCAATCGGGCCGCCGAAGATGCGGCTAAAAAAGCCGCACCCGTGTTTGTGAAGGCCATCACGTCGATGAGTATTCAGGATGCGGTAGGAATTTTACGGGGCCAGAATGATGCCGCCACCCAGTACCTACGCCGGACGTCGGGCCAGCAGTTGGTGAGTGAGTTTACGCCGATTATTGACAGTACCCTGAAGAAGAATAACGCAACGCGCTATTACAGTTCGCTGGTGAATACCTACAACCAACTGCCGTTTGTGCAGAAAGTGAACCCAAACCTAACCGAGTACGCGACCGGCAAGGCCGTTGACGGACTATTTATTCTGGTAGCGCAGGAAGAAAAGAAAATTCGCGAAAATCCTGCCGCACGGGTATCTGATATATTGAAACGGGTATTTGGAAGCCGGTAAAGCAGCGCGGGTGGAAACCCGCGCTGCTCTCGTTCACCTCTCCATAAACGAATCGTTGTTGATGTACTCCAGCTTGTTGTTCCAGACCAGCGCAATTTGAGTCGCTCGCTGCCGCACCTGCTCGGCGGTTTCGCCGATAAACTTCTCGGTGAGCGTTTCGGAAAACAACTGTAGCCAACACTCAAAATGGTCGCTGGTAAGGGTATGTTTTTGGTTGACAAGCAGATGCGGGTGAAATGGATGCCCATCGTAAGCATTGTTTCCCAGAATGATTGTTTCCCAGAAGGCGTACATTTTGGGCAGGTGCTTCGACCAGTCAACCTGCGCTACATCCGTAAAAATGGGACCAATGAGCGGGTCGGCCTGCACTTTCCCGTAAAACGAGTCCACCAGAAATCGGACAGCTTCCGGCGAATCGAGCGTTCTCTTTAACATGGCAATGGGTTTACCTAAAGAACGGCAAATCATACCGAAAACGTTTCGGCATACTGCTCAGGTTTAAACCCCAACGCCACAATGTTGCCGTTTGCTTCAATTAATGGCCGCCGAATTACGGACGGCCTTTCGAGCATCAGGGCAAGGGCCCCTTCGGCATCGGTAGGTTTTTCGGCATCGGGTAGTTGCCGCCAGGTCATGCCCGCCCGATTGACTAAGTCCGCCCAGGGCTTTTGGGTGAGCCAGTGTTCAATCGTTTTCCGATCAATACCCTGTTTTTTATAGTCATAGAAATGATAATCAACCTGATGGTCGGCCAGCCAGACACGGGCTTTTTTCATGGTATCGCAGTTGGGAATGCCGTATAAAGTGTACATGATGTTGGGTTGCTTTAGCGCGAAAGTACAGAGAATTTGTCTTGTCAATTTGAGAAAGGATTACTGGCCCGGTAATTTTAGGGGAGCAGATTTCCACCCGCGTTCCGTATTTTTGTGTCTATGAAAAAATCAGATATTCATTTTTCGGTCGAGTTAGATAATCAGAATATTCCCGAAAAAATCTACTGGGACGCTACCGAAAACCCGAACGAAGGCCTGAGCGATACGCGGGCCATTGCTGTTTCAATCTGGGATCACTACCACAACAGCACGCTTAAAATTGACCTCTGGACGAAAGACATGGACGTGGTAGACATGAAACGCTTCCTGATTGAGATGATGAGCGGCCTTGCCGATACGGCCATAAACGCAACGGGTGATAAGCACATGGCCGCCGACATTGAAAATACCTGCAGCGTGTTGAGCAAGCGACTCGAAGTGGAAATCAACCAGCAAAAGCAGCAGCAACAATAAGTGCCTGGGTAGTTGACTAATACCACACCATCAGATTGGCCGTTAATTTGCTGATGCCCGTATATCCATCGACTTTAGTTTATGAAAAAGATTCTCTTGCTGCTTTTTGTAGCAAACATAACCCTCGCTCAAAAAGGGGGAATTCAGTTTAAGGAAACGTCGGTTGAGAACGTGTTTCAGGAGGCTCGCCGGGCTGGCAAACCGGTATTTATCGAAATTTACTCGCCTACTTGCCATACGTGTCAGAGTTTCATACCAACACTGGCCGACAGCCGGGTTGGCAAATTCTACAACGCTAAGTTCCTAAGCACTAAAATAGACATTGCTCAACCGGCAACGCGGGCATTTCTGGATAGCCGTCGGTTATACGTGCCCTCGCTGCCGCTGTTTCTCTATTTCGACCCGCAACGGAACCTGATTCACTTCGCCATGAGCAACAACTCAACCGACGAGGTAATCCGGCACGGCACGAATGCACTCAATCCGCAGGTTCGGAGTCAGACCATGAAAGCCCGCTACCAGCAGGGCGAACGGTCGGCAAATTTCCTGATCGATTATGCCATGTTTGGTCGCATTACCAAAGACACCGTTGCCAACATAGCAGCCATGAACGAGTACGCCCGTCAGCAGTCGCCTGCTATGTATGCAAACCAGACCAACTGGCTGGCGCTGCAAAAATTGGTGCTGGATTTCGAGAATCCCATGTTTCAGTACATGCTGGGTCATCTGGAGACCTATCGTAAAGCGTATGGCGCGGAGCCAACTCAGCAAGTGGCTGAAAACATTCTGATGTCATCGCTCTTTAGCGGCCGGGGCGCACAGTTTCCGGTGGCCAAAATTTTACAGGTCCGGCAGGATTTAGCCAAAATTGGCATCGACCAGAAAGTGGCGGCCAATCGGACGCTGCTGCCCGAAGTGAATGCGTATTTTCGCGCCCGGCAAACGGCCAAAGCCGTCGAACGAATGGATAATCAGGTGAACGCCAATCAATTAACGGTACCTGAATACCTCTATATTTCGCGGCTTTTCAACCGCAGCAGCCCCGATGCCGTAGATGCACCTACCGTAGTGAAGTGGGTAAATAAAGGACTCGCGTTGAAACCCGCTCCAAAAGATCAGGCTGATCTATATTTTGAACTAGCTGAAGCCTACCGCCGGGATGGCAAAACCAACGACGCCCAGAGAGCCGCCCAAAAATCAATGGAACTGGCGCAGGCCAGCCGATTAGACACCCGCCGGAATGTGGAGCAGATGGGGAAACTGAAATAATTTGTAGTTTGCTGACGAATAGTTGCTTTCGCACGGTCCGCCGTTGCGGTCAGCCAACTACAAACCTCAAACTATAAACTTCAAACTTATTTTTGAAATACTGGCCGGGTAAACGGCGGCTGAAGCAGGAGGTGAAACGCATTTTCGTCGCCGAGAGAAACGGCCCGGCGGAGATCGTTCTCGGCCTGGGGAAGTTGCCGTACCTGAATACGGGCTAATGCACGCCAGCGATACGCATCGGGCTTTTCATCCCGGAAATGCCAGACCGCTTTATCGAACTCCCGAAACGCCTGCTGAAATTCGTTCGTATTGTAATACGCAATTCCCCGATCTAAATAGCAGTCGGCCAGCGTGTTATCACGATTAATAGCTTGGGTCAAATCATAAATCGCCGAGAAATAGTTTTCCTGAACGAGTTGACACTTGCCCCGATAGGCATAGGCAATGGCTGATTTGGGATATTGCCGAACGGCCTCGTCGAAATAATGGTGCGCTTCGATGAAGAGACGGTTATTGACTAAATCAATTCCTTTCCGAAGCTTTTTTCGGTCTTTATCGGCAACGGTATCGTGGTCCACCAAATAATACCGAATGGTGAGATAAACTCCAAAAAGCAGACTTATCAGCACAACCTCCATATCTCTCAGTCTGTTTTCTAACCTTGCGAATTTAAACGTTTCTGGCTTTTTGGTCAAGCTTTCTGCTCAGATTAATTGTGCCTGAGCAGCCTTGGGCAAACTTTTCCGGACGAGTTCATACGAATGATCAATCCACTCCTGAACGGCTGAACTTCGCACACTCCCATCAATAGTTACTGTGTTCCAGTGCGTTTTATTCATGTGGTAACCTGGTGTTACGGCAGTATGTTCTTCCCGCAGTTGCACGGCCCGCTCCGGGTCACACTTCAGGTTAATAGACGTCGGGCGGCTTTCGGTGTCTAACAGGGCAAACATCTTCCCACCAACCTTAAATACCAGTGCGCTCCCACCAAACGGAAACGATTCGGTGACGTGCGGTTTGGCCATGCAATAGTCGCGTAACGTCTCGGTGTTCATCGGGTGCAGTGGCGAACGGTGTAAACGAGTATGGCAAATAGAAACATCACGATCGAAATCCGGTTGATGCCGTGCATCATCCGCAGATTTACATTGGTCGGGTGATTGGGATCCGGCTTGCGAAATACGCGAAAAAAATACGCGAACACAGGGCCAATTTTAAGGTAATCAATGAATTTGTTCACGAGTGATTAATGTATAATGTATACTGAAAGAATGAATAATAGATAACGTGCGTCCGTAAAATAGTAATCAGTGTCCATCATACATTTTACATTCTTCATTATACATTCACCAAACCTGGCTCAATCCAGCGATTGTCTTCGCGGATGAGTTCAATAAGTTCATCGACGGCTCGGTCAGCAGGAACCGATTTCTTGATCACCTGCTGCCCACGGTACAGGGCAATCTTGTCGCGGCCAATGCCCACATACCCATAGTCGGCATCGGCCATTTCGCCCGGCCCATTGACGATACAGCCCATAATCCCGATTTTAACCCCTTTCAAATGGTCGGTGCGCTGACGAATATGAGCCGTTGTTTCCTGCAAATCGAACAGCGTTCGTCCACACGACGGACAGGATATATACTCCGTTTTGGTAATCCGCGTTCGTGCCGCCTGCAAAATGCCAAATGCCAGGTTGTTTAGTGCTTTTAACTGATTGATTTCCGGTTTGTCAGGGGCCGACAGCATAATGCCATCGCCCAGCCCATCAATCAACAAACCACCTACATCGGTAGCGGCATAGAGCGGAACATCTTCGTCGGGTACAGTTGCGTAGCCACGCTGGATGACAACGGGTATTGTCAGGCCACGACTTAGCAGCTCAACAAACAGTCGGCGCAGTTCGGGCATAGCGTGAGCATTGGCCGTCGACATGAGCAACACAACTGTTTTGTCGGTTTGCAGGGTAGCCAATAACTCATCGGATACTTCGGGAAGCGATACCCGAACGAAAGTCAATCGGCTATGGAGTTGGTCAGATGCCGAACGAGCTATTAAATACGCATTGGCAGCTAACAGCGGAAACGTGTTGGCCTGATCGGAAACGGTTTTCCAGACGGCATAGTCCAAAATCTGCTTCAGGCCATTGGGTAACATGAATTCCGCCGGGTGCGAACCCGTATAGATATAGTCAGCGCCGAGGTCGTTCATCCGCCACTTATCCGGTTCGGGCAGGTAAAAATGACCAACCGGATGTAAAACGCTATGCTCTGTAACCGGCACCTGACTGAAATCAGCAAGTACCCGCGGCACGTTCTGACCACCAAAATTGATAACCTCGTGTGTAGCTCGCCGGGCGTACTGAAACGGATTGATGGGGTATGTCGTAATCGCAGGAATTGACGCACTCGCAATCGATCGGTTTGTATAACGGTCAATCAGGGCCTGCGCCACCGGAGCTTCCCGTTCGGGTTCTTCAGTGAGCGAAACGCGGACCGTATCGCCGATGCCATCTTCGAGCAGGGTGCCAATGCCCAACGCTGATTTTATGCGTCCGTCTTCGGCTTCGCCCGCTTCGGTTACGCCCAAATGCAGCGGATACGGCTTCAAGCCTTCTTCGTCTAAGCGTTGCACCAACAGCCGATACGCCTGCACCATCACCTGCGGATTGCTCGATTTCATCGAGAGAACAATGTTGTAATAGTGCTCATCTTCGCAAATCCGCAAAAACTCCAGCGCCGACTCGACCATACCAACGGGTGTGTCGCCGTAGCGGCTCAGAATCCGGTCGGACAGAGAGCCGTGGTTAGTGCCAATTCGCATGGCCGTACCGTATTCTTTACAGATGTGCACCAGTGGGAGAAACTTCGCCCGAATCCGCTCCAGTTCGGCAGCATAGGCGGCATCAGTATAGTCGATGAACTCAAAGCGTTTGCGGTCGGCGTAATTACCGGGATTGATGCGAACTTTCTCGACAATCCGGGCGGCCAGTTCAGCCGCATTGGGCGTGAAGTGAATATCTGCCACAAGCGGTGTTGTGTAGCCGCGTGCCCGCAATTCTTTCCGAATATTTTCCAGATTCTGCGCTTCCTTCACGCTCGGGGCTGTAATGCGAATGTACTCGCACCCGGCCTCAATCATGCGAATGCTTTGTTCCACCGAGCCGGCCGTATCCATTGTGTCAATGGTTGTCATCGACTGCACCCGGATTGGATAGTCGGACCCCAGTGGCACATCGCCAATGTTGACTGTGATGGTTTTCCGGCGAATGTACTGCGTCAGCGAAGGCGTATAGAGAACAGGAGAATCAGGCCGCTCCGGCGTACCGGTCTCGACGAATAAGAAAGGAGAAAGCAGCGAATCGGGCATACAAGTAGCGGCAGGGCCGTTTGACACAGGCAAAGGTACAGAAAAAGCAGTTTTTCGGTTTCTTGCCTGTTCACCTGGAAAACGTTAGGTTCACGCTAAATGTTCGCTTGTTGGCCATTCAATTGCTATTGATTTATAGCTTGACAATGAAGCCGTTAGGCCGAAAACTAAAAACAATAAACAGTGTAATGAGGTTAAAATCGGTGAGTACTGTAAACAAATTCACAACCTGTAGCTAACAACGTCATGAAAACCAACCTATTAGCTGTTTTTGCGCTTACTTTTTTACTTACTGCCGGCGCTTATGCCCAGGATGTAACGACCATGAGTAAAAAAGAAATGCGTCGGCAGGAGCGTGCCGAGCGCAAAGCCCGCGTCAAAGAAGACCTCAAAAATGCGGGTCAGAATGTAGGCGATGCCGCTTCAGAGGCAGGCCAGGGAGCCAAGCGAAAAGCGAAAGTTGCGGGTGAGGCTGTTGAAAAAGGTGCCCGGAAAACAGGCGAAGCTGTTAATAAAGGATTAGACAAAGCCGAGAACGCAATTGTTACCGAAGCCGACAAAATCAAAGCCAACCGCGATTCGTCGCGGGCACAGAAAGCCCGTCGGGACTCGTTGTGATTCATAGTCTGCGACTATACCATACCGGTTTAAAACCCGACGCAGTCGGTCAAAAACATTGTGCCGGGTTTTAAACCGGTATGGATTTACCTACTCCAATTTGGCCTCAACCTTCGCGTACTTGCCCCGCCAGTGTTTCCACCGTTTGTGAGACCATAACCAGTCGGACGGATTGGCCCGGATGGTATCTTCGAGCAGGTCGCGGTAGCGTTCCATGATAGCGCCCAAAGGCAGGTCGGCATAAGGCGGATCGGCAACAAGCCTGAATGTTACTTCATAATAGCCCCGGCGCACCCGCACAATATCGAAATAAAAAACGGCTAATTTCCGGCTGCGAGCCAGCCGTTCGGCGCCCGGATAAAAGGGTGAGTCGCGGTGTAGAAAATCCGTCCAGTACGCCTGCTCCGGCACATCGGGAACCTGATCGGCTACCAATCCAATAATGCGGGGAACGTGCCTGCGGGCAACCATGTGGCGGGGCAGGGTGTTCATAGGTACGGGAGCAGCGCCAAAACTTGACCGAATGTGCCGTACCAATTCCTCGAAAAATGAATTTGTCAGGGGTTTGTAGATACTATCGACCGGCATATCATTCAGGACCAGCGACCCCGGAACCCACTCCCAGTTTCCCTGATGCGAACTCATACCAACAATGGTTTCTCCAGCTTTGATTCTATCCTGAATCAGTCTGATGTTTGGGAACGTAACGCGCTGCTGAATCTCGGCCGGGGCGAAACTGGGCAGTTTGATAACTTCAACGATTAAGTCCGCAAAATTTCGATAGAACCCTTTGGCAATCAGCCCGATATCGGCGGGTGACTTCTCAGGAAACGAAAGTCTCAAGTTCTCCAGAATGACCTGTCGGCGGTACCGCACCACATAAAGCAATAAAAAGTACAAGAAATCGGCCAGGGCGTATAGTAAGCCCAGTGGCAATCTCGACAGCAAGCGAAAGACTATCATTCAGGAACAGATAGGCCCTTATCAAACAAAACCGATGTTTTGTCGGGCGATGGCCTAAAATTAAATTTATAAAATCAATTGATGGTATTGATTTTTTGCTTTATTTGTGAACGGATACAATTTTGACTTATTGGAAAAATACCAACCAGCGTCTCATTATACAGATTTACTCATAGACCTGCATTATTTACCCTGTTTAGACTATATCTCAGGGATTATGCAGTTCGGGCGAATTCATATAGAGGCTCAGGAGCATTATCAGAAGCAAAGTTACAGAAATCGCTGCTACGTTCGGACGGCGAATAAGGTCGATACCCTGACTGTACCCGTGCAACAGGGAACGCACCATCAGCCGATTCGGGATCTGCGGGTGGCTACCGACCGGCTCTGGCAGGCCCACCATTGGCGATGCCTGCAGGCAGCTTACGGGAAAGCGCCGTTTTTTGAGTACTACGCGCCCGATGTCGAGCCCTTGTACCGAAAAAACTGGACGTTTTTGTTCGATTTAAATTACGAGTTGCTGACAATTTGTCTGAAACTATTGCGAATAACGGTAGTACTGAACCTGACAGAATGGTACGAACGAACCCCGTCAGTCGGCCTATATGACGCTCGGTCAGTATTGAATCCACGGAATAGAAAGGAATCGTATGTATTCCACCAGCCCACACCCTATCAACAAAATTTTGGCGAGAATTTTGAGCCAAATTTAAGTATAATAGACCTGTTGTTCTGCCAGGGACCGGCCGCTTCGGACGTGTTGCTGACTGGTCTTCGGGAGTGAACAAATCCTTAAAACTCTTCGTTAGGCCAGTATAGGTCAGGCTTACCTAAGGAGACCCTAAAACGAATGGAAGCAAAATTCTCAAACCGCGTCAAGGAAGTCATCACGCTCAGTCGGGAAGAAGCCTTACGCTTAGGCCACGATTACATTGGCACAGAACACCTGTTGCTGGGTATGATTCGTGAAGGTGAGGGTGTAGCGGTCGGGTTGCTCAAGAAACTGGGCATCTCGCTCGATGAACTCCGGGTCACTATTGAACAGGCAACGAAAGGAACGGCGACCAATAACGTGAAAAATCTGGCGAATATTCCGCTGACCCGTCAGTCGGAAAAGACGCTGAAGATCACCTATTTGGAAGCTAAGATCTTCAAAAGCCCGCTCATTGGTACGGAGCACCTGTTACTGTCGATTCTGCGTGATGAAGACAATGTCGCCACGCAGATTCTCAATAAGTTTAATGTTAATTACGAAGTCATTAAAGAGATGCTGGAATATCAATCTACGGGAAGCAGCCCCACAATGGCGAGCGATACCGACGATGACGATAACGACCGGGGTATGTTTGGTGGCAGCAGTTCCAGTTCGGGTAAAGACCCCAAAGGTTCTGAAAAATCGCGGACACCAGTCCTGGACAACTTTGGCCGCGACCTCACTAAGCTCGCCGAAGTCGGCAAACTCGACCCCATTGTTGGGCGCGAGAAAGAAATCGAACGCGTGGCGCAGATTCTAAGCCGCCGGAAGAAAAACAACCCCATTCTGATTGGTGAGCCGGGTGTGGGCAAAACCGCTATCGCCGAAGGGCTGGCCCTGCGAATCGTGCAGAAAAAAGTCTCGCGGGTGCTGTTCGGCAAGCGCGTCGTTACGCTCGATCTGGCGTCGCTGGTGGCCGGTACAAAATACCGGGGTCAGTTTGAAGAGCGGATGAAGGCCGTTATGAACGAGCTGGAAAAATCGCCGGAGGTCATTCTGTTCATCGACGAACTTCACACCATCGTGGGGGCGGGCGGTGCATCAGGTTCGCTCGACGCATCGAACATGTTCAAACCGGCGCTGGCTCGGGGCGACATTCAATGCATAGGTGCGACAACCCTCGACGAATACCGGCAGTATATTGAGAAAGATGGCGCCCTGGCCCGTCGTTTTCAAATGGTTATGGTCGACGCCACGTCGATTGACGAAACCATCGAAATTCTGAACAACATCAAGGATAAATACGAAGATCACCACCACGTTAACTACACCAAAGAAGCTATCGACGCTGCGGTAAAGTTGTCGGAACGGTATATATCGGACCGGTTTCTGCCCGACAAAGCCATCGACGTGATGGACGAAGTGGGCGCCCGCGTACACATCTCAAACATCACGGTTCCCGAAGATATTCTGAAACTTGAAGAGCAGATTGAGAATATCAAGAAGGAGAAAAACCAGGTTGTTAAGAGTCAGAAGTACGAAGAAGCTGCTCAATTACGCGATAAGGAAAAACGCCTGATCGATCAGCTTGACCGCGCTAAACAACTCTGGGAAGAAGATACCAAGAAGCGTCGCTATACGGTCAACGAAGAGAACGTAGCTGAAGTGGTGGCGATGATGACGGGCATTCCCGTTACGAGCGTGTCGAACGACGAGGGCAAGAAACTCATCAACATGGGCGAGGAACTGAAAGGCCGGGTTATTGGTCAGCAGTCGGCCATCGACAAGTTGGTGAAAGCCATTCAGCGGACGCGCGTTGGCCTGAAAGACCCCAAAAAACCAATTGGTTCGTTTATCTTCCTCGGCCCCACGGGTGTAGGCAAGACCGAATTAGCCAAAGTACTGGCAACTTACCTCTTCGATAAAGACGATGCGCTGGTGCGAATCGACATGTCGGAATACATGGAGAAGTTCAGCGTCAGCCGGTTAGTTGGTGCCCCTCCGGGCTACGTTGGCTACGAAGAAGGTGGTCAGTTAACGGAAAAAATTCGCCGTAAGCCTTACAGCGTTGTGCTGCTGGATGAAATCGAGAAAGCGCACCCGGATGTCTTCAACATTCTGCTGCAGGTACTCGATGATGGCATCCTGACCGATGGCTTAGGCCGCCGGGTGGATTTCCGCAACACGATCATCATCATGACCTCAAACATCGGGGTTCGTGACCTAAAAGACTTCGGTGCCGGTATTGGTTTTGCCACCAAAAAAACACCCGAGACTCAGGATGATCTGATGAAGAGCACAATTCAGAGCGCCCTTCGGAAAGCGTTCTCGCCGGAATTCCTGAATCGTTTGGACGATGTGATTGTGTTCAACTCGCTCCTGCGCGAAGATATTCACAAAATCATCGACCTGATGCTGGGTAAATTGCTGGGCCGCGTAACCAACCTCGGATACAAAGTCGAACTGACGGAGAAGTCGAAAGATTTCCTGGCAGAAAAAGGGTATGACCCGCAGTATGGTGCCCGCCCGTTGAGCCGTGCTATCCAGCGTTATCTTGAAGACCCCGTTGCCGAAGAAATTCTGAAAGGGGAACTGAAAGAAGGGGACGTAATTATGGCCGACTATTCCGGCGAAGGCGAAACGCTGACGATCACAGTGAAAAAGCCCGAAGCCGTTGTGGAGTAAGAAGTCGTACAGTTAGCTGAGGTTATCAAACAAAAAAGCCGAACGGAAACGTTCGGCTTTTTTTATACCTGTATCTATCTCCTTATATTAAGCAACGATCCATTAGTATCGGTCTTACACGACATGAAATGAAATTCAGAAAAGCTATTAGAAAAGATCTTCCATTGATTATACAGATGATGGCCGATGATAAACTTGGTCAACTAAGGGAAGCCTATAGCGACCCTCTACCTGAAATGTACTATGACGCATTTACGAAGATCAATGCTGATCCAAATCAGGAGTTAATAGTGCTTGAGAATGAGCAGAACCAATTAATTGGAACACTACAATTGAGTTTTATTCAATACCTCACATATCAGGGCGGCATTCGGGCACAAATTGAGGCCGTTCGGATTAGAAAAGACCAGCGTGGCGAGGGTGTTGGGCAAAAAATGGTTGAGTGGGCAATCAACAGAGCGAAGGAGCGAAAGGCCCATTTAATACAACTAACTACGGATAAACAGCGACCCGAAGCCGTCCATTTTTATGAGAGGCTTGGATTCGTGGCTTCACACGAAGGCACGAAATTTCATTTTTAGGGTAAGCAACTAATTGTATCTTAGCGCAATCAACCAAGTAGTGCACACTATACGTTAAAACTATGCAATTAGTCGCTCGTTTGCTCATTGGCCTTGTCGCCATCGAACACATCTACATTTTATGGCTGGAAATGTTCGCCTGGACAACCCAGGGCCGTAAAACGTTTCGATCATTTCCGCCTGATCTATTTGAGCCAACCAAGTCGCTGGCGGCCAATCAGGGGTTATACAATGGTTTTTTAGCCGCCGGTCTGATCTGGTCGCTGCTCATTGAGGACACTGTCTGGAGCCGGAATATAGCCTGTTTCTTTTTAGGATGCGTTATTGTGGCCGGTATTTTTGGGGCGCTAACAGCGCAGAAGTCTATCTTTTATGTTCAGGCGCTCCCGGCAATTCTGGCCTTGTTAGTTGTTTTGTTCGCTTAAACACAACACTCCTTATGATACAAGAAACAGGAACAAAAGAAAATCCCTGGCAACTTAAAACGCCATCCGGCACATCGGACTATGTCATGTATAAAGATGAAAAAGACGCTAATGACATTTTAGTCTGCGTAGTCGGGAAGACTGTTCTGCACTATAACTATCGCTGTATCACCGATTTGCACACTATGTTAAAACAACACGGCGACTGGATGGAACTTGGCGCTGCTGATGAACAAAAACCCGCTAAAGAAGGAACGGTTGAAGCCTGGGGACGAACACCTGGAAATCCAGCAGGTGGCTGGTATGGCTTAAAAAAGGGGTTGCGGGGCCGGCTGGGTATGTATTTACCCCCGTTGCTGGAAGTCCTGGGGCTGGCCGAAGTTGAGCATAATCCCAAAAATAATCGCATGAGAGCGTTATAAACGATACCTCTAAAAAAACAGGAGACCGCTCCCAAGCGGGAACGGCTCCATGAGTACAACAAAACCACAGATAAAGCTGCCAGACATTGTAGCCAGACAGGTGCCTGTGGCTCTGCTGATTTTTAATGAATAATGTATAATGAAACAGGCATACTGACTGGTACTTTCCCAGAGCATTATCCATGTTTCATTTGAAACTATGCTTCAATCAGGAACTCGTCGTGCTGGCTTACGTCCAGACCCGTTTTCTCATCTTCTTCGGTTACGCGCAGTGGCAGAATCAAATCCGTCACTTTCAGCAGCAGGAACGACATACCGAAGGCAAAGGCCGACACACCCACCAGCGCAATCATGTGCTCGACAAACAGCCCTGTTTCGCCAAAGGCCAATCCTTCAATAGCTACGGCTGAGTTCACACTTTTGCTGGCAAAAATCCCCGTCATGACCAAACCGACCATACCGCCAACACCGTGGCAGGGGAACACGTCTAAAGTATCGTCCAGCGTCGATTTCGAGCGCAGGTGAGCTACGTAGTTTGAAATCATAGCGCCAACCGTACCGATGAAAATAGCCGTTGGAATCGTTACAAAACCGGCAGCCGGCGTGATAGCCACCAGCCCGACTACGGCGCCGATACAAAAACCAAGCGCCGATACTTTCTTGCCTTTGGCCGCATCGAACAGCACCCAGGCCAGGCCCGCCGAGGCAGCCGCCGTGTTCGTCGTAGCGAACGCCGAAGCCGCTAATGCTGAAGCCCCTACCGCCGAACCTGCGTTAAAACCAAACCAGCCGAACCACAGCAGACCCGTACCCAGTAGCACAAACGGAATGTTTGCTGGTGGAAAATAACTGGCTTCGAGGTGCGAACGCCGGCGTTTCAGGTACAACGCGCCTGCTAAAGCGGCCCAGCCCGCCGACATGTGAACAACTGTGCCACCAGCAAAGTCGAGCACACCCCGCTTGAACAGGATACCGTCTGGATGCCAGGTCATGTGCGCTAATGGCGCATATACGAACAGACTGAACAGAATCATAAACAGCACATACGACCGGAAGTTAATGCGCTCGGCCATTGAACCTGTTACGAGGGCAGGCGTAATAACGGCAAACTTGAGTTGAAAGAAGGCAAACACGACCAGCGGAATGGTTGGCGCCAGCGACCAGGGCTTACCGTCCAGCACACCCTTGAACATAAAATGGTCCATAGGATTACCAACAAATCCGCCAACCGTTGAACCAAACGCTAAACTGTACCCAACAACAACCCACAAAATACTGATAACACCCATCGCCACAAAACTTTGCAGCATGGTCGAAATCACATTTTTGTTGTTCACCATTCCACCGTAGAAGTACGCCAGACCGGGCGTCATTAAAAGAACTAAAGCAGTGGCAACCAGCATCCAGGCGGTATCGCCGGAATTGATACCTTCCGTCACAATTTGTGTCGGAACACCGTTGAAACCAGGTAGTACGCCAAGTATGGCAACAACCAGCAACAGAATCAGAGGGATGTAATTAGGCTTCTGCATAAAACTTGAGGGGTTTTTGTTGTACTAAAAGATTAGGAAATCTGGTTAAGAAGACGGGGGTTGAACTGAGTGTGGATTAGAATTTAAAGATAGCCGCCATACCGAGCGTAGCCTGCGATGGCGTTAGCTTACCATCATTTTTCTCGAATTTATTGGCTGAATAGCTGTCAATGCGTAGTTCAGGTTTGAACAATAAGTGGCCATCGGCAGCCGTGATGTTGCCCGTTATGGTGATGGAATTAACGCTCGCTCCGTTACCAGCGGCATCGGTCAACGCCCGAACACCATTCTTGTTATCAAATACCTCGTAACGGGCACCTAAGCCAAACTTGTCGGTGAAGGCATAGTTGGTATAAAGAGCTACACCGCTCCAGTTTTTGGACGTTACCGGGCCGCCAACATTTTGATAGTCGCCTTTTTGTGAACCGGAAGCGGCATTCAGACCCAGAAAAAACTTAGGAGTAATCTGATAGGTCGTTGTAAGGTCGAACAGCGAGTAATTAGCATTGTCAGCACTAACCCCGTCAACACCTTTCGAGGCTTCGTTCGACATAATTGCGTTCAGATACACGTTCCAGCCCGAAACCGGTGCAAAGAATAACTGCCCAATGAGGCCCTTCTTTTTATTGTTATCGAACAGGTTATCGACGTTGTTCACCAATCCCAGCATTAACGAAGCCCGGTCGCTGAAGGCATACTGCGCTTTCAGCCCGATGTGATAGAAGGGTCCGTTGTTGAACAGATTTGAGAGCGAGTAGTTATAGTTAACCGGTGCATCAATTACTTCATAGCCAATGTGAGTACCGAACTGGCCCGCTGTAAAGGATAATTTGCTGGTTGCTTTAAACGTAATATAGGCTTGCTTAATAGCCAGTGCAGTTGAACCCGGTCCCAGAAAGCCAATATAGTTGCCGTAGTTACCCAGGTCAGAGTAAGGCCCAAACGTGAGGTCCATGACCGCATCCACCTTACTGGCGCTGTAAACTGCTTTCGCCTGAATCAGGCCGATACCAAACTGACCGGCTTTCTGATCAAATGCGCGTGCATTGCCCACTCCGGTCCCGTTTAATCCCAGGTTTGACTGGCTTTTGGGATTGTTGAAATTACCAAAATAGTAAGTGTCCATATAGCCGGAAAAGGTAAATTTTCCCGGTGCTACAGTGGTAGTATCCTGCGCCTGGACAGCATATCCCAGAAACAAAGAACTAATAAGTAAAAATGATTTTTTCATATTGTTTATTTGGTTGTAGACGAATGTTACCGTGGTTCTATTTCGTAGCAAATTTTGTTCAATAAATTATTGTACGCAATAGCTAACCCAAAATAATTATGTCTTTTTGCTTTATTCAGGCAATTATATTAAAATTTTTCTATTATATCTGTCATAAATACCTAAAAAATCTATAAATTATATTTTTTAAGATATTTGGCTTTAGCGTAAATTTTCCAAATTTTATTCTTAAACAAATTAGGCACTCAAAGCCTGAAATATTCACTATGCTTATAGTATAAACCAGCTATAAAGCCACAAGGCCCGATCAGTTCACTGATCGGGCCTTGTGGCTTACTTTATTTACCGTATCGTTAGGCTTCGGCGTGTAGCCAGGCTTTTTTAGCCAGCAGCGTTTCCTCCTCTTCTTTATGTTCCGGATCGGGCACGCAGCAGTCTACCGGACAAACAGCGGCACACTGAGGCTCCTCATGAAAACCCATACACTCCGTGCACTTATCGGGAACGATGTAGTAAAATTCATTTGAGACAGGCATCTGAGGGTCTTTGCCGCTCACAACCGTACCGTCGCCAAAGTCTACTTCGGTTAGTTCGGTTCCTCCACCCCAGGTCCATTCAACGCCACCTTCGTAGATAGCGGTGTTGGGGCATTCGGGTTCGCAGGCACCACAATTGATGCACTCATCGGTGATCATGATTGCCATGGGCAGTTCTGATTTATATAGGCTAAAATTGGCTCTTCGCAGTTTGGACAACAAATATAATTATTTAAAGGTTGACGACAAACTAAATTTTCATTACATTAGTTGATGGTGTATTCTATTTGTTTATCCAATTCATGCTTCAATCAGAACGCCTGCAAACGTTCGTGGCTTTAGGCGACTTTCTGCGCTCGGCCAACGTGCAACCCGAACTCGACGAAATCGCTCAACGCGCCTACTACAAAAATAACTGGTTTACGCCTGCTAACTCATTGATTGCCTTACGTGCCATTGCCGATGAATACTTAGCAGCCGATAAACTGAACGCCTGGGCAAGCCGGTATCGACCTGAAGCCGATGCACCCCAAACCGTTGGCGTTGTGATGGCGGGAAATATTCCGGCGGTTGGCTTTCATGATTTACTCTCTGTGCTGGTAAGCGGGCATAAACTGCTGGCTAAGTTAAGTAGTCAGGATTTTGTACTAATCCACTATTTAATACAAAAATTAAAGGAGTTCAATCCTGCCTTTGGCCCTCTGATTGAAGAAGCCGAGCGTCTGAATGCTGCTGATGCATACATAGCGACGGGCAGTAACAATACAGCCCGATATTTTGAGTACTATTTCGCCAAAAAGCCCAGTATCATCCGAAAAAATCGTACATCGGTTGGGCTGCTGATGGGCGAAGAGGGCGAGGAGGAATTGTTGAAGCTTGGCCACGACATTTCCGATTACTATGGGCTGGGATGCCGCAACGTCTCAACAATACTTGTCCCGGAAGAGTACGACTTCATTCCGTTGTTACGAACGCTGGAACCGCAGGCCAAACTATATTTGGACAACCACAAATACCAGAATAATTACGACTATAATAAGTCGATTTATCTGATTAATGCGGTTCCACATCTCGACAATGGGTATCTGTTGCTGACCGAAAATGACGGACTGGTCTCGCCTATTTCGGTTTTATACTATCAAACCTACCGAACACAGGCTGATGCTGCCGTCTGGCTCACTACCCATGCTGGTCAGATTCAGGTCATCGCTTCGGCGCAGGCCTGGTATCCGGGCAGCATCGCCTTTGGTCAGGCACAACGCCCCGGTTTAGCTGATTTTGCCGATGGCGTTGATACGATGGCGTTCCTTTCGGAATTATGAATGATGAATTATTGACCTGAAACAATATCATTCATTATTCATTATTCATTATTCAATACCGCCAGCTTTTCAAATCGGCGCCTGCCGGATGATTCGCGTCAATGCGTTTCAGGATTTTGTCAACATACATCGTGTTGTAGCGCAGCCGACTGATGTAGTTGGGTTGCGTAGGGTCGCCGTTCCAGCAATGTTCGGCACGGTCGCCATAGGCCACTTCGCTGCTGGCCGATGGATTCTGAACGTGTTGAAGAAAATCTTCCATTAAATACACGGCATTGTTGAGGTAATAATTGTCCATATCGCCACAGTAAATGTGAATCTTGCCCGTCACTTTCGGGCCGAGGGTTTTCCAGTCGCGCCGGAGAATGTGCAACAGGTCATAATGCTCGCGCCAGTAGCTGGCAACGGTTGAGTCGATTTGGCCAGTGAGTTTGTTCCAGATTCGTTTGGGGTAGCCGTCTGAGCCAACGGGCGAGTAGACAGCTTCCCAAATGTCGAACTGGTCACCAGAGCGCGAGTGCGTACCGAGAGCCAGTTCGCGGTGGTTCGTTTCTTCAACCGTGCATTTCACCTGACCGAGGTAATTGCGCTGAGCGGGCCGGGGTGTCCGCCGAAAAGGCCCTTCCGAATAATAGGCGTTTTTGTCTTTATACAAGTTAAATACCGTGTAGGCATCGAAGGCAATTGGGTCGGGGCAGGCGGCAAAGCAACCATTGAACTCATCGGGATACAACACCTGTGCGGCCAACGCTTCCCAGCCGCCCGTTGAGCCTCCGTATGTAAATCGTGCCCACCCCTGCCCGATCCCGCGAAATCGTTTTTCGATTTCGGGCAGGAGTTCATACATAATAGCATCGCCGTAGGGACCGAGGTTTTCCGAGTTGACCGCGTAAGAATCGTCGTAATATGGGTTCGCATGCTGAATTTCAACGCACAGCATTCGGGGAAACTCTTTGCTCGTCCATTTTTTATAGAAATCATACGCTTCCTGCGCTACGATTTTTTTATAGCCCCGAATATGAAACCGCTCAATGTAGTCGGTCGTATCCATGTTGGCGGGCGGTGGGGTTTCGCTGAAGCCGTCAAAATCAGCGGGAAAATGGCCGTGAAACAAACACAGTGGATACTTCGCTTCGGGGTGTTCGTCGAACCCAGCCGGAATCAGGACGTGGGCGCCGAGGTACATCGGTCGTCCCCAGAATTCAGTCAGGCGTTTGCTCTGGATTTTGATATGCTTGATAAACCTGGTGTCTTTCGGCTCTTCAATCGGTGGGTTGACCTGATCCAGTACGACAGCAAATGGTTGCTTTGCCCCGGCTTTAATGCTGATCTTCTGCGGCTTACTGAACAGATTCCCTGGAGCGGTGCGCCAGTTTTGGCCCTCTCCCCTATCCATGGGCAGTTTAACGGTATGCCCGTCTTTGCGCTTGAACGTTTCGTATTTATGCAGAACAGCCTGCACATAATAGTCGCCGGGGGAGAGGTCGCGTAAACTGCGTTTGGGATAGCCAAACGCGCTGGCATCGACCGTTGCCGATTGGCCGGGTTTGAGACCCTCGACATCTACGCCGAAAAGCTGCGCCGTTTCAACCCCGTCGCCCACCTGCGAGCGAGGTTCCGGTATGTTGGTTTTTGCCAGAATGAGCAGCACGCGCCCATCGAGCGGTTGCTGGCTTTGTGAAGTTGGGAACGAAACAGAGAAGGTAGTCTGAGCGAAACTGGCTGTTATACATAGATTGAGCAGCAGAAGTAACAGGTATTTCATAAAAGAAATCAGGTTGATATAGAGCCAGTAAGATACAAACTTGGCTATTATCAGCACCTATTTCCCGTGAGTTTCAGGCAAAAAAGCTCAAAAATGAACTTACACCTTAAGCATCCCTGCTATAGCTGTGCGGTACTTGTTATCGACCCGGCGCAAAACTCCACCACTCGTTGGTTAGACCACCGGTGCCTTTGCCCAGCCCGAAATACGCCCGGCCATTGACCACGGCGGGCCATTTGGTAGCCCCATCTACGCTTGAGCCGGGGAAGTAAACGTCCGTTTGTTCTGTCCATTTGTCAGTGATTGCATCATATATTGCCAGGTAAGAACTACCCTGCGTGAACCGATACCCGATGTTACCAATTGAAAACTGAAAATAATCACTGTTACTGCCGGTAGCCCGTTTCTCCCAGGTGTTGGTGGCGGGCCTGTACTCAAACCAATCCTTCCAGATAGTACCACTGCCCGTGCCACCGCCCACGAACGAACGACCGTCGATGGTCAGGACGGTTCCGTTATACCCCAGGTTATTGACGTTATTCCCGCGCGGTTTGGCCGGGAAATCAGCCTGTTTCGTCCAAACATCGGTTGCAGGGTCATACTGATAGGTCGCGCTTTTTTCGGGGTAATCGGTTTCGAGTGTCCCCCAGCCGGTTGCACCAAAGACTATGTATCCTTTACCACCGGCGGCAAACCCAGCCATGTTGAAGCGGGCCGTACCAGGCACATCCTTCCGTTTTGCCCATGTATCCGTCTGGACATCGTATTCCCAAAGCCAGCTAACGGCTTTGCCATCAGCCCCATTAACTCCTCCAGCCAGGTAAATTTTCTGGCCAATCACAAACGGGGCCGTGTCGTAGATGCCTTTCGTGCTACCGGCAAAATCGCCCCGTTTGGTCCATGTATCGGTGGTGGAGTTATATTCGTACCAGTCGCTTTGGCCCGACCCCAGCCCGGCAAAAATCCGGTTACCAACGGCCAGCGTGATAGCTCCAGTGCGCGGCTGACCCGGAAATTCGCTCTGCCGCCCGAACAGAGCCGCTTTTTCGAGTTTCAGCCGGATACCCAATGCCTGCTGGTCGGCCATTTCGGGCAGTCCCGTCACCAGCACATCGGCCATACAATCTGACAAATCCGGTTCCTGCATGATGCCTGCCTTCCGGCAGACTTGTTCCGCATTGTTACGGGCGGCTACATCGAAGTCAAAGAGGGAAAGCGGCTGTGAGGGAAAGTCGCGGAAGGTGTAGGATTCCGTCGTTTTGCCAGTCGGATAGACCAAAATAGATTCTGATTGCAGGATGCGCCAGTCATTGATGAACGTACCATACCACTCTTTAGCAGGGGCTTTGTAACCTGAATAGACCTTACCTGATTTATCCTGAAAATCGTCGTCGGGATTGCCATTGTACTGACCTAACAGCCCCTCGACCTGGTTTCGGCGTTTTTCGTTCAGCACCCTCACATACCAATAAATATTGAAGTTAGGATTCACCCGTACCTCGATCAGGTCGCCATACGTAGTTGTCAGCGCATATCGGTTTATGGCTGTTCGGGTAAGAAACGCCCGGTCCTGCAACAGCTGCGTGTCAAAATCGGTCTTGATTTCCTGCCCGTTAACGTGAATTTTAAATGGCTTTACCGTGAAACTGACAACATCTTTTCCGGTTCGGATCGCTAACGAAGTAGTGGTAGAAGCCCTCGCCCGTTCTATTGGCCCAACCATCTCGAATCGCACCTGGGCAGCAAATTCATCATTCTTTGCGTGGATTGCCCAGAATTCGCCCGCTGGGTGCAGGAATTTTTGAGCACCATCCAACCCGGCAATCATCGGATCGGCCCGTGTACCACCGGCAGCACGGTGCGAAGAAGAGGAACCACCTGTGCTTCCGCCCGAAAATACCCGACCAATGGCACCGGCGGCATTCTCTGCGGGTATCTGAACCGCCCCTTGTTGTGCTTCTCTAATAGCCCCAAAAACAATATACGCGCCGACTGCTGCGGTTGACACAACTAACACTCCTGCGACAAGGGGGGCTAAGGGTACCCCAGCAAGTACAACAGCATTTATTATTGTGGCCCGGCCTAAAACGGCCCCGGCGCCAATTGTAACACCGACCACAACATGACCCCAACTTACTTCAGGAGTTGCCAGCCCAATTGCCTGGGCCTGAGCAGGGGTAACGATAGCAGTTAATACCGAAGCCAGACGATTAGCCCAACTATGCCGGGCTGACTGATTTGGTAGTCCAGCAAGTAAGATTTTTTTCTGATCTACTAAGGTTATAGCTTGTTCCTTAGTCAGTGATTGCCGTTTAACGAATCCGCTCTTGCTTTTAAACATATCCTCCCAAAACCCGGAGGGATCCTTATACTTTTCAACCACTGGGTCCTGACGGATAACCGCTGAGTGACCTATTTGCAGGGCAGCGAAAATTTCGTCGTAGGTAGTATAGGTAAACCGCATATAGTCGGCCCCCAAAATGTCGATAGGCTGAAACTGCCCTTTTACTTTATCCTGTCGAAAATAAAGCAGGGCGATTCCCTTTTTACCACCGGGTTCAGTACAACCGATATACACGGTATTGAAAAAAGAGGAATCTTTTTCGGTACTAACGGTTGGGTTGCCGGGACTAACCGGCTCGTCAGACTTCGGCTTACAACCCTCAAAGGCCACCGGCAGGCACAGCAAGCCCAACAGCAGGATGGATGGGACACGTTTCATGTGGTTGTGGATGATTAGAGTGAATCTGGGCAGGTTTGCCCAGATTCACTCATTGAAAAAGAATTAGCTTATGTTACTTCGGGAGAGTCACTTTGGCCCAGGGCTACCTTTTCTGCCTACTTCAAGTTGGCCCGGAAAATATTTCTATTCGAAGTGAAGTACAAATACTGCCCCGATGAATCAAAATTGAGGTTATTCCCCGAAACGGCCGTAGTGATTTTTACGGGTAATTTGCTAAAATCCCCTGTCAGGTCGATGTAGGCTAATCCAGTATAGTAATCAGAAAGGGTTAATCCTTTGATGGAACTTGCCGAAAAAAGAAGGTATCGTTCGCTCGGATCAAGAGATAAACCATAATAATCCGATGAAGCACTCCCCTGAAATAAAACCGTTTTAGTACCATCAGGGGCTAACCGTATTAGATCATAACTTTCCAAAAAGTATAAATTCCCTTTTTTGTCAATTGTCAGATACGAGATAAACTTACTGCTGCTGCTGGACGTATAGGCATCGGTTACTTTTCCCGTTGCTACGTCAATTTTTCGGACATAATAAGCTTTACTGTCACGGTCAGTAACGTAGAGCATTTTGGTTGGATCACCGGCTACTGAGTAAGGGGTGCCTAAAGGTGTTAATAGTTTTAAGGTTTTAACCTGCTTGTCTCCAAACGTAGCTATTTTGATTTTTTTGTTGCCTTCTTCGACAATGGCGAGTGTATTGCCATCGGGCGAAAAAGCCAGGCCTCTGGGAAAATTTAGCTGAGCATCGGCAAAAGAACCATCTTTGTCTTTAACATATCCGCCCGAACCAACAACCCCGTTATCGCCCCCAATGACCGTCGTTACTTTGTCATTAGCCAATTTCCTTATGGTGTAAAAAGAGGTCTTATCTGGCAGTGCTCCGGCAAGATTGGCGAAGTAAAATGCATTTTCAGTAGGCCGAAAGACTGCCCCAACCGAAGACATAAATAAGTAGGCTGATTTGGCAGGCCCATCTACCGTACCATAATTGGTATTGTTGCCAGCCAGCAGTTCGGTGCTGCTATAGGTGAAAGCTGTACTAATCACATCACCTGTTTTAAATGAAGCTGCCGTGGTATAATATGTATCTACCGAAGTAGTCACATAGGCCCGATAATAGTAGGTCGTATTCGGGTCTAAATTCGTTATATCGCTCACAAAATTGCCCGCTCCTGTGAAGGTTGTTTTGCTGTCACTGGTAGTAGGTACCTGATTGGTTTTGCTCCAGCAATGCCCATATTGAAGCCAGGGGTTTGTGCCATACGTGGTTTGTGAACCCGTAATTTTGACGGTGGTTCCTTCTACTTTGAGGGCGGCTGTTCCAATCACTGGCGGCACTACTGCCGTTCCTGTTTTCAACTGCCCCACCGCCCCATAACTTGTCCCTTTCTCATTCGTGGCATACGCTCGCACATAATACGTTGTAGTAGCCTCCAGATTTGTCAGGCTACTACTGATCGTCAGCGGAAAGGGGCCAGTAGTAGTACCCTTCTGCGTTTTACTATCGGCCAGGGTAGGCAGTTGCACCGTTTTACTATAGACAAACCCGTGTTGCGAAATGTCGGCTCCACCACCCGCGTCAATCACCGCCGATATAGTAGCCGATGTGTCGGTAACGCCCGATGTGGTGGGGGCCGTGGCCGAGTTGACGGTTGGGGCCGTAGCGGTGGCCGTACCCGTACCTGGTGTGGTGGTCGTTGATGTTCCCGGTGTGGTGGTCGTACCGGAGCCGGGCGGAGTGGTCACGGCCGGCGTAGGGGCAGGTTCATTTTTCCTGCAGTTTTGCAGCCCAATTACCAGGCTACAGAGCAGTAAAAACAATAGCGAAAGGGAAGAAAATCGAGTTTTCATGGTGTAAATAGTTTTTGTGAAACAATAGGGTATAGCAATGGAAAGACGTGAGTTACTTCGTGTAATAAGTCGAATTATAAGTGGGAGTTACGGGCAGTTGATATAGGCTATAGACTGCGCTACGGTTGACGTGATGGCGTTGCTGGGCACACTCCGGTTCGTGATGCCGTACTTCTCCACATAGCCACGGGCATTGGCCTGAGCCGTATAGGCGACTTCGCTGGTTTGGGTTATTACTCCATTCACAAGCGCGTAGCCTTTGACCATCGTGCGCGGATAATCACGGATGCCCTGAGTGGGGGGCAAAACCGGGTGACCTTTGAATGCCGGGACGGTATAGTCGCGGGATTTCTGGCTGCTGTAGGCCACGACGTAATAGGCACTCAGCACCGTTTTCTGGTACGTATTCGACCGGATCAGTTGCCCCTGTGCGTTGTACTGATTGGTGGTCATAAAGTCGCCCGTGGTCTGGGTGTCGATGTATCCCTCGCGGGTATAGGTGGTTGTGCTGGGGGAACTTATGTTTGTAAAAAGCGTCGGAACGCCGTTGGTATAGAGCGTGTTCCAGTTGGCGGTAGGGCCTGATGTGGTGCTTTTGGTCAATCGACCTGCGTTATCGTATTCGTAGGTGGTTCTGGTCGTCACCCCGTCCCGTACCTGGTCTGCGCGAATGACCAGCCCCTTATCGTAGGTGTATTGGGTGTTAACGGTGGCGGTCGAGGTCAGTGTACCCTGCGTAAATTGTTTGGTGGTGTTTTGGGCCGTTGTCACAAACTCATTGGCATCATAGGCATAAACCGTCTCGCTTTCCGACGAAGTTGCTTTCACCGCCGTATTCGATGTAGCGGGCGTAAAGGTCGAGGTCGTAGCGATGCGTGAGAGTAATCGGTTATTCTGGTAGGTATAGGTTGCCCGATATTTAGAAGCCCCTCCCTCCTGATTCAGGTCTTCGGCAAATGTCGCAATGAAGCAGTCCGTCGTGCTGTTGGGTACGGTTACGGCAGCCGTGCGTACCTGAAACGTGGCCCCATAGGTCGTTGTCCCCTTGTCGGTCGTGGCGTAGGGCCGAACGGTGTAGGTTGTGTTTGATTCCAGCCCGCTGAGACTACTCGAATACGAATACGGGAAGGTCGTTGTTGCCGGAACAGGTCCCAACTCGGTTTTGGGCGATGCAGCCAGACGCACCGCAGGCTGCGGGTCGGTGTTGCTATACACATGGCCGTGCTGCGTGATGGTGGCTCCGCCGTGGCCAGCGAGGGTGCTGAACACACGGGCCGACAAGCTCGTAACGGCGGCTGTTGTTGAGACCGTATTCCCCGTTGTGGCCGTGCTGAAGGCTGGCGTTGTTACGGCTGTTGTTGAACTTCCCGGTGTGGTTGTGGAACCGGGTGGAGTCGTCACGGCCGGTGCAGGGGTGTCAACCGCCTTTTTACAGTTTTGCAGGGCCATTGTCAGGCCAATGACCAGCAACAGGGTGCTGGAAACCGATTGATTTTTCATGGTGTGGATAGTTAAATGGAACAACCAATTCAATACGTTGAACGCATGGGTGGGCTGGCATTCTTGAAATCCCAAACTGAAGCAGAGGTTGAAATTTTCCATTGACCATCAATCTTTTCCAGGACGGTCAATTGTTGAGAATCCACTTTGGTAGTCTCTTTAAATACATTATGCTGCTTCCACATCGCCCAGGCCATCGTACCGTTAATTTTGACGTTCCAGATATCCCGACCTTCGACTGTCATCTCCGATTTAGGCGACTGCTCCATCCATTTTTTCATCCCCTGCTTCATATCGGCAAATCCTGTTCGAGTGCCCATGCTACCGGGTGAACCGTTTGGCGTAATAACTCCTGACGTTTGAGGAGAATCAACAAAGTAGCCTGCCCAGGCATCGAAGTCGCGCCGAACGTAGGCATCGGTTTCGCCGATAATGACTTTCCGGATGGCCTCTTCGTCGGCATTGGTGGTTTGAGCCAACGCCCAATTCGGCTGGGCCAACAGCAGGCTGGCGAAGGTGACGACCGTCAGGGAAACGGTACGTAGGACTGTGTTCATGAGTCGGTCAATTTGTTTGATACGACTCAAAAGTAGCCCATGCTCAGGACGGAGTATTGTAGAAAACGGACATTGTACGGCTTCTGTTTTCATCTCAATACGTTGACTTCATCGGCGGGCTGGCATTCTTGAAATCGCCAATCCAGGCAGCCGTCGAGATTTTCCAGTTTCCGTTGATTTTCTCCAGAACTTTCAGGTCAAAGGCCGTTAATTTCGTGTTAGTGGCCAGTAGGGTGAAGTGTTGTGTGTGTCTCACCCACGCCATATTGCCCACTACCCGGATAACCCAGTCGGCCTGACTGTCAAGGGTAAATCCTGACCTGGGCGAAGCCGCCAGCGACTTTTTCTTTGCCTCTTTCACTTCCTCAAAGCTTCTGCGATACACCGCTGCCCCCGGTGAGCTGGTATTGGCAAACGACGTTTGGGGTGAATCCGCGTAACAATCTGTCCAGGCCTGAAAATCATCACGTGCATCGGACTCGGCCATGACTACTTTCTTAACGGCCGAAACGTCGGACCGAATTTCATCGGCAGTTTGGGCAAAGGCGTAGCCGGATACGGCCATGAGCAATACAAACAGGTTCTTTTTCATGTAATTGGACGTTTAAAAATGCTTTTCAATCATTTTTGGGCAAACCAATAGCTGCCTTTCAGAAAATGGCTATCTGAAAGCGGAATGCGGAGTCCGCAACAAATCCGGGGGTATGTGTTTTTTTTGAGAAGTAGACCTACTGAGCCGATGTGGTAACGGCTTCTATACCCAATTGATCGAGCAACGTCAGTTGGTCAGCAACAAGCCATTGACTGACTATTTTTTGGTTGCGAATTTCATAGCCGATAATAAACGTAAACGTAACCGGTCGGTAGCTCGGTGGTATCCCATTCCATTCGCCCTGGTGCATTCCTTTGAATCGCGCTCTGACCACAACGCGGTTGCCTTCGGCAGTCAACTCGTCGGCATAGAGTTCATAGTTTGGAAACGCGCCGTCGAAAAACGTAATATGGTCGATCAGTGCCTGGTCAGTAATGTACTGTGCCAGCAAGGCAGGCGTTTTGGCAACCCCACTGACCGCGTTGTAATAGTCGAGAATAAACGCCTTGTTTTGTCGGGCTACATCCATCATGGCCTGTGTTATAACGAATTCAGGCTTTCACGGCGGCTGCATACTCCTCAACAGCCGTCAGGCGAAGCCCCGTCTGCTCCAGAATATCCGTCATGTCAATGGTATCGCCATCGGCATACTGGATCATCAATCCCGCAAACGTAGCCTCAAACGGATTGGTAGCGGCCGCTTTTTGGGCTTGCAACGCCCCTTTAGGCACGTTTTCGACGGTAAACGCCGTGCCGAATGTTTCTTCAAAAACCGTTAGTACCGCGCTCGGACTCAGGGGCTTAGGCCCACCGATGGCGCTGGCCCGGTTGTCGGCAAACCCGTTGTTCAGAGCGGCAACGGCAAGTTGAGCCACATCTTTGAACGAAATCCAGGTGATTGGATTTGTCCCTTCTCCATAAATACGGGCCTTCTGTTGCGGATAATTGAACCCCAGTGCCGGACTTAGCCACATTTCCATAAAATAACTGGCCTGCAAACTGCTCCAGGTCATGCCACTGTTGGCAAGGGCAGTTTCTACAGCCTGTTTGGCATCCGATAGCGGAAACGTATTGGCAGGATTGTGGGCAAACGAGATAAAAACAAAGCGGTTTACGCCCGCCTGTTTGGCCGCTTCTACCAGATTGAGTTGCCCCTGGTGGTCGACCGTTTCGATAGAATCCCCGTCGCGCACCGACGAAATACAGGTAGCCGTTGACAGTACGGTGTTTGCGCCTGCACAAGCCAACGCTAACGAGGCCGGGTCTTTAAGGTCGCCAACGGCAATAGTGGCGCCCAGCGATTGGAGGTGAGCCACTTTTTCGGGATTTGAATCATGACGGACTAAAGCACGAAATGGCTTTTCTTGGTCGGCCAGCAGGCGGCAGATTTCCGTACCTACTAAGCCGGTAGCACCAACAACGAGTATCATGTTTACGTTTTTTAAGGGTAAGAAGTAAGGTTGGGATTTTCATTCAGTACCGGGTTTGCTCATGGTATCTATGCCGAGTTGCTCCATCAGCATGGCGGAGTCGGAGATGATCCAATGCGTGGCTATTTTATTATTTACGATCTCATAACCCACCACTACCGGAAACTCTACCTGCCGGTGCGTCGGCAGGATGCCATCCCACTCGCCTTCGTGTTTGCCTTTCATACGCGCCCGAACCACCACCCGGTTGCCTTCGGCGGTCATTTCCTCGGCGGTCATTTCATATCCGGGAAAAGCCCCGTCAATAAACGTAACGCCGTCGATCAGGGCCGGGTCGTCTATAAACTGGCGGAGCAACGCAGGCGTTTTTATCACCCCACTCACGGCATTGTAATAATGGAGGATGAACTCCTTGTTTTTCATGGCCTGGTTCATGTCATTCCCGATTGGCTTTCATTGACTGTCAATGTGTTACAAAGCTACAGTATCTGCTTATCCACATTTAGTCTGTTTTGCCCTATTTTTAGCCTATTTGTAACATTTCAAAAAAAACGAGTCTATTTTCCCCGCCGATAGGCCGTTGGGCGTACCCCAAACTTCCCGATAAAGGCTCTCGTAAAATGGCTTTGGCTCTGAAAACCGACCTGAAAACAGATTTCGCCGATGCTCAGGGACTCTTTTTCGATCATAGTTTTGGCGCGTGTCAGGCGCAGGTCGCGGATGTAATGCGCCGGTGCCTGATTGACCAACGGCTTCAGCCGCCGATGCAGTTGCATTCGGCTCATGGCCATAAACCGCGCCAGTTGCTCAACATCAAACGTTTCGTCGGCAATGTGGGCATGGATAACCGCCATCACTTTTTGGAGGAAAATAGCCTCTTTCGGCTTTTCGGCGGCCAAAACGGCCATGCGATTCGTCTGTTTTTTGAGATGACCGCTCATCTGATTCAGCACGGCGGCAAAAAAATTGCGTACATCGTCGGGCGGATGCGAAACGTTTGCCGATACGGACGAGGGCGTTTCTATAGGATTTTCCAGAGGCCACTGAATTTCGTAAGCGGTGCTTTTGTCCCGGTTGGCATGAACGATAACCGGGTTGCGGGTTTGCGTCGCTATCTCACTAATACGCGACAGGTTAACGCCGGTGTTCTCCACCACGAGTTTCAGAAAAAACGTATCGCGTTCATTCACTAACGTCGCTACCAGTCTGACTCGCTGATGCTGTGGCGTAAATGTTACAACACGGCAAAGCAGTTGGGTCAGATCGGAAGCTACCGTTTCGGGATGATACCGTAACCGCAGGCTCTCTGTATCGCTTTCAAACGACAACCCCACCGAATGGGCCGTTGCAAAGGGCTGCAACGACGTGACGATGCCCCTCAAAAAAAGCAAAACATCCGACTCGACCGGGTATTGGAGCATCTCGTTTTATAGTGGATTACGTCTTCTAAACACCGGTGCATTACCAGACCAACAATACACGCTCATCAGGCCGCAGGGCTTTTTCATGAAACGGAGTTTACCCTATTTAGCCTAAAAATGGAACGCGGATGACACAGATGCTACGCAACGCGGATTGGCGCGGATTTAAAAATCAGCGGTGATCCGCGTTGGTACATCCGTATGATCCGCGTTCCATTTTTCATGAAAATGCCCTGCATCAGGCCGTGACCGTTGTGCTGATCTGCTGCATCAGGCCCACCGAATCGGCTTCCATCCAGTGATTAACAATCATATTATCGGCCAGTTCATACAGGATGATGCCTGTAATATTGATGGCATTGCCCGTTGGCGGACAGCCAAACAGATCGCCCGTGTGCTGCCCATTCATCCGAAACCGAACCATAACTTTGCTGCCTTCGGCAATGATGTCTTCCGGGATAAAATCATAACACGGAATACCCGCTTCAAAAACCTGAATGTGGCCCTTCAGCTCCATGTCGGCATCTGAAATAAACTGATCGAGCAGGTCCATGGGCTTATTTGTTCCCCGCAGGGCGTTGCAGTACTCGATAATGCGCTGTTTACTTTGTTCGGTAGTCATGAGCCTGTGTTTTTTAGTGATGACCTAAAAGTAGCGGGTCGATGGCGGGGAGTCTTGTAAAAATCGGCCAATTCATCGGTCAGCATTTTGGCCAGTTGCTGATGCCGCTGGAGGGCAACAGAGGGTGCTTTACCGCTAAACTGAACAAAATCTTTAATCAGGTGCGACTGATCGTAGAAACCGCCATCCATCAGAAAATCAGGCCACTCGGCTCCGGGCTTCAGCATGAGGGCATGATAGGTGTAATTGAACCGCTTGAGCCGGGCAAAAAATTTGGGGCTGACACCCGCCTGCTCGCCAAACACCCGGCGCAGGTGACGCGGACTCACGCACAGGCCGTCGGCCAATCCATCCATCGTCAGCATGCCCCGGTTGGTCAGCATGACATGAGCGGCCTGATCGGCTACGTTGGGCATAATGGCGGTTTGTGACGACCGATAAAGCCGGTGCAGCAACCAGGTTTCGACAAGAGCAAAACGGGCTTCGTTGGTTGGTGCATTGGCCAACTGTTCGCAAAGCCGCCCGGCATCGGGGCCAATTATGGCACTCAGTTCGTGGCGTTGGTCGATCAGTTCGCCGAGCGTTACCGACGAAAAAAAGGCCCGCAAACCAGTTCCTTTGAAAACCACACCCAGCATACTGACCCGGCCCGTCAGCTCAAGCCGGTAAGCACAGGTGGAGTAGCCCGTCAGAAAACTGTCGGGCAGTAGCGTTCCCGCCGACAGGCTACTGTGCAACCGGTAGCGGTCGCCGTAGTTCAGCACCATTGCCGCGTATGGATTGGCCGGGCTGGATAGTTCGGCTGGAGTGGTCAGGTAATGATCGTGTTCGAGAATATAGATTTTTTCGATGTACGGCTCCAGCAGTGGATCAGGTATGTGGGTGAGGTAGCGCATAGAAAGTACTGGTTTGGTGCTGAAATATAAGCGTTTAGCTTTTCAATCAACATGCCTTGCCTGACTTTTACGTAAGCGGTATAGTATCCACAGAAATGCCCAATAAGCCTTACCAGAGAATGTTTATTCGTGATTTAGGGTCCGACGAAAGGCCACCGATGCGGGTTTGTCGGATGTTCCCAGAAGAAGGGCCAGTTTGCCGTTAAGCTGATTAACAACCGACCGCTTATGCAGCCGCAATTTGGCACGACGCAGCGTGTCGGTGTGGAGTTCTACACGCTGGTCGGTGTAGTAGCGCACAATGGCCGGGTCTTTCTTGTTGCCGGCTTCTTCAACCACCCAAAATCCGCCCACAGGTGGCGGAGGGGGCTGGCGTAATTGGTTTTTGATGCGGATAAACTGGCGACCGGCCCAGGAAGCGCTGGTAGTTGGCACTAAATCAGAATTCTGCGCGAAGGCAGTCCCGACAGAAGCTACAAACAAGGCAATCAGATACGTTTTCATACAAGAGGAAATTTAATGGTGTAGATAGATACAATGAAGGCAATGGCTTTACTAAATTGAACAGGATGTGAATTACAGCGGAAAACCGATTTACTTCGCATCAAAGTTCGGCAGGCCATCAACCGTGCGAAATCCCATAAATGGGTGATACGACTACACTTACTATGGCCCGGCAGGAGCGTCTCAACGGCTAAAACAGAAACAGTTAACTTTTTTCACAAAACAACCATGAGCACATTCACGATTGACTTTCCGGGAACAGCCAGCCAGTTTACGACCAAAGCAGGCACGGCTATCAATGAAAAAGGTGGGCAGTTTACGGGCGATGCAACCAAAGGCAACTTTCGCATCAAAACGGCGATTGGTGCGGTCGAGGGCACCTACGAGGTTTTAGCGTCGGCAACAGGCCAAAAAACGCCCGTTGCGGTCACCATCACGAAGAAACCGTTTATTGTATCGACCAATAAAATAAAAGAAGCGATCAGCGACTTCTTCTGATGAGTTAGGGCCGGTATTTCGCCACGGCTTCAACGACGGAGTGAACGTGGAGTTTTTCGTAGATACGCTTAATGTGCGTGCGAACGGTTTCGATGCCGATTTTGAGTTCGGCAGCCACTAATTTATAGCTCATACCCTGCGCTAAATAATGCAGCACCTGACTTTCGCGGCTCGTTAGCTGGTCGAGGTTGGCGCTTTGGCCTGCGCGGGACGGAAACGTTTGAATCACTTTGCGGGCAATACTCGGCGACATGGGCGCGCCCCCGTCATGAACTGACTGGATGGCTTCGATGATTTCATCGGGCGTGGTTCGCTTGAGCAAATAGCCCGATGCGCCCGCACACAGGGCGCGAAAAACCCGGTCGTCGTCATCAAACACCGTGAGCATCAGCACGTTCACCGCTGGAAACTCCCGGTGCAGGCTCATAACGGCCTGAATGCCATCGCGGCCGGGGAGGTCGATGTCCATCAACACCACATTGGGCTGGAGTTGGTGAGTCTGGTCGTTGGCCCGATGGCAGTCGCCAAAGGCACCTACCAGCACACACTCCTCCGCATCGGCCACAAGCGCACTCAGGGCTTCACGCAGCTCGGTATTGTCCTCGTAGATCAGAACACGGATGGGCATGGTTGAAAAAGAGTGAAAGAGTCGTTTAAAGAGTGAATGAAAGAGTGAAAGAGCGAAAACTGGATACGCCAGCCTTTCGCTCTTTCACTCCGCTTCGGCGGTCCGATTTCGCTCTTTGTAAAGGTAAGCAGAAAGACAACGGGTTGGTATCCCCTATGTGGGTGATAGTCAGCCGCTACGTTAGTTTTATGCCGGAAAACGCAGCGAGAGCGTTGTGCCTTCTCCCACTGCCGACTCAATACTGAGTTTGCCGCCCAGCAGCGCGGCCCGCGTTTGCATGTTTCGCAGCCCATTCCCACCCGACGGGTTCAGGCGGGCGGGGTTCTTTGGGTCGAAACCGCGCCCATTGTCCTGCACGATCAATACTAACCGGCCACTTTCGCGGCTGAGGGCCACCCGCACCCGGTCGGCGCTGGCATACCGGGCAACATTGGTGATGGCTTCTTTGTAAATCAGAAAAAAATCGCGCCGATTTTCTGCCGACAAGCTCATCTGGCGAACACCCTCGGCTACATCCATTTGCAGGGCCACGCTGCCGGTCTGGTCGGCGTTGGCCGCGAACAGGCCCGCTGCAACATCGTTCATCCGGGCCACAACCTGGGTCATCGAGTCGTGGTCGGGGTTGATGCTCCAGACAATATCGCCCATCGAGTCCATAATCTGGCGGGCCGTCTGGCCAATTCGGTCGAGGGTAGCCTGGGTTTTGGCGGGGTCTTTGGTGGCCGACCGGCGGGCGGTCTGGCTCAGGATGCTGATGCTGCTAAGGTAGCTGCCCATGTCGTCGTGCAGGTCGCGGGCAATGCGGTCGCGGGCCTGCAACTCGCGCAGTTTCTGTCGAAATCGGTACTGGAGGAATAAGTAAAAAACAACACCGATTACGCCAATCAGGTACAATAACAACGCTGGCGCAAACCACCAGTGTTTCCAGATGGGCATGTCAAGTTCTATTCGCACGTCTTCTTCCTGGCCTTCTACCCTGAATATGTAGATGCCACCGGGCAAATTAGCATAGTGAATCTGGTCTGTGCTAACCCCGTCAAGCCAGTCATTATCCAACCCATCTAATTTATAGCGAAACGGTGTTGGCTGGCTTGCGCTGAAGCGAAACGTCAGGTAATTCTGACGAGCTTTCAGCCTGATTTCCGGCTGAGGGTTTATCGTTTGGGGATGGCCCGTTTCATTAAGCACAGTAATTGTAGCCAGCCGGACGTTTTGCGTTGATGACTGGCTTAGGCAAACGTAATGTCCGAACAGCAGCAAGTGCAAAATCACACGGCCTTTCACGAATACGGTTGCTTTAGTTAACGCTGTTTTTAGCCCGGTGGAATCCCACGCCATACAGCAGGTTACAGAAAATCGTAATACCCAATTGAACACATAGCCACGTTAAAAATAACTCGCGCGATGAGGCCAGCATCTGCTGTTGAAAAGCATCGTAGATGGTGCCCAGCACCGAACTAATGAGCAACGCAATGCTAATCCAGAAAAACGGTATCCGCAGCAAGCTAATGCGCGTTTGCCGGATTATGTAGTGCAGAAAGATAAGTACGGTTAGGGTGGTCAGTACCGTTTGAAGCGGTACTGACCACTGACTCCCCTGCTGATAATGGCCGAAAACGAACGCTTCCAGAAGAATACCGCCTACCCCCGCAAAAGCCAGCCCTGCAATTAAGGTACGACGCCAGCTCGACGGAATCGCCAGCCAGTACGCTACCGCAAACAACCCGCCGAACGAAGCAGCAATGAGGTAAGAAATGATGGTCGTATTTTTCCCATTCCATAAAAAAACCATTGCCAGCGATAGCACAAAGAACAGGAAGTACGAAACGATAGCGCCCCAACCCACCCGAAGCCCATTCGACAAATTTTTCCAGTGAATAATACCTATGCCAATGGGTATCAGCAGGGTAGCGCCATTCACGTAACTAAGGGTTAAAACAAGTTGCTTCAACATGGGCGGGAAAATTTCGCTTACTCGAATGCTGAATCAATTGGGGGGCACCCAACAACGGGCGGGTTGACTGCGTCTCCGGGTAACGACGCATAATTGGCCCCCCGCCGAATCACTTTAAAGGACCCTTCCCCTTCCAATTCGATTTCAGTCGCGACCAGTTCATACGTTCGGGGGGTATCTCCTACCTTCGGATGTATGCCGAATTTTACAATAAGGCCATCAAAGCCACCTTCTCTGATGCTGTTTGCCACATCCTCTAAAAAATCGATTCCCAGAAAAACGCCCCGGCGTTCCCTGCTGGCAGGAATGTCCTGCTTAAATCGCCGGGCCAATCTGCGAACGCTCTCGCTCGAAAGGCCCTTGTGTAATCCATGATTACGAAAAACAGAATCAGACATGATTAGTTGGTTTTAAGTTAACGACGTGAAAATAAATACTTTATCTTGCTGGAACTATTCACATTAGTATTCGGTATGCCATGACATCTCTCGTATTCAAATTTCGCGACGACCTATCCATCACGACCGACCCAACCTGGCGCGATCTCTTCAACTTACCCGACGAGTACATCCGCGAAGCCACTACGTTTTTTCAAAATGCCCGTAAGGCCCACCCGTCAGTCACCTACAACCAGCCGGGGCCCGGCGATTCGCTGAAAAGGCAGGCTAACGCGTTAGATAAGCGATTAAGAGACCTGGTCAACGCATCTCCGGGTGTTCAACTGCGCTATCTGTTTGACTATAAAGACTGTAAAACTATCAATCTGCTCTGGCGGAAATTAGACAGCTACGAAAAAGGCAAATCTGGCAGTCCGAACGGGCAGCCGTCAGACATGCCTAATCTCTTTAACTACTTTCGCATCGACTTCCCCAAAGACTACGGCCAGGAAGAAGCAGCGGAGCTTCTGGATCAGTTTGGTCGGTTTCTTCCCTACAAAGCCAACAAAAGCAGTTGGTGGTTACGATACCGCTTATTCAGATGGCTGAACGGGTTGGCGCATCAGGTTACGGCTAAAAACAGCCTGCTCCAGTATGCGTATCTGAAAGACGACCCTGTGCCCCTCGCCACCAGTTTTCCAACGCCTGCCCAGGCCCAGCAACCCGGCATGGGCAACCAATATTACCTCACCGACATGCGTATTCCGGGCAATTTTGTTCCCGACCCGGCAGCGCCCATTCGCATGACCGTTGTTGAAGTTGATAGCTGGTCGATCAACCATACCCAACTCCCAGGCCTGACGCGCAGCGCCGTCATATTCCCGACGGATATACGAACACAGATTTTGAACATTCCTGCCGCAACCGATAAACTGAGTCATGGCACACAAATTCTGGGTATTCTCTCCGCCGACTCGACCAACAGTGACAATGCCGCAGGAACAGACCTTTGCCGGGGTATTGCCCCTAATGTATCCGTTCGGTTAGCTTCCTGCATAACCGCCTTAAACCGAACCGGCGACACGATTAACAGCATTTCTTACGAAGAAGAACGCGCCGTCCTGGCGGCTGTGTCGGCCACTGAGCCCGGCGAAACCATCCTGTTCGAATTAGCTACCGGCGGTGGTCGATTCCCGCTCGATGTTCTGCCCGCCGTTTACGAACTCATCGACATTGCCTATCGACGCGACATCACCGTGGTGGCAGGTGCGGGTAATGACAGCGCCATTTTAGACACGGGCGACAATCGCTATTACGACAATTACTGTTCATTACTTGATGATGTACGGGATGATCACCCGGCATCCCATTATTCTGCCTATGATTTAATTCATGAACACATCGCTCAATTAGCTCAGGAGCATAACATTTCGGGTCATGCACATCCGCAGTTCCCGTCGACGGAAGAGTTTATTCAACATTACCAGCAAACGCCCAGTAGGGCTATCCTGGTGGGGGCTGCCTTACGCACCGACGGAGGAAATACGTTTACGGTACTTCCCACATCAAGCCGGGGCAACCGGGTCAAGGTTTTTGCACAGGGCCATAACATATTGACAACCAATCCGGGAAATCGTTTCTTCAGTGCGATGGGTAGCACATCCGGTTCTGCTGCCATTATTGCCGGCATGGTTGTTTTAGCGCAAAGCATAGCTAAAACTCGCAATCGGGTCATCCCTCCCGCCTTATTATTTACCTGGTTGAAGCAATCCTCAAGAGGGGGGCATCGCGTAATGGGATTACCCAGCGGGTCATCGGGTGTTGTTCCATCCTGGAGAAATGTAGAGTATCGACTTAACCAGTGGCTTGGTCCGGCAGGCGACTAATTCCTGTCTTATTCAGCCAATCCATCGTCAGCCCACTAATTTTTGTTTCTTACCCCAAAGGTACATCCCGCCGTATGGCCCCGCCATCCCATAAACGGGGGATGGCGGGGTTTTGGCAAAAAACAAGGGCGATTCGCTTTAGTAACGAATCGCCCTTGTTTTTTGCTTTTCTCATTTCTTACTGATATACCCGCACATAATCGATCTCCATGCGTTGCGGCCAAATGCTCTCATCGACGCCTTTTTGGCCGCCCCAGTTGCCGCCAACCGCTACATTCAGAATGAGAAAAAACGGTTGGTCGAACGGCCATTGGGCTTCGGTGTAGCCCAGCGCCGATTTCTGAACGGTGTAGTACTTCTGGTCGTCTACGAAGAAGTCAATCTGCTCGGCGGTCCATTCGATGGCGTACCGGTGAAAACCCGTCGTTACGTCCTTTACGGTTGTGGAATTTCCTTTTTCGGTTTTCTTGCTATGATTATACGCTTCGGTATGAACAGTGCCGTGAACAACGCCCTCATCGAACCCAACGTGTTCCATGATGTCGATTTCCCCGCACTTCGGCCAGCCAGCCGTGGAACTATTTTTGCCCAGCATCCAGACAGCGGGCCAGGTGCCAACGCCCTTTGGCAGCTTGGCGAAGGCTTCAATCCGGCCATAGGTCCAGGTGGTTTTGTCCTTCGTCAGCAAGCGGGCCGAGGTGTAGTTTTTCCCCTGATACGCTTCCCTGCGGGCTTCAATAACGAGTTTTCCGTTTTCAATCCGGGCATTTTCGGCGCGTCGGGCCGTGTAGTATTGTAGTTCATTGTTTCCCCAGCCGTTGCCACCCACCTCATAGCCCCACTTTGTGGAGTCGGGCAGGCCCGGCTTGTCGAACTCATCGGCCCAAACGAGTTTGCGGGCAGCCGGAACCATCGTTGTGCTCGTTGGTGAGGTAACGGTCCCGCTCACCGGAAACGTTACCTCAGGACTTTTGCAGGCCAGCAGCGTAATAATCGCAACTACGTTCATTGTCAATAGACGTTTCATAGACCATGTGTTTTATTTGCTCCAGCGACCGGATTCGTTGGTTCGCTCTTTCACTCTTTCGCTCGTTCACTTTTACCAAACGCCCAGGCCAGAAAATCCGGCATGATGGTAGTCCAGGTTTCCTGATTGTGTTTTCCGCCGTCAATTTCTACATACCGGATGTCGTGCGGCCGGCCCTTGCTATCCCGGCGGTAACCTTTTTTCACTAACTCATCGATCAGGTCGGTCGTATCGTCGATGGAGTCGATGATGCCGTTGTTATTGCGGTCGCTGGTTTCGTCGTCGGTGCCGGTTTCAAACCAGAATTTAAGTTGTTTATGGTATTTTCCTTTCCGAACTAAATCGTGCATAATCCGGTCGGTTTCATCGCGATAGCCATCCTCCGTGCTTTTGCTGCGCCACCAGAACGAGCCTGAAAATACGCCCGCTTTGGAAAACCGTTCAGGATGGTGAAATACGATGTCGAATGCCGACAGGCCACCCAGCGAGAAACCGGCAAATACCGACTGCGCCGGGTCGGCGCTAACCGGATAATGATTTTTGATGTAGGGCAACAGTTCGGTAAGTACGAAATCGGTGTACAGTTTGGCTTTGCCACCCCGTTTCATGTAGTCGGCGCGGGCCGCCGTGCCGTATTCCTGAATGCGGTCGCCCGCATGAATGGCCACCAGTACAAACGGGCGAATGGCCTGTTGTTTATACAACGAATCCAGCACAGCGGTCATGTGCAGGCGTGGTAAATCCTGCCCATCGTTCAGGTATAAAACGGGCAGCGATTTCCCACCGGAACGCCCCTGCCATTCCTGATGACCGGGGGGCAGGATAATGTCTAAATGAACGGTTCGTTTTAACGGAACGGAGTATAACGAATCGTCGCGCCGAACGGTTACAGTGGGTAGTTCGGTGTGGGTAAGGGCCGGTAGTGTTTCAGCCATAAGCACAAAAAATGGGACAAATAAGATAATCATACAGATGCAAACTACGGATTTTTTCGGCTCATATTGGTTGGTTCTTTGTCGGTGCCAGCTATTTCGTCTATTTTCATCCGAAATTTCCGTTCTTCTCATCAACCCAATACAATCGTGCAGGAAGACTATCGCAAGTGGTATTCGCACCACCTTGGCCGCGACATCGAGATGCTGGTTTATGGCAACTGGGGCTACCCGGTGCTGCTGTTTCCGACCTCAATGGGGCATTATTATGAATACAAAGACTTCGGCCTGACCGAAACGGCACGAGGGTTTGTTAACGCGGGCAAAGTTAAATTGTACTGCATCGACAGCATCGACCGCGATAGCTGGTATGCCAAACACCTGCACCCAGGTGCCCGCATCTGGAACCACGTGCTGTATGACCGTTTTCTGCACGAAGAGCTGGTGCCGGGTATTCAGCGGGAGTGTAATGTCCAAAAAATTGGCGTGTCGGGTGCTTCATTTGGGGGCTACCATGCCCTGAATTTCGCCTTTCGTCATCCCGAACAGGTTGGTCATTTGCTCACGATGGGCGCGGCTTACGACATTCGGTCGTTTCTGGGTGGTTATTACGATGACAACGTGTATTTTAATAATCCACCAGATTTTATGCCCAACGCCCACAACAACGAATTTTATACTATGAACATCGTGCTGGGTACATCGGAGTACGATTTCTGCAAGGACGACAATTTTCGCATGTCGGGCATATTAAACCAAAAAGGCATCCGGCATCAACTCGACGTAACTCCCTGGGGCAACCACGACTGGCCGGTTTGGAAAGACCAGTTTCCCAGGTATTTAAGCATGATTTAAACCAATGATGAATTGTACGCATTCATCATTCACTATGTGGTCCGCTTACGCTCAACCCACCGATTCCATCACGGATGCCCTCGACCGGCTCCGCACGCACCTTACTGAGGTGCCAGCCCGATTGAATGCTCTTTCGGAAATAGACTTAACGCAGCGTGTGCCCGGCAAATGGTCGCGCCGGGAAATTTTGGGGCACCTAATTGACTCGGCGCTGAACAATCTAAAACGGTTTGTCGATGCCCAGTTCGCCGAAGGGCCGTACACCATTCAGGGATACAATCAGAATAAGTCAGTTGTTGTGAATCACTATCATGACCTGCCACTGCCCCATCTATTGACACTTTGGCATAGCCTGAACAGGCAGGTTCTCTACGTTGCCGAGGCAATTCCGCCTGAGACGCTGGCCAAACCCATTCTGTTCGGGCAAAATCCGGAGCCAGGTCAAACACTGGGATGGCTCATTGACGATTACGTTGCCCATCTGGAGCACCATCTAAAAACTCTATTGTAAGATTATTCTTGGATTTGTAACTAATTTTAATCACTTTAAAGGTCTGGTTTACTTAGTTCGGCACAATAGTTGCTTTTTCCTATAAGAACTCTCACCCTAATTTACGAATTGTGCTATGTTAACCTTTGTACTTGTCCGACCTAATTTTCGCCCCACTCACCATGGATTACACATGTATATTCAACGAAGCAATAACCAGGGACTTATTTTAAGTCAGTATGTTTGTTCGGCCTTGTACAATTAAGTTAATTTTCTCCATGCAGTTGCCAGACCCGGTCCCAATGGCCGGGCTTTTTTGTTTTTCACCAAAAACAACCGCAATTTGCCCCACAAACGAAGAGCGGGTGAACATTTTGTTGCCCTATTGTTACTACTGCATACGCTGACTCAGCACTTAACGAATTCATTATGAGCACAAAATCAAAAATAGGTATTCTGTTTGGTCAGGAGAATACGTTTCCGCAGGCGTTTGTTGACCGGGTGAACGAAAAACAAAGCAAGTTTCCGGCAGAATTTGTCAGCATCGACCAGGTAGAGCAGAGCGTACCCACTGATTATGCCGTGATTATCGACCGCATTTCGCAGGATGTGCCTTTCTATAAAGCGTTTCTGAAAAATGCCGCCCTTACCGGTACAGCCGTTGTCAATAATCCGTTCTGGTGGAGCGCCGACGAGAAATTTTTCAATAATGCCTTAGCTGTTCAACTCGGCGTTCCGGTTCCCAAAACCATTCTGCTCCCTTCTAAAGACCGCCCCGACGACACAACCCATAATTCATTCCGCAATCTGAAGCACATGAATTGGGAGACTATCTTCAACCATATTGGCTTCCCGGCCTTTATGAAACCTCATGCCGGGGGCGGCTGGAAGAGCGTGTATAAAGTGGACAACCCCGAGCAGATGTTTAAAGCCTACGACGAAACCGGGCAGTTGGTTATGCTCTATCAGGAGGCCATTGACTTCACCGACTATTTCCGGTGTTACTGCATTGGCGGTAAGGATGTCCGCATTATGCCCTACGAGCCGCGCAATCCGCATCACCTGCGGTATGCTGCCGACATGCAAACCACCGGCGACGCAGGCAAAAAACTGCTGGCGACCATGACCGACTATGTGCTAAAACTCAATCATGGTCTTGGCTACGACTTTAATACGGTTGAATTTGCCGTGCGCGACGGTATTCCCATTGCCATCGACTTCTGCAACCCGGCCCCCGATGCCGATGTACATTCGGTTGGTCAGGAAAATTTCGACTGGGTAGTAGAAGCAGCCGCCAATATGGCCATCGACCGGGCGAAGAAGGCACAGAAAGGCAACGACAACCTCACGTGGGGTACGTTCGTTAGCAATTCGGTGACCAGCCAGGCACCAGCAGAAACAAAGGCTCCAGCTACCGAAAAAGCGGCTAAGGTGGCCCCCGCAAAAAAAGAAGAAGCGAAGGTCGAAAAGCCCAAAAAAGGCAGAAAATAACAAAAACCTGAGTAAATCACCGTCGCTGTTTTGAGGCCAGCGACGGTGATTTTTTGTTGGTACGCCAACCCTTTTGCATCGGCTGGAATCTTAGAATAAATTACTTTCCGGTATGCGCTTACTCTTCATCTTTCTATCACTCAGCGCGGGCTTCATGGCCTGTAATAAAGTCGATACTATTTCGCCCGAAACATTGACCGGAGCCTGGGTTGAAGTATCGGCCCGCAAAGACACGCCTATCTTTAATCTGGACCGAAACGGGACTTCATTGCCAAACACGGTTTTAGTAAATCGTGGAAAACAACTTAATGCAGGAGGCTACTTAGGGCCGAAACCCGGCAGTGGTTATTATGCCTATGAATTACAGGGCAATACGATTCTGGTTGTCAGTATGTTCTCCAGTTCCCTGCAACGCACCGGTTATCGGATTGAGCAGGAGGGGGATAAACTAATAATTGAAAACTTTTTTGAATTAGGGTTTAATCAACCCGCCACCGCCAACCGAACGCTGGTGCGTTTATAATTACCGAGACAAGACAGTTACAAACCAATCGCCTTTGGATCGATAGCCGCATCGCGGGCCGACGTTTCGGTCGGCCCGGCCCACAGAACGGCCAGTACTTCGCCATACCTGAACAACCGACCGTCGATGTAATCGTGTTCTTTCGGGTGGTCCGACGGGTCGGCGGCCCGACGGGTCGGGCTGAAAATAAGCGTATTTCCTCCAGGTCGCGGATGTTCGTGTGGCTGATTATCAGCACATCCTGAATTAATTCTTCTACTTGCTGCGCTTGCATCATTTCTACAGACGTTGGTCTTACCAATTTAACTCCTATCTAATCATTGGCATATATGCCTTTTAACCGAATAATGTTGGGCGCATTCGACTACTTGCTGTTTACCGTTCGTCACAAAATCGAAAGCGCATAGGGTTTCTTCGCGCTATTTTAGCCAAATTCGTGTTTTCGATAATACGTTACCCAAATCATCAGCCAGCAAACTAATCAGTCATTAATCAATACATGCAACGAAGAAACTTTATCCAGTTGTCGGGTCTGAGCGTTGGCAGCCTGCTGGCGGCTGGGGTTCCTGCGGTCGGCGTTCCAATTTTTGGCAGCGCCGTGTCGCCCGAGTACCTGTTCGACGCAGCCGGTCGGCGTTCCGGTGTCGATACAGCCGCGAAGAAACAATTCGCCGACATCGCCCTGAATGCGGCCAAAAGCAAAGGAGCCACCTATACCGACGTTCGCATTGGACGGTATCTACAGCAGTACATGTTCACCCGCGAAATGAAGGTGCAGAACATCGTCAACGCGGAGTCTTATGGTATCGGCATCCGGGTTATTGCCAATGGCACCTGGGGATTTGCCGCCACCAGCGATGTGCGGCCCGACGCCATTGCCAAATGTGCCGAAACCGCCGTAGCTATTGCCAAAGCCAACGCCAAAATCCAGCGTGAACCCGTGCAACTCGCTCCGCAAAAGGGCGTGGGTGAGGTTTCCTGGAAAACGCCAATTAAGAAAAACGCCTTCGAGATTCCAGTCCAGCATAAAATCGACCTGCTGATGAAGGTCAACGGCGAGGCCATGAAAAATGGGGCGGCTTTCGTCACGTCGAACCTGTTTTTCATCAATGAACAGAAGTATTTTGCCTCCACCGATGGCTCCTACATCGACCAGGATATTCACCGCATCTGGCCAACGTTCACCATATCGGCCGTAGACCGCACCGCCGGGAAGTTCAAAACCCGCGACGCGCTCAGTTCACCGATGGGTATGGGCTACGAATATTTAGATGGCCTGGCTTCCGAAAAAATTGCAGCACCCAACGGGCTGGTTGGCTACCGTAACTCCTACGACATGGTGGAAGACGCCATTCTGGGGGCAACCCAGGTAAAGCAAAAACTAACGGCTAAAACCGTTCAGCCGGGCAAGTACGACCTCGTGCTCGACCCCAACCACCTCGGCCTGACCATCCACGAATCTGTCGGCCACCCAACCGAACTCGACCGGGTGCTGGGCTACGAAGCCAACTACGCCGGAACCAGTTTTGCCACCCTCGACAAGTGGAAAACCAAAACGTTCAATTACGGCAGTAAGCTGGTCAACATTGTGGCCGACAAAATCCAACCCCACACACTGGGCACGGTTGGCTACGACGATGAGGGCGTTCCGGCCAAACAGTGGGATTTGATTAAAGACGGTATTTTGGTAAATTATCAGGCCACCCGCGACCAGGTCGCCATCATCGGCGAGAAAGAGTCGCACGGCTGCTGCTACGCCGACAACTGGGACTCCGTTCAGTTCCAGCGGATGCCGAACGTATCGCTAAAAGCCGGAACCGAAAAACGCTCGGTTTTCGACATGATTAAAGGGGTCGAGAAAGGCATCTATATCATTGGGCGGGGTTCGTATTCAATTGACCAGCAGCGGTATAACTTCCAGTTTGGCGGGCAGTTGTTCTACGAAATCAAAAATGGCGAACTCGTTGGGATGCTCGACGATGCGGCCTACCAGTCGAACACGCAGGAATTCTGGAACTCCTGCGCCCAACTCTGCGACCAGGACGACTACCGCACGTTCGGTTCGTTCTTCGACGGCAAGGGGCAACCCTCGCAGGTTAGCGCGGTCTCGCACGGGAGTTCAACAACCCGATTTAATGGGGTTAATGTGATAAATACGGGACGTAAGATTTAAAAATACTTTACTGTTTTCAGTTTACCGTTTTCAGTTGTGATTGCCTGTTGGTTTGCGTATCTGATAAGAGCAATTTATAGCAGAAAGCTGTAAAACAGAAGACAGTAAACTGTAAACTGTAAACTGCTGCATGGCAATCTTAACCAAAGAAGAAGCAAAAAAAATTATCGACAAGGTGCTCGGCTACGCAAAGGCCGATGAAACCAGCGTCAGCATTACGGGGGGCCGCACGGGCAACATCCGCTACGCCCGCAACTCGGTATCGACCAGTGGGGAGTCGGAGAATATGGCCTTAGCCGTTACGTCGGTTTTTGGTAAACGGTCGGGCACGGCAACCATCAACGAGTTCGACGATGCGTCGCTCGAAAAGACCGTCCGGCGGGCTGAGGAAATTGCCCGGCTGGCTCCCGAGAACCCGGAGTACATGCCCATACTGGGGCCGCAAACGTACCTGACGACGAACCCGTATGCCGAAAGCACCGCCATAATCAACCCGGACTATCGGGCGCAGGCCGCTTTCGACAGCATCGACCCGTGTCGGCAGGCAAACCTGACATCGGCGGGCTATATGGAAGACACCACCGGTTTCACGGCCATTGGCAACAGCAAGGGTCTTGTCGGCTACAATCGGGCCACCAGTGTTGAGTTTTCGATTACGGTTCGCACAGCCGACGGTCTCGGTTCGGGCTACGCTACCAGCGACGTAACGGATGCCACGAAACTCGATACCCGAGCGTCCACCAAAATCGCCATGCAAAAGGCACAGGCATCGGTGAAAGCCCGCGCACTGGAGCCGGGCAAATACACCGTTATTCTGGAACCGGCAGCCCTTGTTTCCAACACGGATGCGTCGCTGCTGGCGGGCATGATGAATGCCATTGATGCCCGCAACGCCGACGAAGGCCGCAGTTTCCTGAGTAAAAAAGGCGGTGGTACACGTTTGGGCGAAAAACTGTTCGATGAGCGCGTAACCATCTACTCCGACCCAACGAATCCTGAAATTCCGACTTCTCCCTTTGGTGGAGGAGGTGGTCGCTTCGGGGGTGGGGGCAGTGATGGTCGCCCGCAGGAAAAAGTGACCTGGATTGAGAAGGGTATTGTTAAAAACCTGTCGTATTCGCGCTATTGGGCCGAAAAGAAGGGCGTACACGCAACGCCACCACCCACCAATTTCATTATGGAAGGCGGAACCCAATCGCTGGCCGACCTTATCAAAAGCACGGCCAAAGGCATTTTAGTAACGCGTTTCTGGTACATCCGCCCCGTTGACCCGCAAACATTGCTCTACACCGGCCTGACCCGCGATGGGACGTTTTATATCGAAAATGGGCAGATTAAGTTTCCGGTCAAGAATTTCCGGTTCAACGAAAGCCCCATTATCATGCTCAATAACCTCGAAGCCCTGGGTAAACCCGTTCGGATTGGGGGCAATCTGGTGCCGCCGTTGAAGATTCGGGACTTCACGTTTACGAGTTTATCGGATGCTGTTTAAAAATTATTACACAGAGATGCACGGAGAGTCACAGAGATACAAAGAGCATAGTTTAACAACAATTGTGATTGGCAAAGCTATTGAGGTGCATCGGGCATTAGGGCCAGGATTATTAGAATCAGCCTACCAGGAATGTTTGTTTTACGAACTTCAGCAGGCTGGTCTTCACGTCGAGCGGGAGAAGCCATTACCGATTATTTACAAAGAGGTTCGTTTAGAACATGGTTATCGACTTGACCTGCTAGTTGAAAATGAATTGGTTATCGAGTTGAAAACGGTAGACCTACTTACAGATGTTCATTCCGCTCAAATCCTGACGTATCTCCGTCTCGGCAACTTTCCACTCGGCCTGCTTATCAATTTTCACGTCAAGATGTTGCGCGATGGTCTCAAACGTTTCTCTAATTTTTCTCTCCGTGAATCTCTGTGATACTCTGTGTATCTCTGTGTAACAACCTTAAAACCAACATGAACCGTCGAGATTTCAATCAACTTCTAAGCATGGGAACCGCTGGTATCCTATTGCCCGGTTTACCCGCCTTTTCACGTCCGGTTGCGCCAGAAATGCTGCTCGAACCGGGTGTGGATGTAGCCATAAAAAAACGGCTGGCCGATGCCGCCATGAACGCGGCTAAAAGTAAAGGCGCGTCGTATTCCGATGTTCGCATTGGCCGATACCTGAACCAGTTCGTCGTCACGCGCGAAGACAAAGTGCAGAATATCGTCAACACCGAATCCTACGGCGTGGGCGTTCGCGTGATTGCCGACGGCTGCTGGGGATTTGCCGCTGTGGTCGATGCCAAAAGCGAAGCCGACACGGCCAAAGCTGCCGAAAAAGCTGTAGCCATTGCCAAAGCCAATGCCAAACTGATGAAGGAACCGGTGCACCTGGCTCCCCAGAAAGGCTACGGCGAGGTAACCTGGAAAGCACCCATTCAACGCAATGCGTTTGAGGTACCCATCAAAGAAAAAGTCGATTTATTGCTATCGGTCAACAGTGCAGCGCTGAAAAACGGGGCCAACTACGTGAACTCCATCCTGTTCATGGTGAATGAGCAGAAATATTTTGCCTCCACCGATGGCACTTACGCCGATCAGGATATTCACCGGATATGGCCGCTCTCTACCGTTACGGCCATCGACCCCAAAACCGGTAAGTTTGAAACGCGCCAGTCATTAAGTGCGCCGGTGGGCATGGGTTATGAATACCTACAGGCCAATCCCGCCGATAAAGTAACGGGCATTACAACCCGCTACAACAAAGGTTATGACATGCTCGAAGACATGACGGCAGCGGCCAAACAGGCCCGCGCCAAGCATACGGCCAAGTCGGTCGAAGCGGGCAAATATGACCTTGTGCTCGACCCATCGCATCTCTGGCTCACCATCCACGAGTCGGTTGGGCACCCCCTCGAACTCGACCGGGTACTGGGCTACGAAGCCAACTACGCCGGAACCAGCTTTGCTACCCTCGACAAGTGGCAAACGAAGAAATTCAATTACGGCAGCAAGCAGGTCAACCTCTTCGCCGATAAAACGCAGGTGGGCTCGCTGGGCGCCGTTGGCTACGACGACGAAGGCGTTCAAACTAAAAAGTGGGATTTGGTAAAAGACGGAACCTTAGTGAACTACCAGGCCATCCGCGACCAGGTGCACATCATTGGCGAGAACGAATCGCAGGGGTGCTGCTATGCCGATAGCTGGAGTTCGGTGCAGTTTCAGCGCATGGCCAACGTGTCGCTGGCGGCTGGCAAAACGCCATTGTCGGTACAGGACATGATAAAAGACGTTAAAAAAGGCATTTACATCATCGGCGACGGTTCGTTCTCTATTGACCAGCAGCGGTATAACTTCCAGTTTGGCGGGCAGTTGTTCTACGAAATCAAAGATGGGCAGATTGCCGGGATGCTCAAAGATGTGGCCTACCAGTCGAACACGCAGGAATTCTGGAACTCCTGCGTGCAGGTATGCGACGAGCGGGACTACCGGCTTGGTGGCTCCTTCTTCGATGGCAAAGGGCAGCCCCCACAATCGAGCGCGGTCTCGCACGGGAGCAGCACCACCCGATTCAATGGGGTCAATGTAATCAATACAGCACGGAAAATATAGTTCAATGTTTCAGGTTCAAGGTCTCGTTCTTTAAACCTGAAACATTGAACCTGAAACAACTATTTCATGGCAATCATACTTACCGAAGCAGAAGCGAAAGCCCTGCTCACTAAAGTCCTCAGCTACTCTAAAGCTGACGAATGCGAAGTTAACCTGTCGGGTGAAGAAAGAGGTAACATCCGCTACGCCCGCAATGAAGTATCGACCAGTGGCACACTTATTACCAAGACTTTAGTTGTTCAGTCGGCGTATGGTAAAAAAGTAGGCGTGGCTACGATTGATGAATTCGATGATGCCTCGCTCGAAAAGGTCGTGCGCCGGGCTGAAGAACTGGCGCAGCTGGCCCCCGAAAATCCGGAGTATGTGGGCGTTCTGGGACCACAAACGTACCTGAAATCGACGGGTTTCTTCGACTCGACCGCCCAGCTCACGCCCGATACGCGGGCCGATGCGGTAGCAAAAAGTCTGCAGCTTTCGCGGGAGAAAAACCTGACAGCCGCCGGTTTTTTGCAGGATCAGTATGGCTACACGGCCATGATGAACTCCAAAGGTTTGTTTGCGTATTACCCCAGTTCAAACATTAACTTCTCCTTAACGGTCCGCACTAACGATGGCAAAGGCTCAGGATATGTAGCGCGCGGCTACAGCGATTTCAGCAAATTAGACACCGCCGAAGCTACCCGCATTGCCATTCAGAAAGCACAGGGCTCCGCCGAAGCGCGGGCCATCGAACCCGGCAAATACACCGTTATTCTGGAGCCGACAGCGGCTGTAGTCCTGCTCGAAAATATTTTCTTCAACATGGATGCCCGCTCCGCCGACGAAGGCCGGTCCTATTTCAGCAAAACAGGCGGCAAATCGCGCTTAGGCGACAAAATCGTGGACGAGCGCGTGACTATTTACTCCGATCCCACCAACGCCGAGCTACCCGCTTCGCCCTGGTCGGGAGATGGACGGCCGCAGGAAAAAACGATGTGGATTGAGAAGGGAGTAGCTAAAAACCTGTCGTATTCGCGTTATTGGGCACAGAAGCAAGGCAAGAAAGCGGTTCCCAGGCCGAATAACGTGATTATGCTGGGTGGAACGGCCTCGCTGGAGGATATGATAAAGAGTACACAGCGCGGCATTCTGGTTACGAAACTGTGGTACATCCGACCGGTTGATCCACAAACTATTCTGCTCACGGGCCTCACCCGCGATGGAACGTTCTACATCGAAAATGGCAAAATCAAGCACCCCGTCAAGAACTTTCGGTTCAACGAAAGTCCGATTATCATGCTCAACAACCTCGAATCGCTGGGCAAGCCGGAGCGCGTCGTCAGCACCGAAAGTGACCAGAATTACCTGATTCCGCCGATGAAAATTCGGGAGTTTACCTTCACCAGTTTGTCAGATGCAGTGTAAGAAGCTGTTTGAGTTAAGCTTATTGATTTATTTCTCTTTACCCGACGTTACCTTTTTATGCCGGTCATATCCATGTTCTACGGGCTGATTATCAGTCTTTATTATCTTGACAATAAACAACACCATCTTCCTCATATTCACGTTCGATATGGTGAAATGGAAGCAGTTTTTGGCATTGAAAGTGGCGAGTTGCTGGAAGGAAAATTACCGAAAGGAAAAATCAAGTTAGTTGAAGCCTGGATTGAAATTCACCGGGAAAACCTGATGGCTGACTGGCAATTAGCCATCAGTGGCCAGCGGGTTTTCCTCATTGATCCTCTAAAATAAAACGAGTATGAATCCGCGTGTGACAGGCGTAAAACCGCTCGACAATTACTGTCTTGAGTTGCTCTTCACTAACCAGGAGCGCAGAGTGTTCGACGTGAAACCTTATTTATCTATCGGTATCTTTCAGGAACTACAGGATACTGCCTTATTTAACGGCATCAGGGCTTTCAACGGCAGTATTGTTTGGCCCAATGAACTTGATTTAGACCCGGATACACTCTATTTAGATAGCTATCCGTCAATTGACACTAAACGCTGACGACCTGATTCCGCCGATGAAAATTCGGGGGTTTACCTTCACCAGTTTGTCGGATGCAGTGTAACCCAGACGTAATCCTAACTGTTATCTGTGAGCAAGTAAATTTCGATTATGGCAACAACAGAACTGAAGCAGGAAATCAACCAGATTGTTAACAAACTGCCTGATGAGTTATTAAGCGAGTTATTAGCATATCTGCGACAGGTTGAAAAATCGAACACCGTGACCGTTCAGTTTACCAGCAACTTCCGAAAGATACTGACAGAAGACCGTGAACTACTCAGCAAGTTAGCGCAATGATTGACATTGCCGATGTGCTGACCATTCATCAGGTACTAATCAATGACTTTGGTGGTTCCTCTGGCATTCGGGATCAGGGATTGCTCCAGTCTGCTATCGAACGCCCCTTTAGCGGAATTGGTGAAACGCTATTTTACCTAACGCCCGAAGAGAAAGCGGGCGCTATTTTGGAAAATATTGTCAAAAACCATCCGTTCGTAGATGGCAATAAACGCACGGGCTATGTACTTATGCGTTTGTTGCTCATGCAGTCGGGGAAAGACATAACCGCGACGCAGGAGGAAAAATACGATTTTGTGATTCAGGTAGCTTCCGGGCGGCTTGATTTTAACCAGATTATAGACTGGATATGAGCAAGAATTACCTGATTCCGCCGATGAAAATTCGGGAGTTTACCTTCACCAGTTTGTCGGATGCAGTGTAGATTATAAACCTCCTTACAGGAATAATGCGGCTTCTTCTACTCTATTGTCTGTTACCAGCTATTACCAGCGGGCAAAATGACGTTAAAAAGCCATTTACCGAGTGTAATCTGGAAGGTAGCACGACCATCTACGATTACAGCCAAAAAAAGTGGCTCTTTACGGATGAAGCTGACAGTCGGAAGGAAACCTTACCAGCATCAACATTCAAGATTATCAACTCATTAATTGCCCTGGAAACGGGAGTTATTCGTACTGAAAACGATGTTATAAAGTGGGTTGGGAAGGTGGACACAGTGTTGTACGGATATCGTCCTGAACTATATCGGGATATGACTGTGCAGGAGGCCTTTAGAGAGTCGGCAGGATGGGTTTATATTGAACTGGCGAAGAAAATTGGTCGGGACCGTTACCGTCTTTATCTAAACCAGTGCCATTATGGGAATGTGAATCTCTCCGAAGCTGGTGTTGATTTTTGGAATTTCGGATCGTTTGCCATTTCACCCGTCAATCAGATTGAGTTTTTGAAGGCACTTTATGAAGAAAAACTGCCTTTCTCTAAACGTAACATAGCTATAGTGAAGCGACTCATGGTGGCTGAAACAACGAGCCTGTATGTCATTCGCGCCAAAACCGGCTGGACACGCGACGGCGGTAAGGATACGGGCTGGTGGGTGGGTTATGTCGAACGAGCGAACAAGCCGTATTTTTTCGCTACCCGGCTCATTAAAAATCGGGAAATACGAAACCCAAATTTTGCCGATTGCCGCAAGAAAATCACGAAAGACATTCTGCGCCAGATAAAAGTAATTGACTGATTGTTGCATTCGTAACCCGCAATCACATTAAAGCTATTTATTCCCCAATGATTACCATTACCCAGGCCACCGAACAGGACTTACCCATCATCCACGATATTGCTCACCAAACCTGGCCCAATACGTTTGCAGAAATTCTATCGCCGGTGCAGATCAGCTATATGCTGGAGATGATGTACACCTTCGACGCCCTGAAAGCACAGATAAATGAGCAAAAGCATGTTTTTCTGCTGGCTCAGGACGATGAAAGCAATGAATATCTGGGCTATGTCTCGTATGAACTCGATTACAGGCGGCAACCCAAAACCAAGATTCACAAAATTTACCTTTTGCCTGCCAGTCAGGGCAAAGGCGTAGGGCGGTTACTGATCGAAAAAGTCGCTGACCGGGCCATGAACCATAAAAACGATAAACTTTCGCTGAATGTAAATAAGCACAACAAAGCCGTTCAGTTTTATGAACGCCTGGGCTTTGCCGTGGTTACTAACGAAACAATTGACATTGGCAATGGCTTTCTGATGGATGACCTTGTTATGGAAAAACCGTTATGAAACCGTTCTTCTTCACTCGCATTCAGTACACCTCCGGCGACTGGGATACCGACCAGCGGATGCCCTCGAATCTGATGCATTCGCTGGTGGAGTACACGACCCTGGCCGTCGACCAGAAGGAGCGCGTAGTGCAGTTGAGCAGCCCCGATTTGTTTAAAAGCCCATTCTGTTACCTCAGCGGGCATAAGTTGGTGGAGTTTTCGGCGCAGGAGCGCGATCAGTTCAAACGCTACGTTCAGAACGGCGGCTTCGTGTTTGTGGACGACTGTAACCACGATGTCGATGGGCTGTTTGCCAAGTCGTTTGAGCAGGAAATGGCCCGCACGTTTGGCCCGAAAGCGTTGCAGAAAATCCTGAATACGCATCCAGTCTATACCTGCTTTTTCAAGTTTGACGACGGGCCACCGACCACCTCGTTCGAGTTGAATGGCTGGGGCGACGACCTGGTGCATGACTACCTCAAAGCCATCACCATCAATGGGCGAATTGGGGTGCTGTACAGTAACAAAGATTATGGCTGCGAGTGGGATTACGACTTTCGGAACAAACGCTTTCTGGCCGAAGACAACACCAAGTTTGGGGTGAATATTGTGACGTATGCGTTGACTGTTTAGTAATGTAAAATGAATAATGCAGAATGTTTACTCCCTGAGCCTTAACCAACGATCTCTTCATTATCCACTCTACATTATTCATTTTACATTATTCATTGAATACAGCTTGGAATCAACAGACATAACTCATCACAAAGCCTTAGTCGCTAAACTACCGCTGCTAAAAAAAGAAATTGGCAAAGTCATTATCGGCCAGCAGGAAGCCATCAGCGAGGTGCTTATTTCGCTTCTGGCGGGGGGGCATTGCCTGCTCGAGGGGGTACCTGGCCTGGCCAAGACCCTGATGGTCAAGACGATGGCCGATGCGCTGGCGATGCGCTTTAAACGCATACAATTCACACCGGACCTGATGCCCGGCGACATCGTTGGAACGGAGATTCTGGAAGATGACCACGAAACGGGCCACAAAGTGTTTGTTTTTAACCGGGGGCCACTCTTCGCCAATGTAGTGCTGGCGGATGAAATCAACCGGACTCCGCCCAAAACGCAGGCGGCCATGCTCGAAGCCATGCAGGAATATAAGGTTACCTATGGCGGCACCGACTACGAATTACCCCGGCCTTTCCTAATTATTGCCACGCAAAACCCGATTGAACAGGCTGGTACGTATCCCCTGCCCGAAGCGCAGTTAGACCGGTTTCTGCTGTATATCAAGCTCAGTTACCCATCGGAGCAGGAGGAACTCGACGTGCTCAAAAGCACTACCGGCACAGCCCGTCCCGACCTGAAAACCATCCTCTCCGACCAGGATATACTCGACCTGCAAACCCTGACCCGGCAGGTACACATCAGCGACGAACTCATTGACTACATCAACCGATTGGTGCGGGCGTCGCGCCCGGAGACCTCCCCCGTAGCGTTTGTAAAACAGTGGGGCGAATGGGGCGCAGGGCCTCGTGCCGGGCAGGCCCTGGTCTTGTGCGCGAAGGCCCGCGCTGTACTCAGCGAGCGATTCTCCGTCATTCCCGACGACATCAAAACGCTGGCTTATCCGGTCTTACGCCACCGCATTGCGCTCAACTTCCGTGCCGAAGCCGAAGGCATTACCACCGACCGGGTGATTCAGGAACTCCTTTCTGTTGTAAAATAATAGTTCAGGTTCCACTGAACCTGGAACCTGTAATTCTAAAAATGCTCATCAACGACCTCGTTAAACTCAACAACCTGCAACTGGCCGGAAAATTGGTTAGTGATGAGTTGATGCTGGGCATTCAGGCCAGTCGACGGTCGGGGATTGGAACCGAGTTTGAGCAGTTTCGGCACTACACACCCGGCGACGATCCCAAGCGCATCGACTGGAAATTGTTCGCCAAAACCAACCATTATTTAGTGCGTGAATCCGCTACAGAAAGCAACCAGCAAATTCGACTCCTGATCGATTTGTCGGGGTCGATGAATTATGCCGAAGGGGGCGTTAGCCGGTTGCAATACGCCCGAATCCTACTGGCCTCGCTGGCTTACCTAAGCAATCGGCAAAGCGACCAGTTGAGTTTGTACGCGCTCCAAAATGGCCTGGTGCAACCGCTGGTTCCGGCGGGTAAGCAGAGCTTTCAGAAAATTGTGGCGACGCTCGAAACAACACGAGCATCGGGCGCATGGGACAACAAGGCCGCATCCGTCCCGGAGTTTAGCCGAAAACAAACCGAAATGCTCCTTATCGCGTCGGACTTTTTGCAGGTGAACGACGAATGGGTAAACCTGATTCAGACCGTAGCTGGACCGCGTCGGGAGATTGTTATTTTTCAGATACTGGGCGATCAGGAGTTGGACTTCTCGATGAGCGGTTTCTATCGGTTTCAGGATTTGGAAACGGGCAAAGAGATTGAATTACAGGCTGATGCTATTCGGGAAACGGTTCGGCAACGCGCATCCGACTATCTGGCAAATCTGGAAGAACGCCTGCGAATTCCGCATGTACGCCTGATTCGCGCCCGCCTGAGCGACCCCATTGCCCTCGTATTGAAACAGTTTTTACTGAGTTAAGCGAGGTATTTTGTTCCATGTTTGAGGTTTCATGTTCCATGTTGCCTTATTGAAATATGGAACATGAAACCTCAAACACGGAACAATAAATGCCCTTCATTGAGCCAATGTTATTGTGGGGTGCGCTGGCCGTAATTATTCCGGTGGCAATTCACTTCTGGCACCAGAAGCGCGGAAAACCCCTGCCCTGGGCCGCCACCCAATGGCTCACCGAAAAACAGCAACAGCAAAGTCGTGGCCTTCGGTTCGATAATCTTCTGCTCTTAATCGTCCGGTGTTTACTCCTGTTGCTGCTGGCCATTTTACTCGCTCAACCTTTGCTGAACTGGTTTATGCAACCCCCTCCTATTCAGAAAGTTCATCTGGTGCAACCCAGCGAATCTGTAGCCGACAACTTCCGGTTTGAATTAACGGAAGCCCTGAAGAAGGGGGAACGGGTTATTTGGGCAGATGAGCCGTTAAGAGAAGTTGATGGTAAACTGTTTCAGGTTCCAGGTTCCAGGTTCAACATAAAACCTGGAACCTGGAACAGTTTACTCCTGCAAACAGCTATTAATCAGATAGATGCTAAAAATACTGAACTGCATTTATACATCAGTACCAATCCAGTGCTGGCTGAAGTGCCAGCAATTACGGTTCCGGCGCGGTTTCGGCTGCATACAATGATGGCGTCAACAAGCCAGCCACGCGCCTATTTAGTCGTGAAGGACAACCGGAAGTTATTCATCAATCGGGCGGGGAAGCTAACGAGTAGTCTGCTGCTGGACCCAACGCTGAAATTCCAGGCTAACCCTGTGCATTCGGGGCCAGTTCGTACCCTGCTGGATTACCGGAATCCGCAGGAACGGCAAACCATTCAGGCTGCGCTGACGGCATTGGCAGAGGTGTATGGCCTCGATTTAAGGATTGATGTGTCACCAAAACCGAATCTGGCCTATGACTGGATCCTAACCAGCAACTTGCCTGTAAATCCCTCGCGGCAAACACTTTACGTTATCTCAGGAAATGTGCAACGTTCAACAGCTTCTAACGTCATTTTTACGGGCGAACGATTAACGCCACAAACCTCCGAACGAGTTGAAACCGGCCAGTTGCCAGAATGGTTAGGTGAACAGCTACTCAACTATTACGGACTTGCCGGGGAAGGACGGCCCCTAAGCCAGCAGGACTTGAAAACACTGTTCGTTGCGTCGGTCAAACCCAGCACGCAACAACAGGCGGGTCTGCAAAATGCCTTGTTGCTGGCTTTTGTGGTTCTATTACTACTCGAACGCTGGCTTGCTCTGACCAAAAACGCATGAACGAACTGAAACGCCTTATCTCGTCGGTTACGTACCAACTCTACGCGAACGCCATTCTGCGGTGCCTGCTGCTGGCGGCATCGGCGTACCTGCTAACGGTCACGTTTACAGGTACGTCGGCCTGGCCATTGCTGATGGGCGCTGCCGGATTTGGTGCCGGGGCCTTTTTGAGTAAACTTTATCAGGACAAAAAGCCGCTGGCAATTCAACTCATTCACCAGGCCGTTGGCGACGTGGAATATAGTTTACCTCTGCTAACCAAACCGCAGCTCAACCTGGCCGAACAACTCCAGGTCGAGCGGCTGAGTGGTCAAATTCAGCACGTCCGGACGCCGGTTGTCTTATTGTCAAAAGCGGGTTTATATGGACTATTTTTGCTAACGGCTGTGGGCGTTTATGTGGGATATCCTTTGCTGGATAATAAACCCAAACCGGGCCTGAAAAAGAAAGGGATTCTGGCGGGTATTCTGCCCGAACAAAAACCCGCTGCGCCAACATTCGTGTCGGCAACCTTACGCATTCAGCCGCCTGCCTATACGCATCTGCCGGAAACGAACTCGGCGAATTTGACTGTTTCCAGTGTAGTCGGTTCAACCCTGACGTGGCAAGTACAGTTCAGCGATAACAGGCAACTGTTGGTGCGTCTGGCTGGTAGCCGGGGCCAGGAACTGGCTTTCCGAAAGTCGGGCGATGCGTTTACCTATCAGGACCGGCTCATAAACTCCGGCCTGTACGCTATCAAAGCTTATTGTCGAATGGCGAATGGCCACGATTCACTTATCTATCAATCTGATTTTTATCGGCTTGAGGCTCAGCCCGACCTCCCGCCTAAGATTGAGCCGACGTCAAAAGAATTATACCGTTTTCATTACCTGAAAGATCCAAAAACGCTGACCGTTGCGGCTAAAATCTCCGATGATTTCGGCGTATCGCAGGCATTCATTGTAGCCACTGTAGCGCGTGGTTCGGGCGAGAACGTGAAGTTTCGGGAAGTAAAACTGCCGTTGGGTCAGGCAAATTTCAGGGAAGCTACATTAACCAAAACGCTTGACCTTAACGCGCTGCAATTTGCGCCGGGCGATGAACTGTACTATTACTGGGCCGCTTTCGACAACCGCCAGCCTGAACCCAATTTTACCAAATCAGATACGTATTTTGTCGTTTACAAAGACACAACTCAAGCCGACGAAAGCGAACTGGCAACGATGGCCGTGAACATCATGCCGGAGTATTTTCGGAGTCAGCGGCAGATAATCATCGACACCGAAAAACTGATTGCCATTCGTAAAAAGAGAGGCCGTGCCTGGACCCCCACTCATGCGTTCAACAGTCAGTCTAACGAAATCGGGTTCGACCAGAAAGCTCTGCGTTTGCGCTATGGTCAGTTTCTGGGCGAAGAGTTTGAGAAGTCCATTGGGGGCGGTAACGCCCCCCCCACCAATAGCGACGGCGTGGCTGTGGCGGGCATGGCGACCATACAGGCGTACATGCACAAACACGACGAGGGCGAAGGCGACCACAATACGCCAAATCAGGCGGCTCCTCAAACGCACAGCGCCGACGATGGCCATAATCACGGTCATAGTGGCGGAGGAGCCGACGGCAATAAAGACCCCGTGGCGGCTCTGATGGAGCAATACCTCCACTCGCACGATGATGCCGAAACGAACACGTTTCATGAGCAATCGACGCGGTCACTGCTGAAAATGGCGCTGGAAAATATGTGGCAGTCGGAGTTGCATTTGCGGCTATACGAACCCGAAAAAGCCCTTCCGTTTGAGCAGGAAGCCCTAAAATACCTGAAACTGTCGCAGCAAAAAGCACGGTCGTATGTAAAGAAAACCGGCTTCGACCCGCCCCAAACGAAAGAAAAAGAAACCCGGCTAACGGGCGAATTCAAAAACGCTACCGACGCCTTCAGGCTGGAGCGAACCTATCGCCAGCAACGCATTAACGCGCTGGTTGCCGATGTGCTGGGTTATCTGGACCTACCTCAACTCAACACCCGCCAACGCCAAACGGTGCAGCAACTGGGCAACGCCCTGACCGACCGGGTGTTGAACAGTGGCCTCCAAAATTGGGCCATATTGGCGATGCTGCAGAAACTGGCCTCCGGTAAACCGATTTCGGTTGCCGAAAAAACCAGTCTGAAAACAAAATTATACGCGCTAACGGAGGCTTCGGAACGAACCGGGCCGTCGTTTGTGAGCGACCGAAGGCTGGAGCAGGCCTTTTGGCGACATTTGAAGTAACTGTTGATTACCACCTCGCCGGGTTAAACATGCAAACAACCCTTAACTGGACAGACCCAATTACCGGGCTTACCGGGCTGGCGCTGCTAAGCCTTTCGCTTGTTCAGGTTTGGCTCATTACCCGCAACCGGTCACTGTCTGCTGGCCGAAAGTGGGTTCGGGCGGGACTGAATTTTCTGCTCTGGCTGGTGGTGACAGGCTATTTCCTGCACATTAGCTGGCCCATAACCCGACCGGCAACCCATGCCCTGCTCATCGGCGAAGATGTTCCCTCGGCGTTTGTTCGGAAACTTAACGATAGCCTTCCCATTCAGGTACGTTTGTCCAGCCGGGATTTCAAGGCAGACTACGACTCGGTAACGCTGGTGGGGCAATCCTTCCCAACTGAAACGCTTACTCAACTTAGCAGCGCGAACGTGCAATGGGTGCCCTACAACCCGCCCGATCAGGTGCAGGCCCTTCGCTGGAAAGGCATTGTCCGGCAAGGGGAGATGCAGCTTGTGGTGGGCGGGATTCACTCCTCGAAAGCGCAACTACTGCGGCTTCGGTTTGGCAGTCAGACAGTCGACAGTGTAGCCCTGAGTGAAGGCCCTAACACCTTTACGCTCCAATTCCCAACCTTTTCACGAGACCGCAGCCAAACAGAATTGGTGTTGGGCGAATCCACGCTGGACACACTTCGCTTTTTCGTCCGGCCAACCGAATCGCTAACGGTGCAGTTTCTACTCAATAGTCCTGACTTTGAGAGCAAAACGCTGGCTGACTGGCTTGGAAAACAGGGCCACCGGGTCAACATTTCGGCTGCGCTGTCTAAAAATATCAGCAGTAACATCAGCATTAATCAGGTGAATAAATCGGCGGGTCAACCCATGCCAGACCTTATTATTACGGAGCCGGTCAATGCCGCCAGTTCAGCCGTTCGGAAAGCGGTGGCGGGTGGCAAAGCGGTCTTGTTCCTGAACCTGACCAATCCAGAAACTGACTGCCGGGCCATCAATCAGGCGTTGGGAAGCGGGTGGCAGGTGCGAAAAATAGCGGGCGAGCCGCTTATCCCTATAAAAAATGGGTTAAACGCGCTTCCCTATCGCTTCGTCGAACGGCTGAATCAGTTTGCCGTTTCGGGCTATCCGGTGGCGGTTCAGCAAACGACCGGGCAGGTGGGGGTTAGCCTGTTGAGCGAAACCTTTCCCCTGTCGCTAAGTGGCGACAGCCTGGGCTACAACCGGGTTTGGATGGCTGTGCTGGCTCGGTTCGCTCGCTCCAATAAAACTATCGTTCAGGTAGATGCGCCCGTATACACCCGCATTCGGCAGTCAGTGTCTATCAATAACGCTTCGGGCCGACAGCGCACGCTACAAATTGGGCCGGATACGGTTCCACTGACCTATTCGTCTATAAATGAGCGTTCGGCCCTGGCCAATTCGTTGTTTAGACAGCCGGGCTGGCAAATCGTGCAGGATTCGCTGGCCCTGTATGTCAACGCCTTAAGGCCGAACGACCCTGTTGCCAATCGGGCGATGGTAAGCCGATTCATGCAAGTCCACTCGCGGTATCCGTCGGCCCGTAATCAGTCCCGTCGGACGGCAACGGCCCAACTGCCAGACTGGGCCTGGCTGGTGTTACTTATTGGCTGCTTTACTGCCCTTTGGGTCGAACCTAAACTGCCCTAAACACAAAAGGCAACGCATTGCTGAATTGCCTTTTGCCACCACGAATTGGGTTACCATTTATTGGACTGAAACCGAATCGGTTTTTGCCTTATCCCGGTCGCCACGGTACCCATCGCAACCGCCGTGATTATACCGATAATGCTGGTCATAATAACCATGCCGGCCCCAATGGTGATTACCAAACGACCGGGGACCCACGAAAGCCATCAGGCTGCCGAAGGTGAGGGCTGCCGTGATGGCTACAGCCCAGGGATTTAAGCGTCTTCTCATGTGTTGTTCTGTTTAGGCGTTCGTTGGGGTTGTCTCTTGGGTTGGTTTCGGAGACTCACCGGGACTGCAATGCCCGTGATACCGTTGTTTAAACTGGTTGTATTCGTCGTCGCTCATCTGGCGAATCCGGTCGGCAAAGGCAGGTGTATAGCCATACCCCCGGCCCGGCCCCCAGCCCCGCCGGAAACGCCCACCGCCGAAGAGCCGGAACAGAGCGCCAATGATGAGAAAAAAGAGGGCCACCCGCAGCAGAAAGAACGGCAGGATAAACAAGGCCACGCCCAGCAGCAGACCAGCCAGAATCGATTTTACTAATGTGTTGTTCATTATTTGTCGTGTTTTGCGTGTTGTTTAAACAGGATGACGGACCAGTCGGAAAATTACTTTAAAGCTCACAAAAAAACTCGCCGGGATAAGCCAACGAGTTTGTACTAAATGAAGCTGTTGCTGATAAGATGACACTACCTTACTCGCCTTCATTGCCGCGATGCCGCCACTTGTTTTTGAACGTTGCCCGTTCTTCGTCGCTCATCTGCCGCCATTTTTCGCGCCAGGGTGGGCCTCCCCCACCATAGGAATGACCACCACCGGGCGGGCCAACTTTGAAACCACCCAGCAGGATTCTGGACAAGGCTAACAAACCCATCGCCTGCCAATAGGTGACGGGCTTCACGGCGACGACTGCCACCAGCACATTGTTCCACAGCCAATACACCGCAAATGAAAAGGCCAGTAAGGCCAGCAGAATGAAGGGCGCAATAAAAAAGCGTCTTCGGCCAGGGTAATTTTTCATCATTTTCAAAGGTTATCGAGTTCGTCGTATAAGGTTTTCAGGCGTTTCCGCAGGTGTTGCACGGCGTAGCGTTTTCGGGAGATAATTGTTTTCAGGTTTTCGCCGGTTTGGTCGGCAATCTCCTGCAAGGTACTGTCTTCCAATTCATTCTGAACAAATACGGTACGCTGATTTTCGGGTAGCTCATCCAGGGCTTTCATCAGTTCCTCCCAAAAAATATCTTTAAAGAACTGGTCTTCGGGGGTTTCGGCATCGGCGAGCAGGATTTCGCGGAAGCTGAACCCGTCCTCCTCATTCTCAAGCATCAAATCGGATAACGCACCTTCTTTTTTCTTGCGGTAGGTATCCGTAATCCGGTTTCGGGCCACCTGAAAAAGCCAGCCGCTCATGCTCTCAATACCTTCAAGGTCAACCACTTTGCTGAGCTGATACCAAACGTCCTGTAAAATATCTTCGGCATCTTCGTCGGATTTCACCTGCCCGCGAATAAACCGCGACAGTCGGCTCCCGTACTGCCTGACGGTCTCAATAATGGTTCGTTTGGGTGGTTCAGCCATGTGCAGCACCTATCAGGATTTTTCGTCATTCTGCCCCGATATCAGCCGATCGAAGGCGTCAAATATCCTGACTTTGTTCGGATTATCGTGTCGAATGATGAGCGCTGTCAGATAAATATCTCCAGAGGAGGCAATGATGTTGCGGTTAATTTTAATGAAGTCAATACCCCGGTAGTACGCATACCAACCTCCACCATTCTTTTCTGCTCGGCGCGTTTGCGGGCCATCATCTGGCGTGCCCAGGCAACCGCCCGCTCGTTGCTGAACTCAGTGGGTGTTTGGTGGCCGGATTTCTGTCCCATCGTCTGAGGTGTTTAGTTAGCCAAATCTATTTGTAGTTGGTTAACAAAAAAAGTGCGTTGCCCGTGCTGCCCGTAGCGCACCACCCCGAAAACTGTTATATTACCCGTTCGTTTCTTACTTTACTGCGAAATCGCTTTTTCTAACCTATAACGCCTATGCCGGTCTTCACCCTCGGAATCGAAGAAGAGTTTCAAACAATTGACCCCAACACGGGCGAGTTACGTTCGCACATGTCCAAAATCGTCGACGGTGGCCAAATCGTGCTTCAGGAGCGCGTAAAGGCCGAAATGCACCAGGCCGTTGTTGAAGTCGGCACCAATATCTGCAACAACATTCAGGAAGCGCGGGCCGAGGTAACCTACCTCCGCAAGATGATTGTTGAACTGGCCGAGCGGCAGAACCTCAAGATTGCGGCTGCCGGAACGCACCCTTTTTCCGATTGGCAGGAGCAGCTTATTACCCCCAACGAACGCTACGACCGGCTCATCGAAGAACTACGCGACGTGGCGCGTTCAAACCTGATTTTTGGCCTGCACGTTCACGTAGGCATCGAAAGCCGAAACGAAGGCGTTCAGATTATGAACGCAGTACGGTACTTTCTACCCCACATTTACGCGCTGTCGACCAACTCGCCGTTTTGGCGTGGCCGCAACACGGGTTTCAAGTCGTACCGCTCGAAGGTGTTCGATAAATTTCCCCGCACGGGCATCCCGGATTTCTTCTCGTCGGCGGCTGAATATGATGAGTACATCAATCTGCTGGTGAAAACCGGCTGCATCGACAACGGTAAGAAAATATGGTGGGACATCCGGCTGCATCCATTCTTCGACACCATCGAGTTCCGCATCTGCGACGTGCCCATGCGAATTGATGAAACGATTTGCTTAGCGGCCATTATGCAGGCGCTGGTCGCCAAGATTTATAAACTGCATAAACAGAATCTGAATTTCCGCCCTTACCGGCGCATCCTCATCAATGAAAACAAATGGCGGGCGGCCCGCTATGGCATCGAAGGCAAACTGATTGACTTTGGCAAGCAGGAGGAGGTACCGACGCACCATCTGCTCAACGAACTGCTGACGTTTATCGACGATGTAGTGGATGAGCTCGGTAGCCGGCAGGAATGCGAATATGTGCGGACAATCCTGGAGATGGGCACCGGCGCCGACCGGCAACTGGCTGTCTTTCAACAAACGGGCGACCTGAAGCAGGTTGTCAACTACATTGTTGAGGAAACTTCTTTGGGCATCAGGTAGTTACTTTCCGAACGGCTGCCAGTCCTTATTTTGCCGTAACAAACTGTATCTATGAGCTTAGTAAAAATTGCCGTTCTGGACATGAATAACAACCACGCCAATGAGGGCATGCGTTGCATTATCCACTTAATTCGGAACGTGCAGGGTAATGAACCCGCTGAACTGGCGTTTGATGTGTTCGATGTTCGGTCGAACAATGAGCTTCCGGATTTAGACGATTACGATGTGTACATTTCATCGGGGGGGCCGGGGAGTCCCCTGGCCTCAACGGATGACTGGGAAGTCAGTTATTTTGATCTGATCGACCAGATTTTCGACTGGAATCGCCACAACGAGCGCAAGAAATTCGTGTTCCTGATTTGCCACTCGTTTCAGTTGGTCGTTCGCCACCTTGATTTGGGTTATTTAAGCCGTCGCAAATCAACTTCGTTTGGTATTTTGCCAATACATAAAACGGATGAGGGCGATGTAGAGTCTTTGTTAGTCGGCTTACCCGATCCCTTCTACGCTGTAGATTCGCGGGATTATCAGATTACCGAGCCGAACATGGACCGCCTGAACGAGATGGGGGCGTCTATTTTATGTCTGGAGAAAATCCGTCCGCACGTGCCCCTCGACCGGGCGGTTATGGCGATTCGGTTCTCACCCGAAGTTATGGGCACCCAGTTTCACCCCGAAGCCGACAACGAAGGCATGTTGCGGTATTTCCTGAAAGACGAAAAGCGGAATCATATCATTTCAAATTTCGGAAAGGAGAAGTACGACGACATGGTCGCTTATTTGCAGGACCCCGACAAGATTGCGCTGACCGAGTCAATCATTTTGCCGGGCTTTTTGCGCCAGGCCATTCAGTCGTTAACCCTCACTGAACAGGTTATTGAACAGAATTAATTTTTAGATAGGATAAACAGGATTGACAGGACTTTTGGGATAGGATTAAGCCTGTCAATCCTGTTCATCCTGTCCTAAGAAACCCATGATCCAACCCGTTCGTCAAACCTACAACCAAGCCTTTAGCCCGGAACGCTACCGGGCTTTTTTGGATAAAATAGACGCCGACCTGCCCGGTCTGTTAGATTTTCGCGTGGCCGAAACGCCCATTTTTGTTCCGAAACTACTGACCAACAGGATTTTGCAGGCCTGCGATGATATTGTTGGCGTAATTACCCGCCCTGATTTTAAGGCATTGACCGAGAAGGCGATTCCGGCGGGGCAACGCGTTCCGAACGAAGACGGGCACACGCAATTTCTGGCGGTCGATTTTGCCGTATGTGCCGACTCAAAAGGTGAGTTAACTCCTCAATTAATTGAATTTCAGGGGTTTCCATCGCTGTACGCATTCCAACCCTACGTTGCCGACTTATTCCGGGCAACCTACCCGGTTCCTGATACGCTCTCGCATCTGTTTACGGTTGCTACGAACGCTGACTATCTGGACCGGTTGCGCCAGATGATCGTGGGCGATTGCCAGCCCGAAGAAGTGATTTTGCTGGAAATTTATCCCGAAAAGCAAAAAACACGCATCGACTTCGTGCTAACAGAAAAAGCCCTCGGCGTTGCGGCTGTTTGTCTGACTAAAATCCGCAAAGAGGGCCGGGCGTTGTTCTACGAGAAAGATGGTCGGCAGATTCGCATCAAACGAATTTATAACCGGCTGATTTTCGACGAACTACAACACTATGCCGACCTCGAAACCGACTTTCATCTGACGGACGATGTCGACGTAGAGTGGGTTGGCCATCCGAACTGGTTTTTCCGCATCAGCAAATACACGCTGCCGTTGCTGAAAAGCCCGTATGTTCCGGCCAGTTATTACCTGTCTGACCTCCACGAATATCCGGCCGACCTGGAAAATTACGTCCTGAAACCCCTGTTCTCCTTTGCGGGCAGTGGCGTTAAACTGAACATCACCCCTGCCGACCTCGACGCGATTCCCGCCGACCAGCGCGACGGGTATTTAATTCAGCGAAAGGTCACCTATGAGCCGGTTATTCAATCGCCCGATGGGTTGGTTAAGTGCGAAATTCGGATGCTGTTTATCTGGCCCAAAGACGACCCGAAGCCTACGCTGCTCACTAATCTCGGTCGGCTAAGCCGGGGCGAGATGATTGGGGTCAATTTCAACAAAAACAAAGATTGGGTGGGCGGTTCCGTCTGCTTTTTCGAGAAGTGATTATTAATTGTTTCAGGTTTAAAGTTCCATGGTTCAGGTTACCGGATGAACCATGGAACTTTAAACCTGAAACAATTAACCTTTTATCTATATGCTAACCCAACCTATTTCGACTACCGAGAAAGCAATGTTCGACCTCACGGGTAAGGTGGCCGTTATTACCGGCGCCAGCAAGGGCATTGGCGAAGACATGGCCCGCGTGTTTGCCCGTTTTGGCGCTAAAGTCGTTGTGAGCAGCCGCAAACAGGACGCCTGCGACGCACTGGCCAACGACATCCGGGCGCAGGGTGGCGATGCCACGGGCTTTGCCGCGCACGTGGGCGACATGGATCAGCTTCGGCTGTTAGTGGACAAAACCATTGCCGTTTACGGCGGCATTGATATTCTGGTTAATAACGCAGCCTCGAACCCCGTTTTTGGTCCTTCCCTCGACTGCGACGGTGCCGCCTTCGATAAAATTATGCAGGCCAATGTGAAAGCCCCGTTTGAGTTAAGCAAGCTGTGCTACCCCAGCATGAAAGCGCGGGGCGGTGGCAGCATCATTATGGTCAGCAGCATTGCCGGGCACACGCCCGACCCCGGTTTGGGTATTTACAGCGTCAGTAAAGCCTCGCTGAATATGCTCACCAAAGTGCTGGCGAAAGAATGGGGTCCCGATGGTATTCGCGTGAACGCCATTTGCCCCGGCCTGATTAAAACCAAGTTTAGCCAGGCTCTCTGGCAGGACGATAAAATGCTGGACCACTTCACCCAACGGATTCCAATTGCCCGCATGGGCACCGCCGACGAAATCAGTCCATTGGCCCTGTTTCTGGCTTCCAATGCCTCGTCCTACAGCACCGGCAGTTTGTTCTACGCCGACGGCGGAACGGTAATTTGAGCAGGTAGCGTTTTCTTTTATTAATAATCGGGTCTGGAAATGTAAGCGATGGCTTACTCTTCCAGACCCGATTTTAGTCAATGATTGTAGAAGTTACTACTTAGTAGGCTTCATATTCAAACCTCTCAATCTTATTATTCTGGGGTGCTGCCGGACCACCGATTGGATCGACTCGATTGATTAGCAAGCCATTTGAATCATATGTATCAAAAAACCGACTGTTAATCAATAGATTTTTGCTGTACATTTTATCCTCTGGCACACCATATAGTAAGCCGTAAAAAGGATTAGGCTTCGCGCTGTACGTAAGATTTTCCACATTGATGAAGCTACCGTCACGTCGCTCTAATTTAACAACATTGCCATTGCTATAGGTGTATTGAAATAGTGTGGTGGCTGCAAATCCGAAATCAAGGTCTAATATTTGAGTAAGTCTATCAGGCGATCTACTTGTGCTATATTCCAATGTATAGTCAGCCGTTAATAGATAGTTACCCGACTTATTTCTATCGTTGTACCGTTTGACTGAAATAATATTTCCATTACTGTCATAGTCGTAGCCATACCGTATCGGGAACTGGCCTATTGATTCACCCTCTGCGCTTACTCATCGCCCCTGTCCATTATAGTTTAGGGAAATGAGGTGTCCGTTATCATTAAGGGTTGATTTACGGGTTAAATAACTGGCTAACCGACCGTCACCACCGTAGTTGAAAACGATGCCTGTATAATCTCGTAATTGTTGTACTTCGTATTTTTTTATCCGAAATCGCTGGCCCGAGGGTGCGGTAATGCGATGGTCTTCGCAGGAAGCGAGTGTGACAAACAAGGCGAAAACGCTAAGCCAAAGCGTGAATCTGGGTTTCATAAAGCAAGTGGTGAAATGGTGAACCTATTTATACATGTTTCGGTAAATAGGACGAGAGGCAAAAAGGTAAGTCACTGTAAGAAAAAAAAAGGATATATTTTTTTAGAATAGCCCATATATTCACTCCATTCGCTATGCAAACCCCGCCCGAAACCCGTGAAGTCTGGCTGCGAGGTCCCCTCCCCGACATGCCGCCCCTGTTGCAGCCAATCGCTCACGCCCTGATGCAGGCCCGCGAAGAAGTACACGCCCTTATGCGCGATTTTCCAGAATCCCTGCTTTGGGAACGTCCGGCAGGTATAGCCTCAGTGGGGTTTCATTTGCAACACCTTTCGGGTGTGCTGGACCGGCTTTTTACCTATGCCCGCCAGGAAACTCTTTCGCCCGAGCAGTTGGCGGCTTTAACTTCAGAAGGGAAACCTGACATGGCTACGTTGTCTGTTCAGGTGTTGGTTCGCCGGTTTGATGAGCAGGTTGAGCAGGCCCTCGTCCAACTTCGCACTACGGATGAGAGCACCCTGACCGAAGTTCGCGTGGTTGGACGGGCACAATTACCCTCAACCGTGATTGGTTTGCTGACGCACGCAGCCGAACACACCATGCGTCATGTGGGGCAATTATCGGTTACGGCACGGGTGGTAATCGGTTAACCTTACTCACAGGCCTCTGGTCACTTTGGCCATACACTCATACTCTATTGATTTTTGGGGCAGTAGCCAAACAGTTGGATTACCCAGGCCGTTACGGGGTAGTAATCATTAAAAAGAACAACACAAATCGTTATGAAAACAAAATCAATGACGTTAGGGTTGCTTGTAGCCCTGGTCGTAGCAGGCACTTCGGTTGCTCAGCAAAACAGCGGTTCAATGACTGCCGGTACCACAACAATGGTTGGCCGGGAAAGCAAGGCGGAGTTTGACCGCATGAACAAAAAAGGGGCAGCAACAGTGGCGGCCATTCGCCCCACCAGCGCTAAATTGTCGAGCGTTGATCAGGCACTGATGATGGAAGTCGCCAACGGCGGCATGATGCAGTTGGAAGTCAGTAAGATTGCTGTGCAGAAAGCCAGCAATGACGAGGTGCGTCAACTGGCGCAGGCCGAAGTAGAGGAACAAACCGGCCTGTCGGCGAAACTCAAAGAGATTGCTGACGCAAAAGGGGTCGTATTACCCAGCGCTCCCGACGCCGAAACGCAGGCGATGGTAACGAAGATGGAGGGTATGTCGGGCATGGCTTTCGACCGGATGTACGTTACCGAAAGTGGCGTGAAAGGCCATGAGAAACTTGACATGGTTATGGGCAAGGTAAAGTCAAATGCCTCGGATAACAACCTGAAAGCTCTGGAAAAGGCGGCTCACCCACTGGTAAAAGCGCACCTGAAAGTATCGCGCGAGATTATGAATAAAATGGATGGGAATGGCAGCACAGGAATGAAGTAAACCCATTCTACAACGAAAAAACGGACCACAGAACATGGTCCGTTTTTTCGTTGTAGAATGGGTTTAATTACTGAACCGATACAATCTTAAACTCGGTTCGCCGGTTTTGCTGGTGTTCGTTTTCGTTACAATTTACCCCGTCGATACAGCCGTTCAGAATTTCGCTTTCGCCGTAGCCACGCGCGACCAGGCGGTTTGCCGGAACACCCCGCGAAACAAGATAGTCCATAGCCGCGCGGGCACGATTCTCCGACAGCCGGATGTTGTAGATATCGGTCGCCCGGGCGTCGGTATGGGATCTGAGTTCAATCTGCATCTGTGGGTATTCCTTCAGAATAGACAGTACATGATCGAGTTCACGAGCCGCATCGGCGCGGATAAAAAATTTATTCAGGTCGTAATAAATATTTTTCAACTGGAACACATCCCCAACTCCGTATAACCCAAGCGAGTCCGTAACAACTGCCGACTTCTTTTTGGTTTTGCTGTATTGGGCTTTCTTGGTGGCATAGCGATCTTTCTGAGCCGTGATGGTGTAGGGCGAGTTCGGCTTCATGTCGAACTCGTAGCCGCCATCGGGGCCGGTTGTCACGGTCTGCTCCGATTTATCTTTCTCATTCCGCAGCGTCACCTTCACGCCCGTTGCCGGTTGTTGGTTGACCTCGGTTTTTACAACCCCTTTCACCACCGTATTCTCGGCCCGTTCGAGGTAAATAGATACATTCAGGACCGGTTTTGGCGATTGCGTGAGGGTTGAAAACCTGACGCTGTTCATGGCAAAGCCTTCTTTGATGGCTTTAAATTCATATTCGGTGTTAGAGTCCACACACAGATCAGTGCGCCCGTCAACACTCGTCACCCGAAGGTCCTGATTGATGCCGTTTCGCAAAATCCGCACATCGGCATTTTCGAGTGGCGTACCCGTTTTGGCATCATAGACCAGAATATTAAGTTGCTTGCAGTTCCGGCGGAAGGAATAAATATCATCGTCGCTGATGCCTTTTTTGCGGTTACTGCTAACATAGCCCGTCGTGCGGCTTTTATCCGTAATAAAACCGAAATCATCTTTTTCGGAGTTAATTGGAGCACCCGCATTCTGAACACCTTTGTAGGCAATACCGTCTTTTAACTCAGCCACAAACACATCCAAACCGCCCAGTCCTTCGTGCCCGTCTGATGAAAAATACAGATAATCACCTTCGGCTACAAACGGGAACATCTCATTGCCTTCAGTATTAATTTCCTTACCCATATTAACGGGCGTTCCCCACTGGCCATTGTTAAACTCAACCACGTAGACGTCAGTCCCGCCAAAACCACCCGGCATATCCGATACAAAGTACATTTTCGTGTTATCCGTCGAGAAAGCGGGATGACCAACCGAATATTCATTGCTGTTGAAGGGCAACTCCTGAATATCGACCCATTTTCCGTTCTTATTCACGGAAGAATACAATTTCAATTTTTTTGTACCATCTGAGCTTTTACCCGCTTTTCCCTTACTCGAATTGTTCCGGGTGAAAACAATATAGTTCTGATCTTTGGTGAAGGTCATTGGCCCTTCGTGGTATTTTGTATTGAGGGTGCGGCTAAATATTTCGGCTTTTGTTAACTTTTGCGTTTCACCGGCAACCTCCTGTGTTGCCCCCGATGCTTCGCTGCCGCTACCAAGTATCGCCGAATTAAGTGAACGCCCCGGCAAGGTACCGGGAACCCGCAACTGGTTGGTATCGGGGTGAAAATAAAGGTCTAAAAAAGGCGTTTGGTTCCAGTTAAATACCCGCTTCACCACACCTGATTCGTCGCGGGCCGAGACGAAAACAATCCCGCCTTTATAATACATCGGGCTGAAATCGGCCTGCCGGGAGTTAATCGGCAGGCTATATAAGCGATACGACGATGAATCCTGATAAAAGCGGTTCATGTCCATGTAGGAAACCGTAAAACGGCGTCCGCGCAGGTCCTGCCCCTGTTTTTCACCATATTGGCTGTACATTTTCTGCGACTCCCGGTACTTCCCGTTGGCGGCCAGCGACTGGGCGTAGTATAGATAAACTTCACTGTCCAGGTCGGTATAAGACTTTACTAATTCGCCGTAAACCCGCTCGGCATTGCGGGTATCCTGCAACTTACGGTAGCTATAGCCAAGCTTGATGAGCGCGTCGCGGGTTTCGGCAGGGTCTTTCTTTTTATCGGCCCGCAGAAACTCCTCATACGCCCGCACCGCGCTGACGTAGCTGAGGTTATCAAACTGCTTATTAGCCGCTCGTAGCCGCGCGCTTTGTGCCTGAACAGTCAGACTCCAGAAGGCCAGTCCTACCAGTAGGAGGACACGTACAATTCGGTTCATGGATATTAATGAGTTAAAGAAAACTTTGGGCTTGCCGAAACCTTATCAAATAGAATGCCAACTTTTGGGTATGGTTCGTAAGTCGCTCCGTAAAGCTACGATTTTTCTGTTTCGTTACCCTTAAAATACAATTTTACCCGTTTCAATAAACGTTAACTTTTTCAACTCCAGGTAGATTGGGTACGTCTATAAATTAAAAAAGCTCATCAATAGCTGACGAGCTTTTTTGACGCAGGTAACTATGTATTACTCTTTTACTAATTTATGAATAACCCGCTGACTCTCAAACGTCACTTCCATCGCGTAAACGCCCGCAGTTAAGGATGCCACCTTTAGTACTCGTTCGTTTTTACCGGCTATGCCCCTGAATAGCTGCTGTTGGTGGGCGCGCCCCTGCAAGTCCGGCAACCGAATCTGAACAGGACCCGCTTCATTGAGCGAGACCGTTACAGTAACTTCATCCTGTACCGGGTTGGGGCGTACCGTCACCAAAGTGACTTCTTCCAGTGTTGGCTCCGGGGCGGCTTTCCGCAGGCCATTGGTGGAAAAGAAAACGGTCCCATCCGACGATGTCCCCTGCTGATAGCCTCCCGGCGGGTTGATGCCACCCGGAAAGGCTAACCCCCACCAGCCCGTATCGCCCGCGTTCAGGCAGGGCCGGTATTGGTCAGCCCCGGAATTTTTCGTGAAATTATCCCAAAAGTTATCGCCCCGTGGGTAATACTTGTCGTTGGAAGAGCCGGGAACGTGGGTCACTAAGGCCCGCTTGCCATTGGGAAACTGCCGAATCTGCACCGTCAGACCATTCCAGGTTCCTACCTGACGCGGACTGCTGAAATCGCAGGGATTGGTTGGGTTGGAGCCATTTTGGGCGAAGAAAACCGCGCCATCGGATTCGTTGCCCTGATAATAACCCGATGGGGCGTCAGGCCGCCAGGCAGGGCAAGGCCATACCAGGCTGTATTGCCCGCGTTCAAACAACTTTGCAGACCGGCCGCATTGGGATCAAGGTTGAAATTGCCCCAGAAATTGTCGCCACGCGGGTAATACTTGTCGGTTGACGAGCCGGTAATGGCCGTGACCAATACGTTCTTACCCGAAATAGACCGAATCTGCACCGTCAGACCATTCCACGTGCCCACATAGCGCGGCCCACTGCTGAAATCGCAATTGGAGGGCGATGAACAGTTTACATTAATGTTGAAATTGGTTGTTCGGACATAGCACCCCGAACTTGGTTTCGACATCGTTAGGGAATATTGATAATTGCCTGAACTGGATGGAGCCGTTATGCTGATGCTCGAATTTGACCCTGAATTAAACGGCACATTGGGGCCAGCAAACGAATACGTGACGTTCTGACAAGTCCAGTAGTTTGAATTACCATTGACGCCCGCGCAGTTAGCACTCAGGATTATACCCTGGCTACAGTTAGCACTGGTGGGAGCAATATTGATTGGCTGATAATTACAATCGGGTGAGCAGGTTCCCATCTGAATACCTACGGCTGCCCAGGCTTCTCTGACGGCCACCTGTTGAGGTGATCATTCGCCATAAAGGGCGCCAGCCGCGATTCGGAGCGCCTGAGCCGTATTGGGATAGTTGTAATCGCCGTAAATGTAATTCTCAAGTCCCCAGTAAACGACGCTCATGGCATCGTCGAAACCAATGGGCGTGATGTTTCCGTTTGGCCCTTTGCCCGTGTAGAGCGTATGGAACCACTTGTTAAGCACACCATTGTTGTGGTGGGTACTCAGATTGTTAAAATCCCAATAGCCTGGTTCCTGATAAATTTCCGGCTGGCCGAAATTAAGATTATCAACAACATTATGCGGGTGTTCCATATCCCGGACATATAGCGCATTTTCGCCCAGTTGCCAGTTCCAGATATTGCCCTGCGAGCCAGTGGGATAGAGTTCCCGCTCCATAGCTGTGCCAATAATATCCGAGAAACCCTCGTTTAGCGAACCCGTTTCCCCAGTTCCAACCGTCCAGCCGCCAACTAAGTGATAGGATACCCCATGCCCGTATTCATGACCTACAATATCGACGGTTGACAGAATGTTACCATTTGCCGGTCCAATCCTCATTGTCCTTGTAGCATAAGTCCAGATAGCCCCACCATTAAAGTTAGGATCAATAAATATCTGTGCAATGGTACCCTGCCCATCGGTGCCATTCATGCCAAACCGATTCAAAAAATACTGATAACTCCGCCAGCCAACCCAATGCGCCAGCGTAGCGTGCTGTTCGTTATTGCCCCATGATGTAGTCGGATTGGTTAAATCGGCATCGTCTATAATACCGTTATTGTTCAGATCCCGGCGGGTTCGCAGGGCCTGCGCTACGTTGGTACTCATGGTAAGCCGGTACCCTCCACCAAACGGCTCTACTTCGAACGAGGGGGTCGGATTACTGCGCGGATGGAGCGAATTAAAGGTGGCGGCCTGCATCGGTGCAATCGACCTGAACGACTCAATAGGCTGTTTATGAGCCGATGACAAGGCTACGTGTTTGGCATAGTTACCATGATGAGACTCGAAACAGTTACTTATCAGTGAATGGCGCTTGAGTACCCGGCCCGAAACAGCATCGATATACACCCGGTTGGCCTCCTGCATGTTCCTGCTATATAAGTCGAACGAGTACGCAAGGCGATAACTTTCCTTCACATAGTCGCCGTCCACGCGGGTCAGCACCAATACACCTTTGGGCTGTTTCTGGCTATCGTCTAAGCCGTCGAGGGTCAATTTACGGTCGGCCAGTGCAGTCTCTAAAGCGTGGCGTTCGACAATAGGCTTGTCGGTAGCGATGTCTAAATTCTCAATAATTCGGGAATGAGCCGCTATTAATCGACCTTTGCGCGAGTGCAGGTCCAGATGACCCTCTTCGACTAAGGCGTCTTTCCAGTAAAGCTGATAATGCTGGTGCCGGGTTTCTTTCACGTCGGTTCTGTCCCGGACTAATCGGAGTTGATAGCCTTCCTCAATCCCTAAGGCTTTGGCAAAGCGGGTCGAAAACGAAGCTGCTTCGACCATCTCTGCATCGGCGCGAAACTCCAGCCAGCCGTCATCAGTGGCGCGGCTGGTGAGAGCCAACAACGCTTTATCATTCTCCCGTAAGTATTTAGGTTGGAATTTCTGGGCAAGAGATTTGTTTTTCCCACATATGATTATGCAAAATAAACAGAGACAAAAGAGTGTTCGTGTAGTGGTTTTCATAGTCGTAAATAGGTGAATGGTGAACGAACGAACTAAGGTGCTTCTTCGACTTTCTCGACTCGAATCCGGTAGTCGGGAACCGGCAGCCAATTGATAATTTCAGGGTGTTCGTAAACAATACCCCAGACACGGTAGCGATACCGATTGGTGGAGTCAATCAGGCGAATCTTGCCATTTGCAATAGTGACATTGCTCTTTAGACGCATAGCATCAATCATGTCCCATTGCACATCACAGATGGGTATGCCATCAACCACAATGCCATTCACTACATTGACAGGGTCTTTGAATCCGAAGGATAAACCCCCATAGTCAGCGAGTGCGCCATTGATGCGTTTAAAGAACATAGCCTGAGTGCCGGGCGAGCAACAGCTTCCATTCTTACAGTCGGGCAGGGGTGGTTCTTTGCTACAGCCCGCGCCCAGAGCCAGCCAAAGCACGACTACTACGGCCAGGCTACGTAGTTTTGTGGTTTTCATATTAAGCGTTTATTTAGGTGTGTTTAGTGACAAGAGTAGGTAATCGGTTCTATAAAGTCAATATATAACCAAATTATTTTTTTGTATAATTATTCAACTATATGTACACAAAGCATGGCGGTAAAGTAAACTTATGCAAAACAATTAACACATCTATTATTAATCAATCGGTTACAAAACGGAATTGGGCAATGTGCCTTGTTTCGCCTGTCACTCGAAAAGAGTGGCCAATTCGGAGGCCAATGATCCAGACAATTTCGTCGCCCGAAAGCAACACGGCGGTCTGCTCCCGCTCCGAACGGCTTAGCTTAAGATCATTTAACACATCGCTTACTAATTTGTGTCCGTTCAGGCCTAAGGGTCGGAAACGGTCGCCCTGCCGCCACGGTCGGATGGTGAGCGGAAACGCCAGCCGGTCAGCATCTAAACACGCCATATTTGGGTCGGTGGGCGGGGTAAAGTCGGTGGGTTTATCGAATAGTTCAATGGTAAGCTCAAACCGATCGGTAACCGCTACCGGCGTAGTGGGCCAATCGGTCAATGTGATTTCGTAGTCGATTTGTGTTGGCAAGGATTCGAGTAGCAGGCCGTTCCGTTCGTGTGTAATCCGGTGCGTGGCCGATAGAAATTGCTGCCCAACGGGTTGCGCCAGCGATTCGGCCATCAACCGTGCCTGATCGGTCGTAAAGCCAAATGGCCGTAGCCACTCCGCCAGCCGGAAACTCAACTCAGACAAAGCCAGTAGTTTAGCGATGGGCAACAGCTTTTTTTCATTCTGCTGCTCCATCGTTTCCCGCCAGGAACGGTCGAGTTCGGACTGCATCAGCGTTTCGGCGGCCCGCAACCGCTCGACCGTGCGCGGCATCGTTTGCCAAAGACCCGGATTAAGGTCAGTCAATACGGGCACAACGTGATGCCGAATCCGATTACGGGCGTATTTGTCATCCGCATTCGAGCTATCCTCCCGATACGCTAAGGATTGCGCTTCGGCATACGCCAGCAACTGATCTCGATTGGCAAACAGAAGCGGGCGGACGATAGCATTCTGCCGGGGGGCAATGCCGTGCAAACCGGCCAGGCCGGTGCCGCGCGTCAGGTTCAATACGATTGTTTCGAGTACGTCGTTCTGGTGGTGTGCCGTTGCCACACACGCATAGGCATGTTCCTGAAGTACTTGAGCAAACCAGTCGTAGCGGAGTTCGCGGGCGGCCATCTGGATAGAGATACCCCGTTCGGCAGCAACGGCGGCTGTAGCAAAGCGCGTCAGATGAAACGGAACTCCATACTGCTCGGCCTTGTTTTTAACGAACAGCGCGTCGTTATCAGATTCGGCTCCGCGCATACTGAAGTTGACATGAGCAATTGCGAAAGGTTGCTGAGTGCGGTGAAATAGCTCCGCCATCACCACCGAATCTACTCCACCACTGACGGCCAGCAGCACGCAATCGGTCGAATTGAACAGCTTATTGTCGTTAATATATCCTAAAAAGTTCCGTTCTATCATACGGTCTCGGCCCGAAGCCGTAGTTTTACACCCATGATTCGCCTGTTTGCCCGCTTTTCGGTCGTTTTGGTTTGGCTCAGTTTGCTGTTCGTGTCCGTCGATGGGCTGGCGCAGGGGGGCCGCCCAACGGTGCCGCCCGCAACCGACCGGGTTGAGCTATTGCCCCCCGGCGCCGACAGTTTGGTGGTGCTGAACATTCCCGGTCAAATCGCCCGAAAATTATACAATAACGTCCGCTTACGGCATAAAGGCGTTCTGATGTACTGCGACCTTGCGGTGCAGAACGTAACGACCAACGTCATCGAAGCCTACGGAAACGTCCGGCTTATTCAGGGCGACACGATTACGGTGCGGGGCGACACGATGTATTATTACGGCAACACCCGTCAGGCAAACATGCGCGGCCATGTGACCATGCGTGACCGTAAAATGACCCTGACAACATCCCAGCTCGATTACGATATGCTATCGGGGATTGCCCATTATCCAACACCGGGCCGCATTGTCGATAAAGATAACGTGCTAACCAGCGACGAAGGCTATTACGATACCCGTTCCAAATTGTTTACGTTTTACCGAAATGTACGGTTAGTAAATACCAAAGGTACGCTCACAGCAGATGCGCTGCTGTATAATTCCTTTACCCGGATTGCTACGTTTCAGGGACCAACGCGCATTACCAATAAAGAGGGCGTTCTGACAGCCATTGAGGGTCAATACAATACGACAACCGGTATATCTAACTTTCAGCGACGGGCGACGGTCGAAACACCTAAATACCGGCTCACAGGCGATTCATTATATTATGACAACGTTACCGAGTTGGGTATCGCCAGAGGCAATGTGATTATGGTTGCCAAAGACCGTAAGGCCGTTATTACCGGCGACCATGTTCGCTATAATGGCAAGGCGGGTATTTCGCGGGTGACGGGCCATGCCGTTGCCAAAAGCTTAGCCAACGAAACAACGCAGGATACACTTTACCTGCGGGCTGATACGCTATTTTCATTCGATAATAAAGTAACAAAGGCCCGTCGATTACTGGGGCAAAAAAACGTTTTCGTTTATAAATCCGACCTGCAAAGTAAGTGCGATTCACTCATTTACGACACGGCCGATTCAACCATTTATTTTTATAAAAAACCGATTGTCTGGAGCCAGAATAAATACCAGATGGAAGCCGATTCGATGCGGGCAGTGCTCAAAAATAATCGAATTCATTTGCTGTATTTAAAAGCGAAATCGTTCGTGATTTCGCTCGATACATTAAAGAATTTCAACCAGATAAAAGGGCGAACGATTACGGCTTATTTCGCCACAAAAATTGTACCCGATGCGGGTTCATCCACTTCACCGAACGCCCGAAGCAGCCAGCAACCTGGCGTTTTATCGTCTGCGGCACGCTCTGTTTCGGCAGGTGCAACGAAATTCCCTTCTCAGCGCGTAGTGGATAAAAAAGGCAGCCCGCCAACCGCGACTCAGGAACAAACTGTTCTCGACCGGGTCATTGTGGAAGGCAATGGTCAGAGTATTTATTACGCCGTTGATGAGATGAATAAACTGATTGGTATGAACCACGTTGAATGCAGCCGGATGAACCTGGAATTTGTCAATAATAAAGTTGGACAAATTCGATTTTATGGTCGCCCGGATGCCCAGCTCATTCCGCCTAAAGAGTTTACAAGTGAAAATCAACAACTTGACGGATTTCGGTGGCGCGAATCCGAAAAACCTACGAAAGGTCAGGTGTTGTGGCTCGAAACGCCCCCAAAAGAGCAGCCAATGATGAAAAAACCGGCAAAAATCAAGGGTCCAATTAAACCATTAGCTCAAAAATTGGTTCAAAGAGGTACTAATTAGCCGGTTTAACAATTTTTTAGACAATAAGCCGTTGACTTTGTCTTTTAAGAAGATTATGTTTGTCGTGAATATGTGTGTACCCGAAGCGAATTTTCATGAAACAACTTATACTTATTGGTGTATTGACGGGCTTGCTAACGGCAACAATCCCTCTCCAGGCGCAAGTCGCCCTGCGGGAGTCGGATGCCGGAAAGGGTAGCCGGCTCGAACTGGGCCGAACGTCATCACCGGCTAAAACAGGCAAGGTAACGCTGTCGTCTCAGCGGTTCTCGCTTGCGCCCAATCCGGCCTTAACCGGGCTTGACCGCCCCATTACGCTGAACAAAAACGCGGCTATCAACGAACATTATCGGTCGTTACTTCTGCCTCGTTCGGGGAGCAAAGCAGCGGCCCGAACGGCGTCGGTTGAAACGGCTGCCCCCCTTGTTGCCGATACTCGTCCGTCTCCTGCTCAGGAAATCAAGGAAGACAGCCGGCTTTATAGCGGTGAGAAGTTGTGGGTTTCCAACGCCTACCCGAACCCCGCCGACCATGTTGCCGAGCTTGATTATCAGTTTAGTGGACAGGCTGGTGAAGCAAAGCTAACCTTGCTGAATGTGCTGGGAGCTTCAGTCGCTACGCACGAACTCGAACGAAATGAGCGAAAACTACGCATCGTCACGAGCGATTTAGCCACCGGCTATTATTTATATCAACTCTCCGTTGATGGTAAGAAAGTAGCCACCAAACGGTTGCTTGTTCGCCACCAATAGATGCCTGCTTTAGTTGTTAAAATAGTCTAAACAATACGAATTGTTCGTCATTTCTGGCACTATGACAGGCTGCGCCGTCGTTAAAACGGTATAGCCTGTATTTTTTTTGTATCTTTGCAAGCATATGCAACACCGTCATATTGGTAAGGTTCTGCTGGGAGTTTGGGTCGTCTTTCTACTGGGGTCATGTAGTCCGTTCTCGAAATTGCAGAAAAGTGGAAGCGATGACGAAAAATACAAAGGAGCCGTTGAGTACTACAAAAAAGGGGACTGGTATCGCGCTGGTCTGTTATTTGAAGAGTTGATTCCGGTGCTGAAAGGCAGCACCGAATCGGAGATGGCCCAGTTTTACTACGCCTACACGCAGTATCAGCAGCAACAGTATTTGCTGAGCGCCACGCTGTTCAAAAAGTTTTATGAGACATTTGCCCGGTCCGAATACGCGCAGGAAGCCATGTATATGTACGCCTATTCACTCTATAAGGATACGCCCGCCTTTAACCTCGACCAGTCGAATACGCTAACGGCGACATCTGCCTTACAGGATTTCATCAATGCCTATCCCGACAGTAAGTACAAAGAAGAATCAACCAAGCTGATTCTGGAACTACGCGGCAAACTGGAGCGAAAAGCCTACGAGAAAGCGAAACTGTATTATAAAACCAGTGGATTTAACATTGCATCCTATAAATCGTCGGTTATTGCCATCAATAATTTTCAGCGGGAGTTTCCCGATTCGCAATACAACGAAGAATTGGCCTTCCTGAAAGTAGATGCCGAATTCAGCTTAGCTCAGAACAGTCTCGAAACCAAGCAGAAGGAACGTTACCAGGAAGCTATCAGTTATCATCAGGCGTTTGTGGATAAGTACCCCAACAGCACATTCCTGAAACAGTCGGAAAAAATGTTCGAAACCAGCCAGAAAGAGATTGACCGCCTGGATAAGCTGGAACAGGATCGCGAGAAAGAAAAAGAAAAATTAAAGAGTCCCCCCGCCAAAGTGACGGCAGCAAATTGATGTACGATGTATGAATTGAGGTACCTCATAAATCATACATCGTAAATCGTAAATCGTAAATCAATACATGGCTACAAATCAATCCATTATTACCCGCAACAGCGATAAAATTGCGGGACATACCGGCAATCTGTACGAATCGGTATCGATCATTTCCAAGCGTGCCCGGCAAATTGCCTCGAAAAATAAAGAGGAGCTGAGCAACAAACTCTCGGAGTTTGTTTCAGCGGTTGATAACCTCGAAGAAGTCTTTGAAAACCGCGAACAAATCGAAATCTCGAAGTTTTACGAGCGGATGCCCAAGCCAACTTCCATTGCAACAGACGAGTTTCTGGAGGGTAAGGTCTACTGGCGTTATAACGACGAAGAGCCTCAGCCGTAAGGTCGGCTATTTGCCACTTTTTATAACCGCATGGCCTATACCGTGCGGTTTTTAGTGTTTTAGGACGTTTCAGCTTCCATGTTCCATAGTTCAGGTCCCCGAATGGACTATAAGACCTGAACCATTAAACTGTTCTCACTCGTGAGGGGTAAACGAATTCTTCTTGGTGTCACTGGCAGTATCTCGGCTTATAAATCGGCGGTACTGGTACGGCTTCTGGTGAAGGCCGGAGCAGAGGTTCAGGTTGTCATGACAGAGTCGGCAAAAGCATTCATTACGCCCCTTACATTGGCTACGCTGTCAAAACGGCCCGTTCTATCGGCGTTTGTCGACAGCGCAGGCAAACACGCTGGCGATGGTAGCTGGAACAACCACGTTGACCTGGGCCTTTGGGCCGATGTCGTGGTGATTGCTCCTGCATCGGCACATACCCTTGCTCGGTGCGCCAACGGCTTATGCGACGATCTGCTGTCGGCGGTTTATTTGTCGGCCCGGTGTCCGGTCTTTTTCGCCCCGGCAATGGACGTCGACATGTATCACCACCCAACAACGGTAGAAAACCTGCGTCGGCTTACCTCGTTTGGCAACCACATTATCCAGACCGGGCATGGCGAACTGGCCAGCGGGTTGGTGGGTGAGGGCCGGTTAGCCGAACCCGAAACCATTGTGCAGGCCCTGGAATCTTTTTGGCGCGGGTGGTACGGCATTCCGGCAGGGAGTAGGGAGCATGAGGGATTATTGGCTGGAAAGCGCGTGCTGTTAACCGCCGGGCCTACGCAGGAACCGATTGACCCGGTGCGGTACATCAGCAACCACTCCACCGGAAAAATGGGCTACGCTATTGCCAAAGCGTTTGCACTGGCGGGTGCCCATGTTACACTGGTGAGTGGCCCAACGGCGTTGCCCCTCCCCGACCCGGCTATCCGGCGTATTGATGTGCGCTCGGCCCAGGACATGTTCGAGGCCGCCCAGGCTGCTTTTGACGAATCTGACATTGTTGTGCTGAGTGCGGCCGTCGCTGATTACACACCTGCCCATCCCGCCGACCGGAAGATCAAGAAAAAAGAAGTGGCATTTGCTCTTGAGTTGACAAAAACGACGGATATTGCGGCCACCCTGGGCAGCCAGAAGCACCCCGGACAAATATTAATGGGTTTTGCGCTCGAAACGGATAACGAACTCGAGAACGCGCTGAAAAAACTACGGGCGAAGAATCTGGACTGGATTGTGCTTAACTCACTGCGCGATGCCGGAGCTGGCTTCGGGCACGATACGAACAAGATCACCGTTATTGACAAAGACGAGCAAACCTACGAATTTGCCTTGAAATCGAAGGACGAAATTGCCCAGGATTTGGTCAGTTTAATTAGGAACAAATTAGCGGTTTCCTGACTTCCGTGTTGAACAACACGGGTTTCACCCGCGCTTTTCCGATTCATAATCGCGGGCTTCTACCGCACGGGCGGTCCCGCGCAACGGCGGACCGTCCGCTTCACTACAACAATGAGAACAATACTGGTTCTGCTACTATTGAGTTTCCTGATTAGTCCGGCGCGGGCGCAGGAACTGAACTGCGAAGTGACAATTAACTCCGATCAGTTGTTTGCCCAGCAGAAAACTGATTTTTCCTATGTGAACCAGTTGAAGGGTATCATTACCGAGTTTATGAATAACCGGCGATGGAGCAACGACCAGTTTGCAGTTTCGGAGCGGATTAACTGTTCATTAACCATCAATCTGGTGAAATCAGTCACCCAGGGTGTTTTTGAAGCGACTGCCCAGATCACTGTAACCAGGCCCGTGTATGGCACCAACTACCAGACAACGGTCTTTAGTTATGTGGACAGAGCATTTAACTTCGTGTATTTGCCCACAACGCCCGTTTATTTTCGGGAAAATCAGTTTTCCGATGATTTAACTTCTCTGCTGGCCTACTATGCCAATGTGATTCTGGCCGTCGATTACGATACGTTCAGTAAACAGGGTGGTAACCCGTTTATCCAGCGGGCCTACACCATTACCAACCTGGCACAACAGGGGTCGCCCAATGGAGCCTGGCAAGCGGGGGGCGACCGACGGAACCGGTACTGGTTAGTCGAGAATTTGCAAAACCAGCAGTTAATTCCTCTTCGCGAAGGCATTTACACCTATCATCGCTTAGGGTTAGACATTTTTGCAGCCAATCCGGTGCAGGTTCGTAAACAGACACTCGATCTCCTCACAACCATTCGGACAATTGGCCTGCAACTTCCTAACTCGGTGTTAATCAATTCGTTTTTCGATGCCAAATCGCAGGAATTGTACAACATCCTTTACGAAGGAACAGCAACAGAGCGTCAGCGAGCGTTCGATCTGCTATCCTATTTAGACCCGTCCAAAACCGAAAATTACCGGAAATTAATTTATTGACCGGCGAGTCATAAATTCCTGAACCGCTCACCAACAACCGATGTTAGATACGTAAGGAATTGCCTCTATGCTGTCGCATTTACTCATAAAAAATTACGCGCTTATTGATGAACTCGAACTCACGCCCGACCGTGAGTTAAATATCATCACGGGCGAAACCGGAGCCGGGAAGTCAATCCTGTTGGGAGCCATTGGCCTGTTGCTGGGCAATCGGGCCGATACACGGGTGCTGTACAATCCAGAACAGAAATGCGTTATCGAAGGCACATTTGGCGTGTCGGGCTATGCCATCGAACGTATTTTTGACGAAGAAGAATTAGATTATTCCAATACGTGCATCGTCCGTCGGGAGATTAGCGTGAGTGGCAAATCGCGGGCGTTCGTCAACGATACCCCGGTGAATCTTGAAACGCTCCGGCGAATAACGAGCCAATTGATGGACATTCACTCGCAGCACGATTCTGTCCTGCTTGGTTCAAACGAGTATCAATTGGAAATCGTTGATACCTACGCCCAAAACGACAGCCATCTACGAGTATATCGCACTGATTACCAGACCTATCGTGCAAAAAAAACAGCGTATGATCAACTGCTTACCGAAGCGTCGGCGATGCGGAAAGAATTTGATTATAACAATTTTCTGTACGAAGAGCTTACTAAGGCGCACCTCCAGCCGAATGAGCAGGAATCGCTTGAGCAGGAGTTGACCATTCTCGAAAACGCCGAGGAAATTAAGGAGCGACTACAGTTAGCCTATGAATATTTAGACAACCCAGAGCAGTCGGTTATTGACTTTTTAAAAGGCGCGGTCAGCAATCTGGCCTATATTAGTAAATTGTCGGATCAGTATGAGCAACTACAACAACGGGCACAAAGCACCCTAATCGAACTGCGCGACCTGGCCGATGAAATCAGCGCCAAGCAGGACCATGTTGAGGTCGATGACAGCCGCGCTGAAACCATCCGCGAACGGTTGAATCTAATTTACCAACTCCAGATCAAACATCAGGTAAAGGATGTTGCCGCCCTTATTGTCCTGCGGAGTGAATTAGGACAAAAAGTGAGCAAAGTACTCAATCTGGACGATGCACTTGCCGATGCCAAAACCCAGACGGAAGCTGCCCGTGAGCAGCTCTTAGCCAGTGCCAGTGCATTATCGGCTTCGCGGCAGGCTGTTCTACCGCCTATCGAAGCTGAAATAGGTGGCCTGCTTCAGGATCTGGGTATGCCAAATGCGTCTTTGGCCATTAAAACCGAGACAAACAAACCGACACCAACGGGCATCGATACCCTTTCATTTCTGTTCAGTGCGAACAAGGGGGTTAAGCCACAACAGTTGAAAAATGTTGCCTCTGGCGGTGAATTTTCGCGGCTGATGATGGCGATTAAATATATCCTGGCCAATAAACGGTCGTTGCCAACCATTATCTTCGATGAAATTGATACCGGCGTTTCGGGCGAAATTGCCATCAAGATGGGGAACATGATGCGCGATATGGCGCATAATCACCAGCTTATTGCCATTACCCACCTCCATCAGATTGCCGGGCAGGGTACAGCGCATTATTTCGTTTATAAAGATCATTCAGCGGCCAAAACCGTAAGCCGTATCAAAAAACTTACGCTCGACGAGCGCATTACTGAAATTGCCCAGATGATTGGCGGCAAAAATCCATCGCCCAGCGCCCTCAAAAACGCCCGCGAAATCCTCAAACAACGCGCTCCTGTAACCGCAAAGTGATGGATAATAAGCTGCCATACACTAACCAATTACCCAATTCCTTTCACTACTCTATGAACAAATTTACGTTTGCAGTCGCCGGGTTGTTGGCCACCGGGGGCGTTTTCTGGTCCTGTAATTCTGGTCAGGACGCCCTAAAAGAAGCGGAGAATGAGGTCTTTGCCATTCATGACAAGGTGATGCCCAGAATGAGTGATGTCATGAAGTTGAAAAAGCAACTGGCTCAGCGCATCGTTACATTAGATAGTCTGAGGGCCAGTGGCCCATCGACGGCGACGATTCGTGTAGAGGAAGAGAAAGAACAAGCCCACCGACTAAGACGCAACCTAACGATCGCCGATAGCCTGATGAGTGACTGGATGTACCGCTATAACGGGGATACTCTCGCTAAACTATCGGCGGAAGACGCGCTGCGGTACCTGGCCGATCAAAAAGATAAAGTGACCGATGTTCAAACAAAATTCAATACCAGCATTGAGCAGGCTAAACAATTCCTGGATAAAAAGTAGCATTTACCTGCTGGTCGGTTTAGCCATGATGTTGGCAGGTTGTGATTCGTCAACGACGGATAAACTCCCCATTCTGGGCCAGCGCGAAGCGATTACGAAGGTTGTCGATGGTAAAACCGTGACCGATTCGGTGTATCAGGCTATCCCTGATTTCAGCTTTATCAGTCAGTATGGCGATACCGTAACAGCCAAAACGTTCGACAATAAAATCTACGTAGCTGATTTCTTTTTCACGAGTTGCCCAACGATTTGCCCCAAAATGAAGGTGCAGTTAAAGCGGGTTTACGAACGATTCAACGGAAACCCCAACGTTATGCTGCTCTCGCACACCATCGACCCGGCCCACGATTCAGTGGCTGTGCTAAAGGAGTTCGCCCAGAATCTCGGCGTTACGGGCAGGCAATGGTTGTTTGTGACGGGCGACCGGGAGAAGATTTACGACATCGGGCAAACCAGCTATATGGTCACGGCGCAGGCCGACGAATCGGCGCCGGGGGGCGTGGTTCACAGTGGCGCCTTTATTCTGGTCGATAAAGCCAAACATATTCGGGGCATCTACGACGGCACAACCGAGGCTGGTGTTGATAAGTTAATGAACGATATGGATCGGCTCCTGGCCGACTATAAACCATGATGCGATTTACCAGTTTTCTGGCCGTTCTTTCTGTAGTTTTCTTTGTTTCCTGCCAGAGTGAGGAAGAACTTAAACGGCAGCGGTACATTACCGAGGGCATTCTGGTCTATAAAAATAATTGTGCCAACTGCCATCAGTCCAAAGGAGAAGGATTGGCTGCACTCTACCCGCCCCTGGCCAACTCCGATTATTTAGTCAATAAAGAAGCCGTCATTTGCCTGATTCGTTATGGTCAACAGGGGCCTATCGTTGTGAATGGCAAGCCATACAATCGACCCATGCCCGCTCAACCGCGGTTGAGCGACCTCGAAGTAGCCGAATTAGTGACGTACATCTATAATGAATGGGGAGGAAAAAAAAAGCTGATTAGCGTAAAAGACGTCACGCCAGTTCTGGAGAGGTGTAAGAAATAGGTACTGGTCAAGAGTCATCAGCAACGGGTACTACTGACGACTAATGATTCTTGACCAGCAACTATGTTTGTTTAAAATCCACCTTCGATGTTAAAGACGCCCGTTGGCTTGCGAATGGAGTACTGGGTAAAATCCTGGTTGGCATCCAGGCCAATGCCGTAGAGTTTTTCGCCGGTCAACTGGCTTAACACCGTCACTCGTTTGTGTGTGTAGACTTTCTTGGTAGCCGGATTCCAGGTCAGTTCGGGCGAGAGAAGTTTTTCCTGCTTTTGCTTGTTAATGACGACGACATGCCCCATCACCACATACAAATCTTTGGCCTTATCATAGCGGCCGGAGTCAGACCGAATGGTGGTTACCTCCTCACCAGTGGGGCCATAAAACACAATATTGACGGGTTTGGGGTATTTTCGGTCGTCGTTCAGATACCGAAATTGTTTCGCCGTTATCAGTTTAACCTTTACAACAGCGGCCTCGCTGTAGAGTAGCTTCACCTCATTGATTTCCTCAATTGGCCCACTAAATTGTATTGCTTTCCTAACCTGCTTCGGCTCTCCGCACCCCAGGAAAAGGAATGACCAATGAACAGTGTATAATGCATAATAGAAAGCACGGCTCATTCGTCCGGTTCTCACTCCACATTGTTCATTCTTCATTATGCATTACCTATTTTTTAATCTACCACCTGTTTGCGGAACCACCAGTCGTTGAGCGAGAAACCTAAGGCCACCCGCACATACCGTTCACGAAGCTGATTGCCGGTTAATACACCCCGTTGCCCGGCCACCACGGCTAAGGAGACGTGATTCACCAAATAAGCGCCCAACGGTAGGGACAGCCCCAGGCTACCATTGATGTCGTTAATCTGAGTTCCGGCCACCTGATACGGCAGTCGGCTATACTGAAAACCGGCCCGGTAGGTAATCAGGTCGCGGTAGCGATTCGAGGTCGGTTTCGGAGTAAACTCCACCCCTGTTGAAATGGTCAGGCCATCCGACAGGTTGCCGGGCCGGTTATCAGCCGTGCGAAACTGGTTCCATTGCTGAAAGCCAACATCCACACCCACCAGCAGGGTATTAGTTTTCTCAAGGCTAAGCCCAACGTGTAGTTGCTGCGGCAAGGTAGCCTTGCCGTCAGAGTTTAGCCGAATGGTATCGGCTACAGCCCCCAGATTATCTTTCTGATAGATGTCGGTTTGAGTTGCCCGAATGCGGGTTTGCGGATCATACGTGGCACCGAGGTTTAACGACCAGGTTTCACTCAGTTTAGGCCGCCACGCAGCGCCTAATTTCCAGACGATGTCGCTGTAGTTAACCCGATTCAAGAGCGTTACGGGCACATCGCTGCTACTGCCCGTTTGTACAAGCGCACTCGATGAGTTGGTTATGTTACCAAATAGAAAGGACGCTTCAACACCCGCATACACATTCTTCGTGACGCGCACACCATTGGCAAAGGTAACTTTGTTCAACCCTCCGCGCCCCTCGTAGTTGTATAATGCCCGAAAATTCGTGCCCGGCACTGGCAAAAACTGCTGGGTATTGTAATTTACGAAGGTATAGGGCCGTAGACTCAGCGATATATTCCAGCGCGAATTGGCCGGCACCGCCAGCGCCAGATAACCCAGGTTACCGGCCGTGCTGTTCTGGCTTCTAAGGCTATTGCTAATGTTTTGGCTGATACCGTTCGATTGACCGATTAACCCCACTTCAAACACGGTGAAGCGCGTTCGTCGGGCCAGCAGAGCCGGATTTTGTAAATTCAGGTAGAACGAACTGGCATGGCTAATGCCTACCCCGCCCATCCCCATGTTTGTTACATTGCCCTGGCTGTATAGCTCACCAATGCCCAGAGCCGAATAGGGAGAATTTCCCAATCCCTGCGCCAATGCCATCGGCGATGTTGCGGCAACAGCCAGTAAACTATGCGTTAACGTCTGGCGTATTCGCTTGTAGATTCTCAACATTATAGCGTAAAATTCGATTCAATCCAATCAGCACCAATTCGGGCACTACAAATATCGGGGGTTTCAGGCGACTTTCAAAGGCGGGCGCATCGCCACCGCATACCAGCACGACTACGCCCGGTCGTTCGCGACGATAGGTTTCGATAATTCCGTTCAGCTCAAACGCCAGGCCATTCAAGGCTCCGCTCTGCATGGCCTGTTCCGTATTCTTCGCCGTCAGGACGGGCCAGTCCACGGGCGGTTCAACCAGAGGTAAACGGGCTGTTTGCTCGTGCATGGCCCGAAAACGCATGGTTAGCCCCGGCGAAATCAGCCCGCCCAGAAACACGCCCCCCCGCTCGACCAGGTCAGCCGTCAGGCAGGTGCCCAGGTCAAGTACCACACAATCCTGCCCCGGAAATAGCGTTACGGCCCCCACCGCACCCGCCACCCGGTCGGCGCCGAGGGTAGTCGGTGTATCATACGCCTTACGTATAGGTACGGGTGTATAACCATCCAAAATCTGAAAATCACGTCCCAGATGAGTTAGCCGGGCGCGCATCTCTTCGGCAGGGCGACTCGTGGACGACACCAGCACCTGCGCTACCGAACGAGTAGACAAATCAGCCAGCAACGCATCTGACGAGATATAACGACCTGTTTCGATAAGGGTTTGGCCCTTGAACCAGCCAGTTTTCAAGCTTGAGTTGCCCCAGTCGATCACTAAATTCAGGGCGTCCGAATCGTTTATTTGGTAGTCCATGCGCGTACAAAAAAGGCAACGCCAGATCAGACGACAAAATTTGTCATTATCTTTTGTTTTAAGCATTTTTAACGGTGAGCCTGTTCAGTCACCAAAAAATTACCAAAATCCCTGTATATTTATCAGGTCAGTAACGGCAAACAACGACGGGGAAACTTTTTGTTGAGTAATAAATCGAGTTTTTAAGCAGGCAGTTATTAATTCCATTATTTTACGTCAGAAGTGGAAACATTTTAAACGGAATAACGTTCTCTTGACAAAACCGGATTGAACGATTACCTTTGCAGTCACCAATCTGGTTGGCAGGTAGCATTTTCCGAAGCAGCAGCCCGTAAATAACGCAGATCGTCGCATTGGCAAGCCAGCGAAACATCGCACCGCCATATTCCAAACGTTTTGATAGTCATGTCTGGCCTCACCAGACCTTTATGTTTGGATTAGGTCTAATCATCCCAGTGTATATTTTGACTTTTTTTCGTCACCTAATTGCTTAAATCTGTTGCGGTTTGTTCGGTTTACTGCTTAGTAACCCATTTTATGGCTTATGCCTGGTTTGACAACCTACCCGTCAACACATCCATTCTTGAGTTTACTAATCCCCAATTTCCATCTCCACCGCTTAAGCGGTTCATTTTAGGTTTATTGCTAACCTGACCTTTATGTATAACAAGGAAGAATTAAGTCTGAAACTCGTTTCCGAGCTTCAACCCATTGCCGCCGAGTTCGGCATTCGTGATACCACTAAGTATACCAAAGAAAAACTTATCCTGAAAATATTGGGTGAGCAGGCCGTTCGGCCAGGTCCCGAAGGAACGAGTGAAATCGCTCCCGTTGAGGAGCCCCCCCGGCGTGGCAAGCGGACGAGACCCGTTGCTGACATACCGGCATCTGCACCCATCGACGCCCCAGCCGATAGTGTACCAGCAAGCCCAGAAGGCAACGCCCGCCCCAAACCGCGTCCTGCCCGACGTGAACGGACTGAAAACCAGGCAGATGGATCTGTTGACACACCGGCACCATCAGCTCAAATCGAAACACCGGTCGTTGCCGATAGCCCGTCTGCTGAACCGGATGCGACCCCGCCTGCGGTGGATACACCTCCGGTTTCAGATGCCGGAGTAACCAATGGAGGCACCCCCGAAACCCAACAACGTCCCGATCGGACGACCCCGTTTCGGGACAGAACCAATGGAAGTGCTGGTACAACCCCGAACGAACGGCCTTTTCAATCGGGCAATCCACGCAATGACCGCAACCGGCCCGACCGCGATGGCAATTCAGCCCGACCTGATTTAAATCGTCAGCGCATCCCCCGTCCGGATACGAATCAGCCGGCATCACGCGATGCGAGCGGACGGCAACGGTTTGACGGCAACCGGGAGCGAAATGACCGTGACACGCGCGACGGTAATCAGCGACGCGACCAGCGCCCACGTACCCAACGCGTGGTTACGGATGAGGCCGGATTGAATTACGGCGGGCAGCCCGACGAGGAATTCCTGACACCAACGGTTATCACAGACGACAACGCGGCCAATGTTCAGATGGGTAGTGAGACGGCAGCAGCCGTTGACATCGATTCGCCCGTTGAGCAACCCGAACAGCCCGCTGAAACCGACACGAATCAGCAAACGGAGTCTGGGCAATCGGCTCAACCGCAACTGTCAACGGCAACCCGTGAAGCCCAGGAATACCAGAATCGCATTCGTCGGCAGTATAATCAGCATATTCGCGAATTCGACGGAATTATTGATAACGAGGGAGTGCTGGAGATTATGCAGGATGGGGGCTATGGTTTCCTGCGGTCGGCAGACTACAATTATTTAGCCAGTCCCGATGATATTTATGTCTCGCCTTCGCAAATCAAATTGTTTGGCCTGAAAACCGGCGATACCGTGCGGGGAGCCATTCGCCCCCCAAAAGAAGGCGAAAAATATTTTGCCCTGCTGCGCGTCTCAACCGTGAATGGCAAGACTACCGAGGAAATCCGCGACCGGATTCCCTTTGAGTACCTGACCCCCCTGTTCCCGGAAGAGCAGCTTCATCTGAGTAACCGACCCGAAAACTATTCGTCGCGGGTGCTGGATCTGTTCGCGCCCATCGGTAAAGGTCAGCGCGGAATGATTGTGGCCCAGCCTAAAACGGGTAAAACGGTGCTGCTGAAGGAAATCGCCAACGCCATTACGAAGAACCACCCGGAGGTGTATCTGATTGTGCTGCTGATTGACGAACGCCCGGAGGAAGTGACCGACATGGCCCGCAGCGTAAACGCCGAAGTGATTTCTTCGACGTTTGATGAGCAGGCCGACCGGCACGTGAAAGTGTCGAGTATGGTACTCGAAAAAGCGAAGCGCATGGTCGAGTGTGGCCACGACGTAGTGATTCTTCTGGATTCGATTACGCGACTGGCGCGGGCGTATAACACGGTTGTGCCTTCATCGGGGAAAATTCTGTCGGGTGGTGTCGATGCCAACGCCCTGCACCGTCCGAAGCGGTTCTTTGGGGCCGCCCGGAACGTGGAAAATGGCGGGTCGCTGACCATCATTGCCACCGCCCTGATTGACACCGGCTCGAAAATGGATGAGGTAATTTTTGAGGAATTCAAAGGAACCGGCAACATGGAACTCCAGCTCGACCGTAAATTGGCCAACAAGCGGGTTTATCCGGCTGTGGATGTTATGGCATCGGGTACGCGCCGGGAGGACTTGCTGTTAGACAAAGAGACGCTGCAACGGGTCTGGATTCTGCGGAAACACATGGCCGACATGAACCCCATGGAAAGCATGGACTTCCTGCTCGGCCATTTGAAAGGCACCCGGAATAATGAGGAGTTTTTGACTTCGATGAACCGGTAAAATTAATTTTTAAACTACAGAGCGCACAGAGAAAAAACGGAGGGCACAGATTTTACTTCTCCGTGCCCTCCGTTTTTTCTCTGTGCGCTCTGTAGTTTAAAAAAGCCTAAATTTGCATACTACTCAGAAAAAGTATGAAGGACCTCATTCAGTACGCCATTCCCGGCTTTATTATCCTGCTGGTTGCCGAGGTGATTGTGACGGCCCGGCAACAGAAAGATTATTACGATGCCAAAGACACCGCCAGCAGTCTGGCAATGGGCATTGGCAACGTGGTAGTTGGGTTTGTGGGGAAAGTGCTTGTGTTTGGCGCCTACTCACTCGTTTACCAGTTTCGGCTATTCACCGTCGATATGACGTACTGGTGGGCGTGGGTTGTTCTGTTCTTCGCCGATGATGTCAGCTATTACTGGTTCCATCGCATCAGCCACAGCAGCCGGTACTTCTGGGCATCGCATGTGGTGCATCACTCGTCCATGAAGTACAACCTCGGCACGGCCCTGCGCCAAAACTGGACGGGCAACATTAGCGGTTCGTTTGTTTTCTGGATATGGCTGCCTCTGCTTGGCTTTTCGCCGGTGGCTGTCATGACCATGCAGTCTATCAGTTTGTTATATCAATTCTGGATTCATACCGAACACATCAATAAGTTTCCGGCACCCATCGAATTCATTTTCAATACGCCTTCCCACCATCGGGTGCATCATGGCTCCGATCTCGACTATTTAGACAAAAATCATGCGGGCGTACTCATCATCTGGGACCGTATGTTCGGCACCTTCGAGTTGGAAGGTGCCCGCCCAACCTATGGCCTGACGACTAACCTCAACACCCACAATCCGGTCAGGATTGCGTTTCACGAATGGGTCGCTATCGGGCAGGACATCCGCCGGGCGGGATCGCTGCGGTCGGCACTGGGCTATATTTTTGGCCCGCCAGGCTGGAGCCACGACGGGTCCCGGAAAACAACGAAGCAATTGCGGGCTGAGCGGAACGAAGTTACCGAACAGGTGTAGGGTGGTATCAGGTTCTCAACCCTGACACCAATTGCTGACGCGAACTGTCAGGTTTGAGAACCTGACACCACTACGACAACACCACATACGTAACAGCAGAGCCGTTTTTCAGGTTAGTAAGGCATCATGATTGCTGGATACCTACTCGCATTATCACTCCTGACGGGTCAGCCTGATTCACTTGTCCAGGCAGATACGACCCGGTATGCACGTCCGAAGATAAAACCAGCCTTTAATCTTGACTTTCGGGATTCATTTCTTGACCGTCAGCGGGTTAATGTACTGGGTGTCAATACTGGTATTGAATATGGCCCTAAACGACATCAACTGACACTGGGGTATTACTGGATTAGTTACGCTACTTATCTGCGCCTGATTGACTGGCGACGCGACGCTGCCCGGCGCATTAACCTCAACTACTACACCCGCACCGATTTATGGTACCTGAACCTGCTCTACTGGTATAACCTGACCAACAATAAACGCTGGAAGGTTAGCATACCGCTCGAAGTTGGGGGTGGCGTGGCTTATGCCCTTCCGGTCAACCTGAGTCAGGATCTTCCCATTGACCGCAGCCATCGGAGTTTTTTTGTGCCGTTGCAGGCTGGCCTATATGCCCAATGGAAAGCCACCCGCTGGGTCGGGCTAAGTGCCCAGATGGGCTACCGGCTGTCGATTTTCCAGACCGATATTGACCAGAATTTCAACGGCGCTTATTACAGTATTGGGATCAGTATTTACCCCGCCTTAGCCACTGATCTCTGGCGATGGGTCACGAAGCGAGACCGCATTTCGCCCCTGCACGAGCCAAAACCGCAGAAGTAGTCATTCATTGTCTCAGGGTTCAGGGTCCAGGTTCCAGCCAGGCTATTGGCGCCTTTGGAACCTGGACCCTGAACCCTGGACAATTAGAATCCAGTAGCCGTATAGGCTGTCGATACAACCCGGTTCCAGTCGGGGTGGCGTTTCAGGTAGGCGGTTACAAACGGGCAGAGTGGCACAATTTTCAGGTTATTCTGTTCAGCAAAGGTTAAAACAGCTTCCACCAGTTGCGAGCCAACGCCCTGCCCTTCCAGACTGGGGTCTACTTCGGTATGAACAAGCGCGAGGGTTTCATCATCGACGTTCTGGTAGGCGACGATAGACAGTTTGCCATCGGTTTCTAATTCAAAACGGTGATGGTGGGTATTGTTTTTGAGTTGGGCTGTATTCATAGCAGTTGGACGTTTGTTAGCCATTCTACACCAAAAAAGGCCCGCTTGTTCAACCGAAGCGTTTTAATTTGCAAATCCCTTTCCCTGAACGTCTCCCATGAACCGTCTCGACCGCCTGACCGCCATTCTGATTCACCTGCAAACCAAGCGCGTGGTGCGTGCCCAGGAACTGGCCGACCGCTTTGGTATCAGTCTGCGAACCATTTACCGCGATGTTCGGTCGCTGGAGGAAGCGGGCGTCCCGATTGGCGCCGAGGCCGGTATCGGGTATTTCCTGACAGACTATCACCTACCCCCCGTGATGTTTACCAACGCTGAAGCCAGTTCGCTGCTGCTGGGTGGCAAACTCATCGAAAAATGGGCCGACGAGTCGGTGCGGACCGAGTTTGAGTCGGCTTTATTCAAGATAAGATCGGTGCTGAAAAAAGCTGATCAGGAACACCTGAATGACCTGGAGTCTCACATAGATGTCGCCAGGCCTGCCTTCCGGACACCCTATTCCGATAGCCTTCTCAACGACATCCAACAGGCTATTGCTCAGCAGCTTGTGCTTGCCATTCAGTACCATTCGCAATACAACAATGCCGAAACCGAGCGCGAAGTTGAACCGGTTGGGCTGTATCATTACCGCATGGGCTGGCACCTGATTGCTTTCTGCCGGACTCGCCAGGACTACCGCGACTTTCGCGTTGACCGCATTCGCCACCTTACCAACACTGGGCAGCACTTCTCCCGTCGGGAGCGGCTGTCGCTACGGGAATACCTCGACCGGCTGGGCAAGAATGATATGCCCGTTGTGGCGGCCACCGTTCTGTTTCAAAAATCAGTAGCACGTTTCATGCAGGAACAGAAATATGCGTATGGTTTTCAGAGCGAAGAAGAGGCAGGGGATTTTGTCCGAATGCAGTTCCAGACGCCTTACCCGGAGGGCCTTGCCCGCTGGCTGCTTATGTATGGTAAGTCGGTAACCATTGAGCAACCCGACTTCATGCTCCAGCTCATGCAAACACTGGCCGAAGAAATCCGGGCGCATTATCTGGAGAATTTAGTTCGTGCTTAAGAGGACTCTTTAAGGCTTAATTTGAGTGTGTTTTTACCACTCCTCCCTCCGTCGGCATGATAAAAACACACTTTTTCAGAGATGTTGGGGGTAAGTACCTAACCCCCACTCACTCAAACAGATGCGATGTCAACACATCCGGCTGACCCACTACTTAAAGGCCGGGATGCCCGTAATTTCTGCGCCCAGAATCAGCAGTTGAATATCGTGGGTGCCTTCGTAGGTGCTAACCGATTCGAGGTTCATCAGGTGGCGCATGATGGGATATTCGCCCGAAATACCCATTGCGCCCAGAATCTGGCGGGCTTCCCGGGCGATACGCAGCGCTACCTCCACGTTGTTTCGCTTGGCCAGCGAAATCTGGGCGGTGGTGGCCCTATCTTCGTTTTTAAGCGTACCGAGCCGCCAGCACAACAGTTGCGCCTGGGTAATGTCGGTGAGCATTTCGGCTAATTTTTTCTGCACCAGTTGAAAACTGGCTATCGGTTTGTTGAACTGGATGCGTTCGAGGGAATACCGGCGGGCTACTTCGTAGCACTCCATAGCCGCCCCCAACGCCCCCCAGCTAATGCCATACCGCGCCTGCTCTAAGCACTTGAGCGCACTTTTGAGCCCAAACGTGCCGGGCAGAATGTTCTCTTTCGGAATCTGTACGTCCCGAAAAACCAGTTCGCCCGTGCTGCTGGCCCGCAGCGACCATTTGTTGTTAATCTCGGCGGTGGTGAATCCATCCATGCCGCGCTCCACAATCAATCCCTTCACTTTACCCTGATCATTTCTGGCCCAGACAATGGCAATGTCGGCAATGTTGGCATTGGTAATCCAGAGTTTCGAGCCATTGAGCAGATAGTAGTCGCTGCGTTCGATGAAGTTGGTTTCCATACCACCGGGGTCAGACCCATGATTGGGTTCGGTCAGGCCGAAGCAGCCGAGTAGTTCGCCTTTAGCGAGTTTGGGCAAATAATAGTTCTTCTGTTTCTCCGACCCGAAAGTCAGTATGGGGTACATCACTAAGGAGTTCTGCACCGACACGCACGAACGCATCCCGGAGTCGCCCCGTTCAATTTCCTGCGTCATCAGGCCATACGAAATCTGGTCTAATCCGCCCCCGCCATATTCAGTCGGAATAGTAGCGCCAAATGCGCCAATCTGCCCAAATTTTTTGACGAGTTGCCGGGGAAATTCACCCCGTTGGGCGCACTCTTCGACGATGGGTGTAATCTCACGTTTGACAAACGTGCGAACAGCCGAACGAACCAGTTTATGTTCAGCCGTGAGCAGATCATCAAGACAGTAGAAGTCGGGCGACTCAAACGAGTCTACCTTATTTCGGGGCGGAGTTAGGGAAGGGGCTTGCATAGGAGGTTAACCGAAAATGATGGGGCTTGTTGGCAAAGTACTGATTTTTTGTCAATTTGCCGGGCAACACGGTCGTTCGCCCAGCATTTACGCATTCTGCAAATGATAAGTATCGCCTTGCATTCAGGTACATAAATCCCTTAAATCAGTTCATTACTCAGCCTTGTTTCACGATGAAAACAAACGCAGCGAAACCAAGCGAATACTTAGACATTGTCCAGGCACATTATTCCAATGCGATTTCCACCACTGAGGGCATCCGCCGAATCAATAAGTATATAAAAGAGCAACTGAGCATGGAGTTTAGTCAGGTTTTGATGGTCGATGGTATTTGCAGCGACGATATTAACTGTTCTCAGTATCCGAAACACGACTCTATCGGTTCATTTATACTGGGGAATTAAACCGATTTCCGTTTGTTGGCTCAACCGGCATGGATGCATTTGCCCACTATGTGCCTAAAGATGACCTTTCTCCAATATTTTTAGGTAAACCATTGAGGAAAGTCCTTTGGTACGAATTACTTTTGAACTAAAAACAAGAAGAGCTTATGAGTTTGTACGATCAGGTGTTCAGTCATAACAAAGAATGGGTGCAGCAGCAGTTGCAACTCGATCCCGACTATTTCTCAGTAATGGCTAAAAGCCAAGCCCCCGAATTTCTTTACATTGGCTGCTCTGATAGCCGGGTATCGCCAGACGCTTTCATGGGTACCAAGCCAGGAGAGGTATTTATCCATCGAAATATCGCCAATCTGGTACCCAACAACGATATTAGCTCGCTGGCAGTGTTGCAGTATGCAGTCGAGAATTTGATGGTTAAGCACGTCATCGTCTGCGGACATTATGGATGCGGTGGCGTTAAAGCAGCTACCACCCACGATGATTTTGGCTATATGAATACCTGGCTACGTAACATACAGGACGTGTATCGTATGCATCGCGATGAGCTTGACGCCCTTGAAGACTCTGAAGCCATACATCGGCGGCTGGTCGAGTTGAATGTACGGGAGCAGTGTCTGAATGTGATGAAGCTATCGTTTGTGCAAAAGCGTCTGTTTGGGAGTCAGGATATCAAGGTGCATGGCTGGGTGTATGATCTTGCCGACGGACAACTTAAGGACATGAAAGTTACACTTGACGATCTAGAGCCAAACCTGGCTATTTATCGGTTTAGAAATACCAAAACCGCGCGTTAGATGGATAGTTAGGTCGCTTTGCCAAATCGCGTATGCTACTGGAAAGAATACTCAAAATCCAGTATGAATACGTACTTCAATGACTTAGTAGCCTATAGGAAAACCCGGGCCACCGGAGCGGAAAACTCGACTCTTTAAATGGAAAGTCATAGAGGTCTATCGTGTTGAACGGTCCAAGCTTCCGAAACTAAAGAGCAAGTGGGCATCTCGAAGACAGAATTGCTTCGTTTTAATCGTAGTAATTTTAGATAGTATACGAAAAAGATCCGATGATTCAAACCTGGTTAGAGCCTTGTGGAAATGTGTTCAATAATTAAATGTAACAGATCCATACTTCATTCTGGCGGGCGGCATTCTCATCAATGGCGATGAAGATATGGGGTCATTCACGGCCATCAAGCGGTTCGTGTTATGCAACCTGGAAAACCCCGATCTGGGATGGACCAATCTACAGGGAATCTGTTTCCCTGCGTGAGAATGGAACAAGTTTATAGTTTATAGCTGGCTGACGCATGGGTACTTTCGCGTCAGCCATCTGTAAACTTTTTGCCCTTTACTTCCCCTGCGTCAGCAGCCAGGCAGCCAGTTCTTTAGCCGCCCGGAAATTTTCGTACTGAGCGGGAATCCGGCGTCCATCTACGTACTCGTTATAGAGCCAGGGATCGCCCACAGCACAAACCCTTCCTTTGCCTACACGGGCAACCGCCATAATCACATCGCCTGCGTCGGTCACGACAGCTTTAGCGGGAGCTTTTACCTCAATTGGAGCCAGTTCTTTGATGTAAACCGTTCGGGTTTTCGGAAAAACAGCCGTATTGGGCGGGATGCTTATTTTCCCCTGTTCCCACTGAGTTCCCTGCACCATGTTGCGGTTTTTGGGCAGAAACTGCATCCCAAACCGGGCCGCTAACTGATTGAACTGCCTGTGTTCGCAGTTCGCCGTGTCGTTAGCCATCAGCATGAGCGTACCACCCGCCTGCACCCAGTCGGCAATGGCCTTGATGTCGGTCTCGTTGATGTAATTGGGGTTTGTCGTTTCTTTGGGCGTGTCGGGGTCAACAAGGATATAGACATCCACGCCGTTGAGCGAAGCCGCCGTTGGCGCACCGGATACGGTAGCTGTTTTAGCGCCCAGGTTCCTGAAAATGGTACCCCACCAAAGAAAACCCGAATGCAGCCGGTCGTCCCAGGTGTAATGAAATAGCTCCTGCTCACCCGTTATCCCTTTCCGAAATTCGTGGTTGAAGTAGTTGTCGACGGCCACTGTTTTTCCTTTTGCAAGGCTGTTCTCATCGGCAATTTCCATTTCCACGCTGGCCATAATGAACGGCCCTACGCCTTTCAAATCGTCCTGACGGAGGGGTTCGCTGAGGTAATATTCGTAGCTGCCATCGCGGTACGGTTCTCCACCCAAACCACCCACAAGCACCGTTTTTTCTAAGTGAATCAGCCCTTTTTCGTCCGTTGTAATAAAATTCTTCAGCATTCCATCGTAGCCTTTGCGGGCGGCTGGCAGCAATGAAGCAGGCAGGTAGCCCAGGCGAACCCCTTTGGCAATGGCATAGACAAACATACCCGTTCCCGACGCTTCGAGGTAATTTCCTTTGTCGCCCAGGCGGTCGGTGACCTGATACCAGCAACCTGATTTGGGGTCCTGATACTTCACAAGGGCAGGGGCCGTCCGTTGCAGAATCGAAACCAACTCGCCCCGGCGCGGATACGACGGTGGCATGTAGTCGAGTACATCGACCAACGCCATCACATACCAGCCCATCGCCCGGCTCCAGAAATTCGGCGATTTACCGGTTTGCTTATTGGCCCATCTTTGCGCCCTGCTTTCGTCCCAGGCGTGATAGAGCAACCCCGTTTTCTCATCGCGGGCGTGTTTTTCCATCCACACAAACTGGTTCGTAATGTCATCGAAATCGTTTATATCCGCACCGGCGGCCCGTCCATATACGCGGGCATATTCGGCGTAGAATGGCTCGGCCATGTACAGGCCATCGAGCCACATTTGATTAGGATAGCGTTTTTTGTGCCAGAAACCGCCCTCCTTCGTGCGGGGCTGCTGGGCAAGTTGCCTGCGGAGCAGATCGGCGGCTTTCCGGTATTTTGCGTTGCCCGGCAGAGATTGCTGCGAAAGCATCAGCAGGGACCGGCCGGGCGTAACAAAATCAATATTGTAGTCATCCATAGTGTAGGTTCGGATGCCGCCATCGGCCGTTACATACCGGTCCATATTTTTCTGGATGTACTGAAAATAGCGATCGTCGGCGGTGCGGTACCAAACCTGCTCGATAGCCTGGAGAATAACCCCCATTTCATATTCCCAATGGGCATCTTTCCCTTCTTTCACGTAGGCAATCGAATCGGCATTAGTGGTCATGATGGTGGCCACCATTCGCTGCGACCAGGGCATTTCACCTTTGGGCTGCTTAGTCGCTGACTGAGCCAATGTGAGTTGACTAACTGCCAGTAGGATACCGAATAGCGTAAACTTCATATTATTTTTTCTTGCCTGATATTTCAGATAGCACATTTAAGGCAAAATCTACTGTAACGCTCGTAGCGTGGTGGTGCGGCATACCGACCGCTGATCCGCATAGCCGCAGGCTACGTTGTAGCTGAAAATCATTAACCTACGGCTACGCGGATCAGCGGTCGGTATGCCGCAGCACCACGCTACAGAACCCAAATTGATGCCCGCCTGTTATGGATTGAACGATGATTCACCAGCTTTCCCTTACGCTCCCGCCCGAACTGGCACTTGACGACTCAGCTTTCCGGTCGCATGTGATCAACCTTTTTTCCTTACCCGATACCGACGACATAGTGGTGCGGAAACGGCGTCAGTCCCTCGACGCCCGCAACCGGCAGGTGCGCGTGCAGGTCGAAGCCGATATTTATGCGGGCGATACTCCGCCCCCGCTCATCCAGTACCACAAACCGCAGACCGACGTTAGCCGGGCACCGCAGGCTATTGTCGTGGGGGCTGGCCCGGCAGGTTTATTCGCAGCCCTTCGGTTGATTGAATTGGGTATAAAACCCATCGTGCTCGAACGGGGCAGCAATGTTCGCACCCGCCGACGCGATTTGGCCGCTATCAACAAAGATCATATCGTTAACCCTGAATCGAACTATTGCTTTGGCGAGGGCGGAGCCGGCACCTACTCCGATGGCAAGCTCTACACCCGCTCAACCAAGCGGGGCGATGTCCGGCGAATTCTGGAAATCTTTGTGGCACACGGCGCTACGGAGCAGATTCTGGTGGATGCTCACCCGCACATTGGCACCAACAAACTCCCCAACGTGGTGGCCGACCTGCGCGAAACCATCCTGAAGTCCGGGGGTGAGGTTCGGTTCGATACCAAAGTTTCGGACCTGATGCTGACCGGGACCATAGCTGGCCAACAAGCATTAAAAGGCGTGGTGCTGGCCAATGGCGACGAACTGACCGGCATTGGGGTTATTCTGGCAACGGGCCACTCGGCACGCGATATTTTTTACCTGCTTCACAACCGCCAGATTCGCATCGAAGCCAAACCTTTCGCCATGGGCGTTCGCATTGAGCACCAGCAGTCGTTGATTGACCAGTTTCAATATCACCGGCCAAACCGGGGTGAGTATTTACCGGCTGCTTCGTATAGTTTGGTAGCCCAAACTCGTTTCAAAGGGGTAGAACGTGGCGTTTTTTCGTTTTGTATGTGTCCGGGTGGGTTTATCGTTCCATCGGCAACCGCGCCGGGCGAACTGGTCGTGAATGGCATGTCGCCCTCGCGCCGGAACTCGCTCTATGCCAATTCGGGCCTGGTTGTAGCCATTGCCGACAATGATTTGCACCCTTATGCCGACGAGGGACCGCTGGCCGGATTAGCCCTGCAGCAGGACCTCGAACGCTGGGCTTGCCGGATGGGCAACAGCCAACAGGTCGAAGCGTCGCAAACGGCTCCGGCTCAGCGCGTTGCCGACTTTGTGGATGGTCGTGTGTCGGGCCAATTACTGCCGACCTCGTACCAGCCGGGCCTGGCATCAGTCGATATGGCTGATGTGCTGCCCGACCATATTACCCAACCGCTTCGGCAGGGGTTGCGGGAATTCGGGCGGAAAATGCGCGGCTATCTGAGCAACGACGGGCAGATAATTGGCGTAGAAAGCCGAACGTCGTCGCCGGTTCGGATCCCGCGCGACCGCGACACCTGCGAACACGTTGAGCTTCGGCGGCTGTTTCCATGTGGCGAGGGAGCGGGCTACGCGGGCGGCATTGTGTCGGCGGCTATGGACGGTGAACGATGCGCTGAGGAATTAGTTAAGTTATATAAATAAATATTTCAGGTTTCAAGTTCAATGTTTCAAGTTCCAGCCGTGCCAGCTTTCGGTCTGGATTCTACCATTGAACTTGAAAGATGGAACATGGAACAATAGATTCAGTGATCGACACCTCGTTTCATAGCTTTACTGAAGATCTGCGCCGACGCTTGCAGAAACCATTACCGGGCGAAACGGCCCACCAGAAAATGGCGTCGGCGGCTCGGTATCGGCTGGGTATCAAGCCCAATGAGCGAACGCGCCGGTCGGCGGTGTTGATTTGTTTTTATCCGTATCAAAACTCCATTTACCTGCCCCTGATTTTGCGTCCTCAATACGATGGCGTTCATGCCGGACAGATGGCCTTCCCCGGCGGACGCATGGAGCGTATCGACGAAAACCTGACCCGCACGGCCCTGCGCGAAGCCCAGGAAGAAGTGGGTATCCGGGTGTCGGATGTGAAGGTGCTGGGCCTGCTGACCGAATTATTTATTCCACCAAGTAATTTCTACGTGCAACCCGTGGTGGGTCTGTTACCCTATCGCCCGGATTTTTACCCTGATCCCCGTGAGGTTGAAGCCATTGTGGAGGTGAACTTAGAGACGCTTCTGGACGAAACCATCGTTGGCGACAGTCAGATTGAAGTGCGGGGTATGGTGGTCGATGCGCCGTTTTATCAGATTCAGGAGCACCGCGTTTGGGGCGCTACGGCCATGATGATCAGTGAGTTACTGATGGCATTAAATTCTTAATCAGGTTGCCTGAGCTTTGGCATATAAGGTTGCCAGATTAAACGTCATTCCTTCGGTAATTGTGACATCATGACTCCAGCCATCCCGAATCACAATCGCATCGGCCGATTCAGACTCCCAAATGACCGGAATGTTCTCCGTAAAAATCCAGATTACTTTTTTAACCCCAAATTCGTGGAGTTCGCGGGTCTTTTTAATGAAATAATCGTGTTGGTACTGGTACTTCGTTAGGTCGGCTTTGGTGTCAATTTCGATGACGTAATCAGGGGCAACCGGCATATATTTATTCGCTATAGGAACGTCCTTCAGCCGCACTTTATCATAGAGAGCAATATCACAGGAACGCCATTTTTTCTTCCCAATCTGAACCCCTACTTCACTGGCCAGAATCCGAAATTGTTTCCGTAACGGATGTGTGAACAGAAACTCCTGAATAATTTCAATTAAATAACTTTGCAGGTAGCTTGCCCCCATAATTTCCTCCGGTTCCTTTAGTCCATTCAATACATCCCGATAGCCAGCGTAGTAAACGGGCTTTTCGTCCTCCATTTCGTAGACGAGCTGGCTCAGCAAACGTTGCCGCTGCCGACGCTGTTCGGGTGTCAGGGCTGTTTTTTGGGGCTTGCGTTTCTCCTCGACCGGTATCATACCATGGCTTATTTGATGCAATATACGGATAAAGCCTAAACCGTTACAAGGTCGTTCCGGCGACAAAATACAACTCGGCAACGGCTTTCTGGTATTTCGTTTTCAACTCCTCTCCTTTCAGTTGCAGGTCGATTAATTTGGTTTCACGGGCGTTGATCAGGAACAGCGAACTCTCGCCCAACTCAAATTTCTGCTGTTCGGCCCGCAGCAGCTTCTGCTGATTCTGAATCGTTTGCTGCTGCACAGCCATTTGCCCGGCCAGCGTTTGGAGTTGATTGTAAGCCGCCTGTACCATATTGGCAAGTATACGGCTCGTTTGCTGCTGCTCCAGCGCCACCTGCTGACTTTTTACCTGCACTTCGCGGAGTTTGCCGCGCTCCTTCCGCAAAAACAAGGGCAACACGAAATCCACCCCAATCTTATGATTTTGCGAACGAAAGGCATAGTAACTACTCCAGCTATAGCCCGCATCGACCGTTGGCGTTTCGCTTAACAAATTGGCATTGAGCCTGATCTGGGGCTGAATCATGGCCCGCCGGAATCGTTCTTCTACCGTTAGCTGCTGATTTTTTACCGCCAGCTTCAGCAAGTCGGGGTGCTGGGCAGCGGCCTGGCTGAGCAGGGTCTGGAGCATACTGTCGGCAGGCATGATGATCGTTGGCTCCTGCGGAAGAACCCGCGCGGGCAGTTGGACGGGTTGTGCGTTCTGGTTCCAGAGAAACGTGCTGACATACAACCGGGCATTTTGTTCTTCCACCTTAGCCTGTTGTAGCTGCATCAGGCGATCCTGCACCGTAATGAGTGCTTCGGTGGTGTCGATAATAGCTGCATCGCCGAGTAACGCCCGTTCGCGCAGAGCCACAAACCGACGGCTGGCCAGGTTGTAGCCATCGGTTAACAGTTGCCGCTGCCGATGAGCCAGGAACCACTCCCAATAGGCTTTGGCGGCATCGAACAGGGTTTTATTGACCAGCTTCAGCCGGTCGGCCTCGGCCAGATTCTGCGCTAACCGCGCCTGCCGGATGGCAGTACGCCGGGCATCAACGAGCAAACTCTGTCCTACGGGTATGCTAATGCCCACCCCGGCCAGGCCCGACGAAGGGGTTCGCTCTTCAGGATTGATGAACTGGCCATTGTTTCGGTCATACGATACGTTGAGGTCGATGCCACCCGGCCAGAGTGGTACAACCAATTTGTTCTGCCAGTGGTCATAATATAAATCATTGCCAAATTCTTTCCGGTCATAAGTCGACACAAGTTTAGGGTCGAAGGCACCCCGCGCCTGCACCAGCACCTGACGGGCTTCTTCGCCGAACAAATCGGCCTGTTTCACCATTGGGTGATGCTGTCGGATTAACTCATAAAATACCGATGCCGAAAAAACGGCTGTGTCAGGTTCTGTTGTGGGCGTAGGTTGCGAGGACACAGACCACGGAAAGGCGGATATAGACACCAGCCAGCCACACATGCCAAACCACAAACGATACACCAACTGCCTCATTTCTTCGCTCCTTTCTCGTCGTTAGGTTCCTGATGCAGGCTCGGTGGAAACCCGTTGAGCTGCCGCCAGATTTCGTACCAAACCGGCACATCGTCGAGCATGACCCAGCCGTATACGCCCGACCCGACCCGTAACTGCGTAGGCCAGGGCTGATCGCCGGGCTGGATAACGGGTTGGACCAGCAGCCGGTACGTTCCGTTTGGGCTGCTCACGGCGTCGATAACGGCTACGCGGCCACCAAACGTGCCCACCGATACCGTGGGCCAGCCCGCAAACTGAATGGCGGGCCAGCCATCGAACTGAAGCCGTACAATTCGGCCCGGCTGGATAAGCGGCACGTCCATGGCCCGAACAAACAGTTCCACAGCCAGTTGTGGACGGGCGGGTTGCAGCGTGGCAATGGATTCCCCTTCTTTAATAAGTTCACCAATGCCCGCTTTGGCGGGACGCACGACGTAGCCATTCTGGGGAGCACGTACAACGTATAACCCGCGCCGGACATCCACGCTGCTCATTTTGTTGGACAGTTTGGCGATTTCACCATCTGCTTCGGCCCGGTACGAGACTGCCGAACTGCGGTCTGACTGCGTTTTAGCCAGTTTTTCCTGAAAGTCAGCCTGTACAGTGCCCAGGTCTAACTGCGCGTTGACCAACTCCTGCCGCGATACATTTAGTTTGGCTTCCTGCGAAATCACTTTTGCGTTATCTTCCTGCACCTTCAGCCGCCGGGCTTCAAGGTCAGTAAGCGAAAACAGACCATTCGCATAGCCTTTTTCGAAACGGTTGAGCCGGTCGAGGGCAATCTGGTAGTTTTTCCGAACCGCAATCAGGTCCGCTTCATCGGCAGCAACTTTAAACTCACCCTGCCGAACCTTATTGCGAACCGCAGATAGTTTTATACCTACTCCCGTTTTCAAAGCCCGTATCTGACCATCCAGCGCCCTGATTTTGGCATTGGTCGCTTCCAGACTACCTTGTTTGGCTGTAAACTGCTCACTCAACCGCTGGGGCAGATTCGGGTCGAAATAGTCGTCTTTGGTGTCTGAAATTACCAGAATCGTATCGCCTTTTCTAACGAAATCACCATCTTTCACGGCCCACTGTTCAATTCGCCCCGGTATTACATTCTGAATGGTTTGCGGCCGGTCCTGGGGGGTAAGGGCCGTAATGCTTCCTACGCCATTGATGTTCTGCTGCCAGGGCAGAACCATGCCGACCAGGCCTGCCACCAGAAAAAACAGCAGCCAGCGTCCCAGGTTCCGCCCTCCATCCGACGACGGCAGGGCGCGAAGTGTTTTAAGCGGGTATCGCTCAAACAATTCTTCGTTTACGCGATGATTTGACAGATTAAGCATCCAACAGGAATGATGAATGATGAATGATGAATGATGAATGATGAATGATGAATGATGAATGATTTTACAAAAAAACAATCGTTCATCATTCATCATTAGTTAACGGCATATCCGTTATGTAGCCAATTTTTTCAACGGCAGTGAGCAGGTCAAATACGGTATCGATGCCCGACATAAGTTTATCGACCGAACCAGTAATGAGCACAATAATCAGTTCGGCGGATACAAACTGCCCCAACGACATTTGCCGGCCCACGACCAATACTGTACCTAAAATCAGCAGGCCACCTGTCACAACGGTTTTAAAAGCGACACCACTGTAAAAGAATCGTTTCAGAACCTTAAAATGCTGATTACGGTACGTGCTATATTGAGCAGTCAGGGCGTCCATAGTATCAATTGGCTCGAGTGTGTCGGGCTGGTGGCGGTAGGCTGGCAGGTCGCGGGCCATCTCTTCGAGCCAGGCAACCACTTTGTACTTATAGGTCGACTCCTTCAGGCTCGTGCGGATGCCACTCGGACCGTAAATCCGGCAAATCAACAGGATAGCGAGGATAATTAACGCCCCGAATCCAACAAAAATGGGGTGATAGGCCGAGAGGAGAACAAGCCCGAAGACAATCTGTACGCCAGCCGCTGTCAGGTCGATTAGTAACTTGGGCAACCCCTTCTGGATTGTGAGCACATCAAAAAAGCGGTTCATCAGTTCGGGCGGATAATAGCCCGACAGTGCATCTGGCTGAATACGCGGCAGCCGATAGGTAAACTCAAAAGCGGCCTTCGCAAAAATACGCTGCTGAAGCACTTCAACCAGCCCCATCTGCGCCACCAGCAACAGACCCGTTGCCAGCACGCCCAGAATCACCAGGCCAATTAGCAGATAGACGGAACTGAACACTAACCCGCCCGATACCAGGTTGAACACCGCCTGAACACCAAGCGGCAACGACAGGCTAATCAGGCCCGTAACCAGAGCGTATAAGTAAATGTAACCAATATCTTTTTTCTCATTTACCAGCAACCGAATCAGCCGTTGCAGGGGCGAGGGAGGAACATCTATAAGTTGTAGAGAGGCCATGATAGCTTTATATACAATAATGATAGTTTTACTATCTTTTTTGCAAACATAACTTTTATTCACGGTAGTATGTTTACTTTGCCCATGAATTTTTGTTAAGAGGTTTACGGACAGGACAAATGGACTATTCGATACATGTCCGCATGAATGAGCGGCTGTTTCTGCGCGACCCCGAGGGGTCTGAACTGGGGCGACGGATTATCCGGCAGAGCATCTCCCTATTCGATGAGATTGGTTTTGAAGAGGCCACGTTCCGGAAACTGGCCGAGCGCATGGGCACAAAAGAAGCCAGCATTTACCGGTACTTCGAGAATAAGCACCGGCTGCTGGTGTATTTAGTGGCCTGGTATTGGCAATGGCTCGATTTTCAGCTTGTTTTTCAAACCAACAACCTCGCTGACCCACGCGAGAAGTTAGAGCGCCTGCTTCGGTTGCTGCTGCTAATCGACCTCGACAATGTACTGAACGACGACATCGACGTGCGGGCCTTACACAGCATCGTTATTCGGGAAGCCAGCAAGGCTTACCTGACGCATCATGTTACGGAAGACAACCGGCAACAATTGTTCAAGCCCTATAAAGACCTTTGTGGGCGCATTGCCGATCTAATTTTAGCCTACCGCCCCACTTACCCGTATGCCCGGTCAAGAGCCAGTTCACTCATTGAAACGGCCCATTATCAAACGTTTTTCATGCAGAATCTCCCCTCCTTAACCGACTTTGGGCAATCTGGCAATCAGGACAAACTCCTGAAGTTTGTCAGGCATTTGTTATTCTCTTCCTTAGATGAGCCGGGCGCGGATGTGTAACCCGTTTTTTCGTTAACTAAGTACTTCCTGAACAGAAAAATTTCCTGCCGTTTTCACCATCCTGCAAGGCGTAAACAGCAGGGTGCTCATAATCACGGCGTCGACCTCAACGGAGGCTGGCCAAGGGCCAGATTGTGTTTCAATCGAGTAAGCATTTTTACGGATATACAGACCGGCGGCCGCCTGAAGTCAAGGCCTGGAACTGAGAATAAAACTGTTCATTTTCAGCCAACTGCGAGTTGGAATAGTCATCAACATGAATAGCTTTGCACAGTGTAACAAAATAGATTTTTAACGGTTAACCGTTAACGTATCTCTGCAACTAATTACTCCGTGAAAAGATGGATTGCTATCGGTCTCGTCGTTCTGGTACTCGGCGGGATAATTGTGTACAATAAAATACTACACCCGGCTCCGGGAGCCACAGGCGGGGGTGGAAAAGGGGAAGCATCTGGCGGAAAAGGCGGGGGTGGAAAAGGTGGAGATGCGGGTTCCCGACCAGGCGGGGGCGGAAGGGACGCCGGCCAGCCGGCCAGCGTTAATGGCTTTGTTGTCATATCCAAACGACTCAGAGAAGACATCGTCTCGAGTGGTTCCTTATTAGCCGCCGAACAGGTCGATATTTATCCCGAAATTTCGGCCCGCATCACCCAACTCAACATCCGCGAGGGCCAGCCCGTAGTTAAAGGCGCGTTGCTGGTTAAACTCTTCGATGCCGACCTGCGGGCGCAGCTTCTGAAACTTCAGGCCCAGGCCGACAACGCCCGGCGCACCGAAGAGCGCAATAAGCAATTGCTGGCGCGGGGGGGTATCAGCCAGCAGGAATACGACATTGTGACGACTAATCTGCGGTCGTCGCTGGCCGACATCGAACTGGTGAACGCCAATCTGCAACGCACCGAGATTCGGGCGCCCTTTTCGGGCGTAATCGGTCTGCGAAACGTGAGTTCCGGAGCGGTGGTATCACCCAATACGCTTATTGCCCGGCTTCAACAGATCACCTCGCTCAAACTGGATTTTTCAATTCCTGAAAAATATGGCCAGTCGGTGCGAAATGGCAGTTCGATTTCGTTTTTAGTAGACGGTGCCACCCAGCCGAGTCAGGGTGTAGTGTATGCCATTGAGCCGGGCGTGGAGGAGGCAACCCGTAACCTGCGCGTTCGGGCGAAAATCAATAACACAACAGCCAAGTTTCGGCCTGGCACCTTTGCCCGGGTCACACTCACGATTCAGAACGAGCAAAGCCTGGTTGTTCCATCACAGGCCATTATTCCACAAACCCGCACCAACCAGGTCGTGCTTGTGAAAAATGGCAAAGCCGTGTTCAGAGACGTGAAGACGGGCCTTCGCACGGAAGGGACCATTCAGATTCTGTCGGGTGTGCAGGCAGGCGATACCGTAGCAACGACGGGTTTGCTGTTTTTAAAACCCGATGCACCCGTTAAAGTTGGCCGCGTCATTACCTTGCCGGGCACCGGCCCAAAAGTAGCCAGTAACTAAATTTGTTTCAGGTGTCAGGTTCAACGGTTCATGTTGGCGGCTAAACATGAACCGTTGAACCTGACACCTGAAACAAAAAAACAAACTCAACACGAAAATGAGCCTTCCTGAACTAAGCCTGAACCGCCCTGTTTTTGCGATGGTACTCTCCATCGTTATCGTCCTGTTCGGCGTTATCGGTTTCACCTTTCTGGGTGTTCGCGAGTACCCGGCCATTGACCCGCCGGTGATTTCGGTGCGAACAAACTACACGGGCGCCAATCCCGAAATTATTGAATCGCAGATAACCGAGCCGATTGAAAAATCGCTGAACAGCATCGAAGGCATTCGCACCATCTCGTCGAATAGTTCTCTGGGGGCCAGTACCATTACGGTGGAGTTCAACCTCGATGCCAACCTGGAACAGGCCGCCAACGACGTGCGTGACAAAGTGGCGCAGGCCCAGCGGCAACTGCCCCAGGACATCGACGCCCCGCCGGTTGTGACGAAAGCCGATGCCAACTCCGACCCCATTATTTTCATGACCGTTCAGAGCACCACCCGCAACCCAACGCAGTTGTCGGACTACGCGGAGAACGTGCTGCAGGAGCGGCTCCAAACGATTCCGGGCGTGAGTCAGGCTAACATTTTCGGCCTGAAACGCCAGGCTATGCGGCTTTGGATCGATCCCATCAAACTATCGGCCTATCGGCTAACATCGCAGGATATTCAGGCTGCGCTGACGGCCCAGAACGTTGAACTACCGGGTGGGAAAGTATACGGCAACAACACCGAACTGACAGTGAAAGCGGTGGGGCGGCTTACCTCGGAAGAAGATTTTAATAATCTGATTCTGCGGCAAACTTCCAATCAGATTGTTCGCTTTAAAGACGTTGGGTATGCCGTGCTGGGGGCCGAAAATGAAGAAACCCTCTCGAAACAAAATGGGGCTGTCGGGGTAATTCTGGCCCTGGTGCCTCAACCCGGCGCCAACTACGTCAGCATTGCCGATGAGTTCAACAAACGCTTCGAACAACTCAAGAAAGATCTGCCGGATGATATTATCGTCAGCGTGGGTACCGACCGAAGCATCTTTATCCGGCGGGCCATCGAGGAGGTCGGCGAAACGCTGCTCATCTCGTTCGTACTGGTCGTGCTGGTCATTTACTTCTTCTTCCGCGACTGGCTGATCGCCTTCCGGCCGCTGATTGACATTCCGGTGTCGCTGATTGGTGCGTTTTTCATTATGTACATAGCCGACTTTAGTATTAATGTACTCACGCTGCTGGGCATTGTGCTGGCAACGGGTCTGGTGGTCGATGATGGCATCGTTGTAACGGAGAACATTTTCAAGAAGATTGAACAGGGCATGGAGACCAAGCAGGCGGCACGGGAAGGCTCAAACGAGATTTTCTTTGCCGTAATATCTACCTCCATCACGCTCGCTATTGTGTTTTTGCCGATTATTTTTCTCGAAGGGTTTGTAGGCCGGCTATTCCGCGAATTTGGGATTGTGGTGGCCGGAGCGGTCTTGATTTCGGCGGTTGTTTCGCTGACGCTAACCCCCGTATTGAGTGTAAAACTGACCAGCAAAAATCACGGCCGGTCCTGGTTTTACCGAAAAACCGAACCCTTCTTTGTCTGGCTCGACGAATCTTACCGAAGTGGGCTTAGCGCCTTTATGCGGGCACGGGGTTGGGCATTTGTGCTGATTGGGGTATGCTTGCTGCTGATTTTTGGCGTCGGATCGCTTCTGAAATCCGAACTCGCCCCGCTCGAAGACCGGGGCCGCACCCGAATTGGGATCACCTCCCCCGAAGGTACCAGTTTTGAAACCCAGGCAACGATAACCGACCGGATCATGCAATTTGTGCTCGACTCCATTCCGGAAACCAGACTTGCGTTCAGTGTGGTTGCGCCTGGATTTACGGGTTCGGGTTCGGTTAATTCGTCTTTCGTCATGGTGAATATGGTCGATGCTGCCGACCGGAAACGATCCCAGCAGGAGATTGTCGACTACCTGACCAAAAACCTCAGAAAGTTTAACGAAGCCCGGATGTTTCCCAATCAGGATCAGACCATTCAGGTGGGCCGGGGGGGTGGTCAGCCGGTTCAGTTTGTCATTCAGAACCTTAATTTTGAGAAGTTGCGGGAAAAGCTGCCCCTTTTCTTAGATGAAGTGCAGAAAGACCCCACTTTCGTGAACCCCGATACGGATTTGAAATTCAACAAACCCGAACTGAACATCACCATCGACCGCGAAAAAGCCACGAACCTCGGCATTTCTGTGCAGGATGTGGCCCAAACGCTCCAGTTAGCCCTTAGTAACCGGCGACTGGCTTATTTCCTGATGAACGGAAAGCAATATCAGGTCATTGGGCAGGTGGCCCGGGGCGACCGCGACGAACCCGTCGATCTGGCGTCGTTCTATGTCCGCTCGAATGCGGGCCAACTGATCCAGTTAGACAACCTGGTGAAGTTTAAAGAAGTGAGCAGCCCCCCCCAGGTGTATCACTACAACCGGTTCAAATCAGCAACGGTATCGGCCAGCCTGGCGCCCGGCAAAACCGTTGGCGACGGTGTGGAGGCTATGCAGGCCATTGCTGCCCGCACCCTCGATCAGAGCTTTCAGACGGCCCTTTCCGGCCCTTCGCGCGATTATGCCGAGAGTTCCTCCAATACGATCTTTGCCTTCGGCCTTGCCCTGATCCTCGTTTATTTGGTGCTTGCCGCCCAGTTCGATTCATTTATCGACCCGCTCATTATCATGATTACCGTCCCACTGGCATTGGCCGGGGCCGTATTCTCACTCTGGATGTTTAACCAGACACTGAATATTTTCAGTCAGATTGGCATCATTATGCTCGTGGGACTGGTGACGAAAAACGGTATTCTCATTGTGGAGTTTGCCAATGAACAGCGGTTATTGGGCAAGAATAAGTTTGATGCCGCCGTTGAGTCGGCGGCTCTGCGCCTTCGCCCCATTCTGATGACTACCCTTGTGGCCGCTTTCGGTGCGCTGCCGCTGGCCCTCGCGCTGGGGTCGGCCTCAAAGAGCCGGGTTCCGCTGGGCATTGTTATTGTGGGCGGGCTGCTGTTCTCGTTAGTACTGACGCTCTATGTCGTGCCGGTCATTTACACGTACATGAGCCGCCGGAAAGATGTGACACCAGACGAGCCGAAAACCGACGATAAACCCAAACCTGAAGAGCTGGAAGTGCACGCTTAGAGGCTGTCTAACTTTCATAAAAACAGGCTCGGTTTTACCCCCAACCGAGCCAACAGAAATCTACTCTTTACTCATCCTCGCCGAATTGCCTGAACGGTAACGATGGTTGGGGCCGACTCATAAAAATCGAACAGCGAACGGCCCAGCAACTCGTGGCTTATGGCGTTAAGGTGTTTCGCATCATTGGTCAGGAAATATTCGTCCCGTGGCCGGATAACGGAATCCGTATCGAAAACGCTTACCAACTGGTCGTTGGCCTCCTGCACGATAACAGCCCGGCTGTGTTTGTTCACCCAGCGACGAATCGGCTCCCGATGCGGAAAGGGCGTCAGCAACAAGACCTTATGCCGATAAGGCCGCACTTGCGTTAACAGGGCAGAGAGCCCCGTGCCTACCCCAGTCGGGGATAGCATGAAGCGCATGGTTGCGGCAATCAAGCTAGCCGGACTCGCCCCGATTGTATGGTCAGCTTTTGGAAAGACGCCCGGCAGACAGGGCAGGGAGATGTTGTTGCTACCGGCCGGTTTGACCGGCTCAGGCGGTTGAATAGCCGTGTAATCGAGTTGAAGTAAAATAAGGTCATACTGCTCTATAGGTAGTTTTGCCAGCGTTGTCAATACCTGCGGCATCGTCTGATGAGCATACGCATCAACAGAGACTCCCTGCCCTGAGCGGCTTATCTGCCGAATAAAATGGCCAATATAGCTTAATTTACCACCTGGCAGCCCATACCCGTAGGTATGTTCATCGCCAACTACCAACACATTCATTCGTCAACAAAAATAGGGTGAGTAAGCCCGTTTTCTTCCAGTACGTATCGGATAGGGTAAGTGTGGCAATGGCAATCAAAAATTGTGAATAACCTAAATAAACCATGCAACGTTATACGTTAGAAAAGCGTAGGGTGTTTATAGTCAGGAACCTTTACTAAATCTGCCCAAATTTTGTTTTTCCGAAAATCGTCTTCGTTCGCCGATCATGACCTGCTGAGCGTCATTCGGTCTTGTCGCGCCAACGATCCGCGAGCGCAGCGAACGTTGTTCAAACAGTTTTTTGGGTATGCCAAAAGCATTTGTCTACGCTACACGTCGAATGTGGAAGAAGCCGAAGATGTCCTCAACGAGGGATTTCTGAAGGCATTTCAGCACTTAGACAGCTACGACGAAACGCTCCCCTTCAAAGCGTGGCTCCGCACAATTCTGGTCAATACGGCCATCAGTCATTACCGCAAAAATCATCGGTTCGACCAGCATAGTTCACTGGAGACAGGTGAACAGGTCGCTTTTGACGATGACGTGGTCGACCGGATTGCCGCCGAGGAGATTCTGGCCTTAGTGCAGCAGCTTAGCCCCACCTACCGAACGGTGTTTATGATGCACGTAGTGGACGGGTACAGTCTCCACGAAATCGCCGGCATTCTGAGCCATAACGAAGCGACTGTGCGATCCAACTACGCCCGCGCCCGACAGAAGTTACAGCAGCTCATCAAACAGACTTTTTACGAAAAAACTGGCTCAACCACCCCTACGCCATATCATGAAAACTGACCGATTTACCGATATTATCCGGCGAAAGCTGGAAAGTATCAGACCGGAGTTCACCGAGAAAGACTGGACGCGCATGCAGGCCACCCTCAGGCAGGCAGCCCCGCAGCCATCCGATTCACCCCAGGCGGGTGCGCCGGGGGCTGGACAACCCTTTAGCGGGGGCATCTGGTTGGCACAACCCTGGCTGCTAGCCGCAGCAACCGTTAGCACGGTACTGCTCATTGCGTTCAGTGTCTGGCAACGTCGCGAGATTAATCACCTGCGCGGTACGATTGGCCAATTGACTGAGCACCCTTCAGCCCAACCGGTAACCAAAAGTACGGCGGCCGATACGCCTGCGTCAAACAGCCCGACGGTAGCCCACACGGATGGCGGCAGTCGGGCCGAACAGAACCCGGCCTTTAGTTCATCAAAACCCCAGGCGGGTGCGCCTTCGATTCAGCGGGACACGGTCTACATAACCCGTTATGGGACAGTGCCTTCTCATGATCAAGTGGACGGGGCTACCAGCAATCGAGTTGCCAAACGAACAGAAACTCCCCCCGACCGACTGCCCTCGGTAGCCACGACTGCTACCGACCCGGCAGGTCAGTCAAAAAATACAATCAATAACCCCAAAACGGAATCGTATGATGCACCCTCTACTCCTTCTTATGGTAACAAAACGATTAATACTGAATCCCTAACAGCCAGCAAACCAACGGGCCGGGCTACGAAAGAGTCGATTGGTGATGGCCGTAATGCAAAAAATCAATCCCTGAAAAGCGGTAGCACGTCTCCCGCGAATTCGATTGAACCGCCTGTCAATACGCAGCCGATTAACCTGGCAACGCCCGCTGAACGGGTTACGGAAACAGGCGCAGCAATTGAGTTGATAGGTAGTCGCCCTCTTTCAACAGAAGGGATTAACTGGCAGGCAGCGCTGGCTCATCGGGCGAAATCACTGCGACCAGCCCGGACCACGCCGGTTGTTGAACAAAGGGCTAACCAGACCCCAGAAAGCCAGCCGGCTAATCCGACATCAATACGATTCAGGGCTGGTGTTGGGGGCGAATTGGCCAGCCGTTTAGTAAGTACTGGCGTATTTACTGAGGTACTGGTGGGTAAGCATTGGGTTCTGGGAGTTGGATTTGGGCAAACTGCTTACAACGGTACATTCATAAACGATTATGATTTCTATGTACGAACACGTCGGGATTTCCGACGGGAGTATGCCCGTGGCCTTGATCCCAAGCGCGACATTCTGAACATTGATACCCGCGCGACCCGCCTTCAGATTCCCCTTCATCTCGGCTATCGGATACCACTGACCCAAACCCTGACCGTATCGACAACCGTTGGCACGTATCTGAATCTCGCCGGCGCGGAAACCGGCACGTTCTATTCACCTGTATTCATACCCCAACGGGGCTTCGATGAGCATACATTTAGCACCAGCCCATCCGTCGATCTCATTACAAGTTTTGTTATAGGAGCTGGCCTTGAGTGGCAACGCGGTCACTGGGTCGTACAGGCCAGTCCAGTGCTCACTCTTCCTGTGCAGGCTGACCCAACGCCGATGCAACCCGACCCTAACTGGCAGAAAAACACAACGGTTGGCCTGCGGGCGCGGCTGATGTTTCAGTTTTAGGTGCTGTTCCCCTCACCCCCGACCCCTCTCCCAGAGGGCGAGGGGAGCAGGACTTGGCTTTTTCACCCCTCGCCCTCTGGGTGAGGAGTCGGGGGTGAGGGGAAACACTACATTTTTTCCGCCGAGACCCGCCAGATTCGCCCGGCGGCATCGTCGGCAACGAGCAGCGACCCGTCGGGCAAGGTGGCCACGCCAACAGGGCGGCCATACACATCCTTGTCTTTCCCAGCGATAAAACCCGTCAGAAAATCCTCTGGCTTACCGGGTTTGCCCTTCTGAAACGGAACAAAAACCACTTTGTAGCCCGAAAACTGCGATCGATTCCACGAGCCGTGCTGCCCAATAAATGCGCCGTTTCGGTACTTCGCCGGGAAGGCTTCTTTATCATAAAAAGCCAACCCCAGTGAGGCTGTATGCGCTCCCAAGGGTACATCGGGCACAATGGCTTTTTTCACCAAGTCAGGTCGTTCATCCTTTCGGCGCGGGTCTTCATTCTGACCGTAGTACGAATAGGGCCAGCCATAAAAGCCACCTTCTTTCACACTGGTCATGTAATCGGGCACAAGGTCATCGCCTAATTCATCGCGCTCATTCACAGCCGTATAGAGGGTTTTTGTTGTAGGTTGCCAGGCCATTCCAACCGGATTACGAAGGCCATTGGCGTAAACGCGCTCGCCGGTACCGTCGGGGTTAATTTCCAGAATGTTGGCCCGGCGAACTTCATATTCCATGCCGTTCTCACCAACATTACTACCTGACCCAACGGAGATGTATATTTTTTTACCGTCGGGACCAGCCAATAAATTGCGTGTCCAGTGGTTGTTATAACCTCCGGCGGGCAGGTCCAGAATTTTCTTTCCCAGCGTGGATGCGCCCGGTGCCGTTAGTTTCGTCTGACCGGGTGTGTAGTCATAGCGCATCAGCCCGTCGGTATTAGCTGCGTAGAAACTGTTGCCCAGCACCAGCATACCGAAAGGCTGATTGAGTCCTGCCAGAAAGGTTTCGCGCAAATCGGGTTTTCCATCGCTGTTGGTATCCCGAAAGAGTGTAATCCGGTTGGCACTCGCTCCGGTTCGCTCCGATTTATCCCGGCCTGTCACGGCATTGATGACTGCATTTTTAGCCCCTTTCCGCTCAGTGTTGGATTCGGCCACGAAAATATCTCCGTTGGGTGCCACGTATATCCAGCGCGGGCTTGCCAAATCGCGGGCAAACTCTGTAACGGTAAAACCTGCGGGTGCCTGAGGCATTTTTCCCTCGGGCCAGCCAATCACGTTACTGAAATTTTTGGCCGATTCGGTCGTGTAGGGCGCGGGCAGACTAATCGTCGTATCGGCAATAGCAACTGTCTCGCCCGCCTGATTCGATTCTTTCTTCTGACTACAGGCAAAGAAAATGCCCGAACTCGTAGCGGCAGCCAGAATAAGCAATGATGGTTTCATAGTTGAGTATTTTTGTGGTTAAACACTCAACTCGCCGACGAACCGTTTGGTTACGGATTGTCTTTTTTAGCGGCCAATTCGTTTCCCTGAGCAGCTAAAGTCAGGCTTGTTACAGCTTTTGTTGCCGCATCCCGAACGAACGTAATAATGGAGCCATAGGAACTGGTCGACTGGTAGGTATCGGCTTTTGCCTGTTTCAGCAGTTTATTCCTGCCGTAGCTGTCAGCCTCACCGAACAACTCGCCTTTCTCAGCCGTGACTGTAAATTTTTGCACCGGGCTCCCGCCGGAAAAAGTGTAGGAGCCAACGTAGGCCTTCAGGTTCGTTGAGTCAGTAGACGCGGTTTGGGCGTTTGCGCCAGTGGCAATCGTTAACAGGCTGATTAGAAGCAGAAGATTCAGAGTTTGTTTCATGGTTCTAAAAAACTTTGAGAGAATGTCTTACAAGGTACGTGAAAATCTGGCATACGGGATAGCCCCTTTATAAAATACGTCGCTCACGGCCTCCATACCAAACCGGCGGTAGAAATCAGCCGCATCGAGTCGGGCATCACACCAGAGTATTGTGGCTTCCAGCCGCTTCGCTTCGGCAATGACGTGGTTCAGCAGGAGTGTGCCAATGCCCTGCCGCTGGCAATCGGGCCGGGCCGCAAATTTGCGAAAACAGGCCCGGCGTGGATTCGCCCGGCGTGGATTCGCTTCTTTTCCGCTGACGAATAACGAAATTACGGCGACTAAATCTTCCCCCTGAAACGCGCCGAAATGGTACCCTTCTGCATCGTTCTCAATCTTTACGTAATCAACTGGCTTATCAGGCCAGAGTACGGTGTGGCGAAGTGAGTAGGTTTGTTCGGGTGTGATGGGGCAGATTGAGACGCTCATGAGTTGATGAGGCAATTAAAACGGCAGCTTTCCCAAATCCACATTGCCGCCCGTTAAAATAATACCGATTTTTTGCCCGGCAAACCGCTCTTTGTGTTTCAGCACAACGGCCAGCGGCACCGCGCAGGACGGTTCGATGATGATTTTCATACGTTCCCAAATCAGGCGCATGGCGGCAATGATCTCCGCGTCCGAAACAGTCAGCACATCGGCAACGTGCGCCCGAATAATCGCCAGCGTCCGGTCGCTGAGGCTCGTCAGCAGGCCGTCGGCGATGGTATTGACGTAGGGCGCTCGCTCGACCCGACCCGTCCGAAACGACAGGATAGCGTCTGCTGCGCCCTCCGGCTCCCCGGCAATGACGCGGGTTCGGGGCGACAGGTAGTGTGTCGTTAGTGCTGTTCCACTGAGCAGCCCGCCCCCACCAACGGGTGCCAGAATTGTATCGAAGGGCCGCTCTGTTCCGTATTTCCCCAGGCCTGCGTCTTCAATCAGTTCTTTAGCGGCTGTGGCTTGTCCAGCAATTACGCGGTTGTCATCGAAGGGGTGAACAAGCACCGCACCCGTTCGGGCGATGATTTCCTGAACGCCTGCTTCGCGGGCTTCGAGGGTTGGTTCGCACTCGATTACGTCGGCGCCGTACCCCCGAACCGCGTCTTTTTTAACCTGCGGGGCCGTTCGGGGCATCACAATGTAGGCAGGCATTCCTACCTGCCGGGCGGCAAAAGCAACGGCCTGTGCATGGTTACCCGATGAGTGAGTCGTAATGGCGGTACCTTCTTTATACTGAGCTACCTGCAGCACCGCGTTCAGCCCGCCCCGCGCCTTGAACGCACCAATTTTCTGAAAATTCTCGCACTTGAAGAATAGCCCGGCTCCGGCGTGGTCGTCGATGGTTTGGTTGGTGAGTATGGCCGTGCGATGAATGTAGGGCCGAATGCGGTCGTGGCTCTCCTGAATGGTATCGAAGGTAATCATCAGTGATAGGGTGACAGATGCGGGCAAATTACGAAATTGAAAACATAGTGACACAGAGATCCACCGAGAGAACAAGAGATTCACCGAGAATAATAAAAATCTCTTTGTATCTCTGTTTTTCTCAGTGAATCTCTGTGTCACAACTTCTTAGCTCAACACAACTAAACCCTCAGCCTGCTTTTCTATCGAATGAGTAATTTGCCGTTGTTTTGGTGCTTTATCAGCAAACAACCAACTGCTTTTCCGAATTCATTTTCCCCTAAACCGGTCTCGTTATGACTACAACTCGTCGCTCGTTTTTAAAACAGGCTGCTGGCTCATTGGCTGGCATGGCCGTTCTGCCAACGGCATTTGCCGAAACCTCACCGAAAAAAATGTTCTTCGATATTTCGCTGGCCGAGTGGTCTTTGCACAAAGCCCTTTTCGCCAGGAAAATTACGAACCTGGACTTTCCCGGCATTGCCCGCAAAGAGTTCGATATCAGCATTGTTGAGTATGTTAACCAGTTCTTTAAAGATAAAGCACAGGACAAAACCTACCTCAACGACCTGCTGACGCGCTGCAAAGACAACGGCATCAAAAACCACCTTATTATGATTGATGGGGAGGGCAACTTAGGCGCTGCCGATGCCGCCGAACGAATGAAAGCCGTTGAGAATCATCACCGCTGGGTGGAGGCTGCCAACTATTTAGGCTGCAAAACCATACGGGTCAACGCAGCCGGACAAGGCACGGCAGAGGAGGTAGCCAAAGCGGCTGCTGAGGGGCTGGCTAAGTTAGGCGAGTTTGCCAAAACCATGAACATCAACGTCATTGTTGAGAATCACGGGGGTTATTCCTCAAACGGCCAGTGGCTGGCGGGCGTGATGAAACAGGTTGACCTGAAAAATGTGGGTACATTGCCCGATTTCGGCAATTTCTGTCTCAAGCGTGGCGAGGGACATACCTGCGCCGAAGAATATGACCGCTACCAGGGCACCAAAGAACTGATGCCGTATGCCAAAGGGGTATCGGCCAAAACCTATAACTTCGATGACAACGGCAATTGCGTTGAAACCGATTATAGCCGCATTCTGAAAATCGTGAAAGACAGCAACTTCAAAGGCATCGCCGGTATCGAATACGAGGGCGATAAGTTAGAGGAGTACGAAGGCATTCGCAAAACCAAAACCCTACTGGAACGCGTCGGGCCGATGGTGTAATGATGTGCTTTCTAACGTAAATGCTGAGATAACTACCTGTTCTCAGCATTTACGTTAGAAAGCACATCATTTCAAGCTCCCCATACCGCCATCTACGCCAATAATCTGGCCCGTGATCCAACTGGCCTGGTCGGTGAGCAGATAAGCAGCCATGCTGGCAATATCCTGTGGAGAACCGTATCGATTGAGCGGATGACGTTTTTTAGCAGACTCGCGCTTGATGTCATCGCTGAGCAAAAACTGCGCCATGGGTGTATCCGTCAGTGAAGGCGCAATGGCATTGACGCGAATGCCTGAAGGAGCAAATTCGGCAGCTAACGACTTAGTAAGCCCTTCGACCGCCGATTTGGCCACCGAAACCGACGAATGCAGACCCATTCCCAACTTAGCCGCTACGGTGCTGAACATAACAACGCTGGCTGATTTCGATGCTTTTAGGGCCTGGTAGGCCGCATGAATGGCCGCTACTGCTCCCAACACATTAACTTCCAGGTCAGCCCGGTAGTTGTCGATGGTCAATCGCTGAAAGGGTTTAAGATTGATGCTGCCGGGGCAGTAAACAAGCCCATGCAGGATGTCGGGCAGTTGAGTAAGTGCCTCGGCGGCTGGAGTTGTCGTAATATCCCACAGCATGTGGGTGGACTGGATGCCGTTGGGCAGTGTGCGGCTGGCGGTAAAGAGCGTTGCGCCCTGTGCCTGGAGTTCCTGAGCGAGCGCGTAACCAATGCCCGAACTGGCGCCAATAATGAGAATATTTTTACCCTGCATGTATGAAGAGTTATAAAACGGTCCGCCGTAGCGGTTATAGGGTTATAATGTTGTAAAGTTGGCTGACGCGTGCGTGTTTTTGCTTCAGCCAACTTTACAACATTATAACCCTATAACTTTATGACTAACCTAAATTGTTACGCTCGGCTGGGTAACATAGCGTAATAATTCCTGCCGCGTGGCTTCTTCGGCAAACTTACCGCTATACGACGAGGTGATGGTTGAGCTGTTCAGGTCACGAACGCCCCGCGTTGAGACGCACAGGTGTTTGGCATCAATGATAACGGCCACGTCGTCGGTTTCCAGCACCTGCTTCAGTTCCTCGGCAATCTGCACCGTCAGGCGTTCCTGCACCTGAGGCCGCTTGCAGAAATAATCGACAATGCGGTTCAGTTTCGACAAGCCAATTACGTTGCCGCTCGAAATGTAGGCGACGTGCGCCTTGCCCATGATGGGAACGAAGTGGTGTTCGCAATACGTCTGAACAATAATGTCCTTTTCGACCAGCATCTCCTGATACCGAAACTTATTAGCGAACAGGGTTGGCTCGGGTTTATTGGCCGGATTGAGGCCCTTGAAGGCTTCATTCACATACATTTTAGCCACGCGCCGGGGCGACCCGTTAAGGCTGTCGTCCGTCAAGTCGAGGCCCAGAATGGTCATGATTTCCCGAAAATGCGCTTCAATGAGGTCAATTTTCGTAGCATCATCCAGGTCGAAGGCATCAGCCCGCATAGGCGTGTCGATGGACGCTGCTCCGTGGGCATCACCAATTTCGTCAACCAGTTCGTCGGTCTGATCGCAGGCACAAGTTACTGAATGCCCGTTTTTGTGGGTGCCATTGTATGACGAGCCGTTCACAGCCCGGCCATTCAGTGGAGTGCCATTAGACGGGGTATTCGACGAAGTTCCGTTCAGTTTCATAAAGTCGGATTTTAAGATCTAAGCCCTCGCTTAGCTGGTTGCGTAAAAGGTTATAGATAACGATGGCAATATTCTCTGCCGAGGGGTTCAAATCGGCAAACTCTTCGGTGTCGATGTTCAGATTTTTATGGTCGAATCGGTCAGTCACATGCTCTTTGATCAGGTCGCCGAGGTGCTTCATGTCCATGACATAGCCCGTTTCGGGGTCGATAGGTCCAATAACCTGCACAATCAGGTCGTAGTTGTGTCCGTGAAAGTTGGGATTATTGCATTTCCCATACACACGGGCATTTTTCTCGTCTGTCCAGGTTGGGTTGTTCAGCCGATGAGCCGCGTTGAAATGTTCTTTCCGAAACACAGCAACCCGTGGGGCATTAGCCCTCAGAACGTCCGTTCGGGGAACCTCCGTTCGGGAATTGTCCATAAAAAATGAATCGAAATAGGGTTCGATCAACCTGTCGTTACAAAGTTTGTGTACAACACAGGCAGACAGCAGAGCGAGTAGCCAGGACGCTCTTTCGTATGCGACGTATAAACTAATAAACCACCCATTGATAAATTTTGTTCAACCTTTTTCAAAAAAAGTTAAACAAGCATTCTAATGGTTCAGGTCAATAACACCCGCTTATCCGGTATTGTTCCCACCTGTCTATTGCTTTAGTACGTACGGAACCAGATGCAGTACCCACCCGTTTAGCCCCCATGAAACGTCTGCGAAAACCTATGCTACTGACCATACTTATCCTTACCGGGCTGATTGCCACCACTTTTCTCTTCATGCAGCAAAGCACCTTCGGGAGCGACCCCGCCGAAGCCCGGCTGGACCGCATTAAGCGTTCGCCAAACTACCGCGACGGATCTTTCCAAAACCCCGAACCCACCGACGTAATGCGCCAGAATGCGTCGTATATGGGCCTGATGTCGGATTTTATCAACAAACCCAAAGACAATACGCCCCCCATGCCGCTGCCCGCCGTCAAAACCGATTTGAACGCTTTAACCGACGATAAACCCACCATCGTTTGGTTCGGCCACTCATCGTATCTGATTAAATCAAAGGGTGTTACGATCTTAGTCGATCCCGTGTTTAGTGGCAGTGCCTCGCCCGTATCGTTTTTCGGGAAGGCCTTCCCCAGCACCTACGTATATGGCGTTGACGACATGCCCGCTATCGACTACCTGATTCTTACCCACGATCACTACGACCACCTTGATTACAAGACCGTTACAGCGCTTATCCCGAAAGTCAGGAAAATCTACACGGCCTTAGGCGTAGGTGCTCACCTCGAACGCTGGGGCGCTCCGGCTGACAAAATTGTGGAGTTCGACTGGTGGGATCATCATTCGGTTACTCCTGGAATCGACCTTACGGCGGCTCCGGCGCGGCACTTTTCGGGGCGTAGTTTCAGGCGGGGCAAAACCCTCTGGACGGCCTTCGCGCTGAAACTGCATGGGTACAACTTATTTCTGGGTGGCGATTCGGGCTATGGCAAGCACTTTCAGGAAATTGGCGATAAACTCGGCCCGTTCGATTTGGCCATTCTCGAATGCGGCCAATACGGCAAAGACTGGCCCAATATTCACATGCTTCCCGAAGAAGTGGTCACTACCGGGCAGGCCCTGCGGGCCAGAACGATTTTGCCGGTTCACTGGGGGAAATTTGCGTTGGCCTACCACAGTTGGAATGAACCCATTCGACGGCTTCTCAAAAGGGCAAATGAACAGGGGTCAGATGTAACGACGCCCAAAATTGGCGAGCCGCTTGTGCTGAACGCATCGTATCCAAGAGCCGTTTGGTGGGAATTTTGAGCGAACCAACCACCCCCAACCAAATCTTTTCGCCAGCCTATCACGCCCAAACGGTGCCTTTCTTCCCACGTCTTTTCTCTTTTTTCCAATAATGATCGTTCTTTGGCGGGTAAACTCTTTCTCTACCGAACGCCCGTCATGCAAACTCCTACCCGACGCGAATTTATCCGCACGGCGGCTCTCGCTGGTGCCGTAACATCTGTTGCAACCCCTTCCGTTTTTCCGGCTATTCTGACCAAGGCAAAACCGGCTGAGTCGAACGTCAGGCTGGCGTTTATTGGTGTTGGCGCACGCGGACGCAGTCACGTTCAGCAGGCGCTTTATCGGGAGGATGTTGAGATAACGGCCATTTGCGACCCGGCACCCGAAGCCATCAGCCGGACCAACGCACTGATTGAAAAGGCCGGGCGCAAGGCTCCGGTGGCCTACACCAAAGGCGACAAAGCCTTTGAGGACATGCTCAAACGTGACGATATTGATGGCGTTGTGATTGCCACGCCCTGGGAATGGCACGTGCCAATGGCCGTGGCGACGATGAAAGCGGGCAAATACGCCGGGGTCGAAGTATCGGCAACGGTCACGCTCAAAGAATCCTGGGAGTTGGTCGAAGCTTTTGAGAAATCCGGCTCGCCCTGCATGATCCTGGAAAACGTTTGCTACCGGCGCGACGTGCTGACCGTGCTGAACATGATTCGGAAGGGTATGTTTGGCGAGATGACCTACGCCCACTGCGGCTATCAGCACGATTTGCGAAACATTAAATTCAACGATGGCAAGTCGATTTCCGGCGTGGGTGCCGAGTTTGGCGCCAAAGGATATTCGGAAGCCCACTGGCGAACGCAGCATTCCGTCGATCGCAACGGCGACCTCTACCCAACGCACGGCCTCGGCCCGGTAGCCCACTGGCTCGATATTAACCGGGGCAACCGTTTCCTGCACCTCACCAGCATGGCCACTAAAAGCCGGGGGCTACACAACTACGTGGTCGATAAGGGCGGAGCCGACCACCCGAATGCAAAAGTCAACTTCAAACTGGGCGATGTTGTCACAACCATGATTCAGTGCGCCAACGGCGAGAATATCGTTATCATGCACGATACGAACTCCCCCCGCCCCTACTCGCTCGGTTTCCGGGCGCAGGGAACCAAGGGCATCTGGATGGACGATAATGACATGATTTATCTGGAGGGTGTTTCGCCTAAGCCCCACAGTTGGGAGCCATTTGGGGCCTATCAGGAGAAATACGATCATCCGCTCTGGCAACGTCACGCCCAAACGGCCGAAAACGCCGGACATGGCGGCATTGATTTTTTCGTACTTCGGGCCTTCATTGAGTCGGTCAAGACCAAAACACCCCCACCCATCGACGTGTATGATGCGGCTGTCTGGAGCGCCATCAGCCCGCTGTCGGAACAGAGCATTGCGGGCGGCAGCAAACCCGTTGATATTCCTGATTTCACGCGGGGCAAATGGAAAACAAACAAGCCAATTTTTGGCCTGACGGATGCTTTCTAATGAAAAATGTAGAATGAATCCCAAGGACGGCCTCAAATGGATAATGAACGTAGAAAAGTGTAGTTTAGCAACTTAAATCGCCTACAATTCCTCTGTGGCTCATTATTCATTTTATATTATCCCTTTTCCAACAAATGACCCCGACTGCTCCCCCTAAAACCCAGAATTACACCGGCCCTCTCCTGATTATCGGTGCGCTATTCTTCATTTTTGGCTTCGTTACGTGGGTCAACAGTGTGCTGATTGCGTTTTTCAAGCAGGCATTCAACCTCAGCACAGTAGGCTCCAATTTAGTAGCCTTTGCCTTTTTCATTTCGTATACGTTAATGGCCATCCCGTCGTCGGCGGTGCTGAAGCGGACGGGTTTTAAAAATGGTATGTCGCTGGGGTTATTGGTGATGGCCGTTGGCACGCTGATTTTCGTACCAGCCGCTAAATCCCTGTCGTACCCACTGTTTTTGGGGGGGCTGTTTTTGATCGGAATTGGCCTGACGGTGTTGCAAACGGCCTCCAACCCCTACGCCACCATCCTCGGCCCGCGCGAAAGTGCCGCCCAGCGCATTAGTTTTATGGGTGTTGCCAACAAACTGGCAGGAATTGCCAGCCAGTATATCTTTGGCGGGCTGCTGCTGACGGGGGCTAATGCCGTATCGGGGGCGGCTTCGCTCGAAAAAGTGGTGACGCCCTATCTCATTCTGACCGGTGTGCTGGTTGTGCTGGCGGGTTTGATTCGCTTCTCAAACCTGCCCGAAGTGTCGGAAGAACAGGACGACGCCCCCGCCGATGCGGCTGCTCACACGAGTGTCTGGCAGTTTCCGAACCTTGTTCTGGGCGTGTTGGCCCTGTTTTGCTACGTCGGCGCCGAAGTGATTGCGGGCGACACCATCATTAACTATGGCAAAGCCCTCGGTTTCGGTAATGACGAGGCCAAGTATTTCACCACCTATACGCTTTACGGATTATTGGCGGGCTATCTGCTGGGCATCGCGCTGATTCCGCGCGTTATCTCGCAGCAAACGGCCCTTCGTTTCGGCGCGGTGTATGGTATTGTGCTGACCATTGCGGCCCTGCTGACAAGCGGCTTCCCGTCGATACTCTGCGTGGCACTGCTGGGCTTTGGGCTGGCTCCGGTTTGGCCCGCTCTGTGGCCACTGGCCCTGAACCGACTCGGCAAATTCACTAAAATTGGTTCGGCTCTGCTGATCATGGGGATTTCGGGTGGTGCCTTGCTGCCCTTGCTGCACGGCTATCTGACCGATGCGTTTAGTCCTCAAGCGGCTTATGGTCTGCTGCTTCCGCTGTTTGGGTTTATCCTTTATTATGCCGTGTCGGGTCATAAGAAAACGAGTTGGTAAGCTTAACGTCAACCACAGAGGAACTAAAGGTTTATACAGAGTACATAAAGCAACATGTATCCGTTCCGTGACCTCTGTGCAGGTCTCCGTTTCTCTGTGTTTAACTCCTATGACAGCCTCAACGCCCGGACGCATTTGTCTCTTTGGTGAACACCAGGATTATCTGGGTCTGCCCGTGATTGCGGCTGCCATCTCGCGCCGGATTCAGGTGTCGGCACAACGCGCTCCGAAGCGGGGGTTCCGGCTAAATCTGCCTGATATTGAGCAACGGCTAAGCATACCATTCGATGGGCAACCCCTGCCTTATCCACGAACACGAGACTATTTCCGCTCGGCCATCAATGTGTTGCTGCGCGAGGGGTTCGCGTTTTCGCAGGGTGTGGAGGGGGAAGTGCGGGGCAATATTCCGATCAACTCCGGCACGTCGAGTTCATCGGCCCTGCTGGTCACATGGCTAAATGTACTGACGCAAGTAGCCGATGAACCCCGTCAGCTTTCTGCCGAAAAATTAGCCGAACTGGCCTACGTTGCCGAAGTGCTGGAGTTTGGCGAACCCGGTGGCATGATGGACCATTACTCAACCGCCGTGGGCGACGTAATTTATTTAGAGTCAACGCCAACCATTGCGCTCACCAAACTACATCCTGCCCTGGGAACGTTCGTACTTGGCGACTCTCAGGAACCGAAAGACACGATTGGCATTCTGAAACGGGTGAAAGTTGGTATGATCAGGATTATTGACCAACTGAAGCGCATCAATCCGGCCTTTTCCCTGCATGAGTCAACCATTACAGCAGCAACGGAATTCAAAGACTTTTTAACCAAAGACGATTACATATTATTGAAGGGCAACCTCGCTAACCGCGATATTCTGCGTGAGGCATTAGCCGTTTTACAGGCACCTCACGGACTGGATCACCATCGGTTTGGGCAACTCCTGACCGATCACCAGACTAACCTCCGCGACGCCCAACGGATCAGTACACCCAAAATAGACCGGATGATCGATGCCGCCCTGACAGCCGGTGCCCTGGGCGGAAAAATCAATGGGTCGGGTGGGGGCGGCTGCATGTTTGCCTACGCACCGAACAAACCGGAACAGGTGGCCGAAGCTATTGAGCGCGAAGGTGGAAAATCGTTTATCATTTCCGTCGATAAAGGGACGACGGTTTAAAAAGTTTCAGGTTTACTATTCCAGGTTCTCAGAGCATATGGCTGATAATCAACCCAAAAAAATTAAGCAGGCCAGTACTGCGTGGCTCATAGCCGGGTTTGTCTTCGGCATTCTGGGCGGCTTCCTGGGTATCCTGATTGGCGGCCATTTTACCTTTGGCCCGTATGATAAGCGGACCAAGAAGATCGGTCGGCTGATGATGGCGGTTGGCTTCGTAGGGCTTATTTTCTGGAAACTGCTTAAATATTCATAAACGAATAGCGCTATAAAAGTCTGTCCCAGGCTCAGGTTAAACCTGCGTATTAGCCGCCCGCGCTGCCGGAAACCACGAGGTTAGCACCGTCACCACTACAACAAGGATAGCCGTCAGCACAATGTCGCTGCTCTCCAGGCGAACCGGATACGCATCGACAATTGAACTTACCATCCCCATACTAACCAGGCCATACCGTTCCTGTAGCAAGCACAGGCCAACACCCAGCCCCAGTCCCGTGAAGGCCCCCGTCAGGGCAATAATGGCGCCTTCGGTCAGGAAAATACGGCGTACCATCGGTTTGGTAGCGCCCAGGGCAAACAAAATCTGAATGTCGGCTTTCTTTTCGATGACCAGCATCGACAGCGAAAAGAAAATGTTGATCGAGGCCACCAGAATAATAAACGAGAGCGTGACGGCAACGAAGAGTTTTTCGACGTAGATGGCCCGGTATAAATCCACGTTCAGGTCGTCGCGGCTCCGCACCGACAGCTTGTCACCCACCGCAGCCTGCAACGCCTTTTTGGCGGCACTCTCGCTGGTGCCGGGCAAAAGCTGCAGTTCAATACTGGTGACTTCAGTGGGCTGATAACCAAACAGATCACGCGCGACCGATAGCGGGGCCAACACAATATTATCGTAGCGGGTTTCGATAAAAAATACGCCCGAAACCGTCAGGGCTTCCCGATTGAAGGCATCGGGATTCAGTACACTGAGGGTCTGATCATTTTTTGGGTAAAGAATTTCCAACGGCGTTGTAATGTCGACCGGCGAAATGCTCAGGTCGTTGCGAACACCCTCGGCAACAATGGCATAATTTACCCCCTGCGCCTGCAGCAACATCTCACCGTCGAGCATGGCTGAGTCGAGCTGGGCACGCTGAACGTAGTTATCGGCAACACCCTTGAGTTTTATAACGGTTGTTCCGTTGGCGTAGCGGGCGAGGGCGTTGTCCTGGGCAATGGGCGTCAGCAGGCTCACGCCCGCTATCTGGCGCAGGCGCGTGAGTAGGTCGGACGAGGCCATAAACCGTTTACCCTGCCTGGGCAGAATGGTCATATCTGGCTCGAACGTCTTGAAAATCTGACGGTTAAGCTCTTCCATCCCGTTAAACACCGACAGCACCACAACTAATGCCATCGTGCCTACGCCCACGCCGAGCATCGACAAGACCGACAGCCAGCTAATGAAACTGCGTTTCTTACGGGAGAAAAAATACCGGCGGGCAATCCAGGCGGGGAGGTTCATGTACCAGTTTTGAATGCCTGAATGATTGACTGATTGAATAGTTTCATATAGGGATTATTCAATCAGTCAATCATTCAAAACTCTGTTATTCTTCATCTTCGGGGGCGGGGGGTATTTCTATGCCGGCAAAGAGCTTATCCATTTTGTCGGCGTAGTCAGCGGTATCGTCTAAATAGAAGCTCAGTTCGGGAACAATGCGAAGCTGGTGCCGAACGCGCTCGCCGAGGTGCTGGCGGAGGATTTTACCTTTCTCCTGAATTGTTTCCAGCAAGAGTTGTTTATTTTTGGTCGCCAGAAAACTCAGATATACGCGGGCCATGCTCAAATCCGGCGAAACGCGAACGCTCGTGACCGTAATGAAAGCTCCACTAAACAAATGCGGCACATCGCGCTGAAAAATTTCACTTAAATCTCGCTGTAACTGCCGGGATACTTTCTGCTGTCGTTTCGATTCCATACTGTTCGGGACTATTTTGCAAATATCCATTCATTTTTCCATTCCGCCGAAATTGGCCGTAATTTTACGGGTAGACGTAGAGACGCAATACCTTGCGTCTCCTGACCGGATGGTGTTGCGTCTCCTGACCGGATGGTGTTGCTAACGCACAGGAGACGCAAGGTATTGCGTCTCTACTGATTAACTGCTATCTGTTTTGCTGCGCTTCTTTCAATCGTATTATCCCTATCAATACATCAGCCTGCTGGGGTTGCTGCTGCTTATCCGGCTTCCCTTGCTGCTGCATCCGTTTCCGCTGCTAACGCCCGAACTCAACTGGATGCTTGTGGGCGAGCAAATGAGTCAGGGTGATTTGCTGTACCGCGACATCTGGGACAGCATCAGCCCGCTGTCGGCGATGGTTTACTGGGCAATCGACACCTTGTTTGGCCGCTCGCCCATTGCCCTGCATGGGGCTGCTACGCTCGTATCGGTGTTTCAGATCGTTTATTTCAATTACCTGACCAACAACCGCGACGTTTATCCCGACCGGACGTTCTGGCCGGGGCTGATTTATATGCTGTTCATGCACCTCTCCTTCGATTGCCTGACGCTGTCGCCGGTGCTGATGTCAACGAGTTTTCTGCTGCTGGCCTTCGGAACGCTCATTCGGCAGATGGATCGCCGGGGCGCCACCGACGAAGTGTTTGAAGTAGGTTTTTATATTGGCGTGGCGGCCCTGTTTTACCTGCCCTCGGCCCTGTTTGTTTTGTGGGCTACGCTGTCGCTGCTTTTTTACACGGGCGCCAGCTTTCGGCAATATTCACTGTCCCTGTTCGGGTTTCTGTTTCCGTTTGCCGCTACCGTTCTGTACTATTATCTCTTCGACAGTCTGGACGATTTCAACCGTAACCTGCTGGCCTCGGTCTTTCGGGTTCGGCAATATTCGTTATCCGATTTTCAGTCGCTGCTGGCCTCGCTGCTTATTCCGCTGGGGTTGGGGGTCCTGGGGTTTTTGAGTTTGTTCAACCGGGCAGGCCGATACGTCAATTTCCAGCAGCGGGTGCAGCAGGTGATGATGATTTGGTTTGTTATTGCGTTTCTGACCATTGCCCTGATGCCCTTTCTGGCCCCGATGGTCTTTCTGAGTTTTGTGCCACCGATGGCCTTTTTCACGTATTACTATTTCGAGAACGTCCGCAGGCAATGGCTCGCCGAAACGACGTTCCTGATTGCGTTTGTGCTCATGCTGCTGCTGTTTTATCAGGGTGCGCTGGGTCTGATTCCGGGTGCCGAACTGGGCCGGCTGAGTAATCTGCAGGTGCAACCCTCACCCCTGCCCGGCAATATTCGCAACCGTCGGGTGTTAATCATTGGCGAAGACCTGAGCGCTTACCGCCAGAATCGCTTAGCTACGCCGTATCTTAACTGGGATTTGGCGAAGTACGATCTGAAAAATTTAGATAATTACGAAGCCGTCATTAATGTGTTCGATCATTTTCGGCAGGACCCACCCGACTACATCGTTGATCGGGAAAAGGTGATCGAAAAATTATTCCAGCGTGCTCCCGGCTTAGCGGCTCAGTATGAAAAAACGGCAGTAGCTGATGTGTATAAACGTAAATAAAACAGTTTAACTCAAAAACCACAAACCCTATGCCTTCCTCCTTTACCACCAAACGCACCAGCCTGTATATTTTTTTAAGCGCCGTCTTTCTGACCAACGCCCTCATTGCCGAAATCATTGGCGTCAAGATCTTCTCGGTCGAAACGCTGCTCGGCACAAAACCGGCTCAGATTCCTCTCTTCAGCGACTTTGTACTCGATTTTAATCTCACGGCGGGGGCGGTTATCTGGCCATTTGTATTCATTACATCCGACATCATCAACGAATACTTTGGCAAAGCGGGGGTTCGGCGTATTTCGTTTCTGACCGCCGGTTTTGTCGCCTATAGTTTCCTGATTATTTATGCCGTTACGACCCTGCCACCCGCGCAGTTCTGGCTCGACGTCAATGCTAAAGATGGGGCGGGCAATTCCATCAACATCAACAACGCCTTTCAGATGATTTTTCGGCAGGGGCTGGGTATCATCATCGGTTCGTTAACGGCGTTTTTGATCGGCCAGATTCTGGACGCTTATGTGTTTCAGTACCTGCGTACGATCACAGGAAATCGCAAAATCTGGCTGCGGGCCACCGGCTCAACGCTCATCTCGCAATTAGTCGATTCGTTCGTGGTGCTGGGCATTGCCTTCTATGTGTTCGGCAACTGGTCGCTGGCGCAGGTGCTGGCCGTGGGCATTATCAATTACCTCTACAAAGCTACCACCGCCGTGCTGCTAACGCCCGTGCTTTACGTAGCCCATTATTTTATCGACAGCTATTTAGGAAAGCAACACGCTGAAGAACTGGCCAATGAGTCGGCCATGAGTTCATTTATGTAAGTTTATCCCAGCCGTCTCCGCCAGTTATCCAGCAACACCGCCGTAGCAATGCCTACATTCAATGACTCGGCCTCGCCATAGCGCGGAATCGTTACGCGCTGGGTTACGTATTGACCTACATCGAGCCGGATTCCGTTCGACTCGTTGCCCATGACTAAATAGCCTGATGGCGCAAACGGCAGTGTATGCACCGTATCGCCCGCCAGAAACGCACCATAAACCGCCATCTGCCCGTTCAGGGCGGCAAGTACCTCCCGAATATCGCCATACCACCAGTTCACCCGCGTGAACGAGCCTTTGCTGGCCGAAATAACTTTGGGATTGTAGACGTCGGCGGTCGTTTCGGAGCAAAGAATTTTACGAACCCCATACCAGTCGGCGATGCGGAGAATGGTGCCCAGGTTGCCGGGGTCCCGAATGTCGTCTAAAATTAAGGCGATCTCGCCCGCTTCAGCCAATAGCGGGCGGTTTTCTTTCGTTCTGACTACAGCCAGAGCCGCATTGTTGCTGTCGAGCGTACCCGCCCGTTCGAGGTCAGCCACCGATGCAATTTCGACCGCTGTTCGTTGGTGGTCTGTCAAGTGAACGTTTTCTTTGTAGAATACTTCGGTCGCCACTACCAGTTCGGTCTGGAAATCAGACTGTAGCACCTCCTGTACGCTTTTAGCCCCCTCGACTAAAAACGCGCTATGTTGCTGCCGGTATTTTTTCTGGTGCAGCGACTGAATGTATTTCAGTTGATTTTTAGAAAGCATGAAGTTTATAATGAATAATGTACAATGGATAATGGATAATGGCAGGCGCTGGTATCGCCTTCATCATTATTCATTATCCATTATTCATTGTACATTAATTTTCTGTTTGTCGGGTTGTCTGAGTTCCAAACAGTTAGGGAGCAATGGCTACATTCTGACGGCCCAGACGGTTCGTGGCAACCGGGCCATTTCAGCCGATGCCTTAGAAAGCCTGATTCCGCAGAAACCCAACCGCCGAATCCTGACGCTGCCCATTACGCCCCCACTCTGGTTTTATCAACTTGGCCTGCGCCGGTACGACCGCGAAGCCGCCCGACGCGAGCTGGAAGCCAAAACTAACGAATTTGAACAGCAAAGCGAGCAATTCGCCAATCAGCCCGATGAGCTGAAAAAACTAAACCGGCGATACGGGCGTCAGTTGAAGCGGCTCCGCCTGAAAGCCGAAGAAGGCAATTGGTTCATGCGTAGCTTAGGCGAACCTCCCTCCTATTTTGCCGAAACCGACGCCAAAGCCAACGCGGCTAAAATGCAGAAGTACCTGATCGACAAAGGGTTCTTCAACGCCCAGACAAGTTATAGATTAGACACGCTTCGCCGTCGCCAAATTCGGGTAAATTACGTAGTAACCGAAAATGAAGGCTTTTACCTGCGAAACATAGTCTACGAAATCGCCGACCCACGCATCGACTCCATTGTCCGGCAAACGTTCGATAAGTCGAAGCTTCAAACCGGCGACCGCTTCGACTTCGACAACATGACCGGTGAGCGTGTTCGCATCGAATCGCTTCTGCGCGACCAGGGGTATTATACGTTCTCGCGGCAGTATATCCGGGCCACGGACGTCGATACCGTTCGGCGCGGCAACGACCGTCGCTTTTATGACCGGCTCGAACCCGGCGACTCTACCCGGCGAAACGTTGATGTCGCCCTGCAGATTGCCAACCCAACCGGCAAATCGGCTCACCCACTTTATCGGGTGGGCAACGTTGAGGTACACATCAGTGCCAGCGACGCCCTGTCCGGCGAGTACACTACACCGGCGGACCGGCCGGTGCGTAACGACGAACCGGCGAATGTGTCCGGTGAACCAGGACGATCTGGCTTACTAACCACGCCTGACACCGTCAATCGCAATGGCATCCGGTATTTGCTGGGTGGTCGGGATATTTCGGCACGGTTATTAGATTCCAAAATTTTACTGCGCCCCGGCGCTCTGTATAGTCAGACCAATTACCGGGATACCCAGCGGCAGTTGTTCTTGTTAAATCAGTTCAAATTCGTCAACCTCAACTTTATAGATACAACCAACCGCCAACTGCGAACGCTGATAACGGCCACTACCTTAGACAAATACGAAGCGACTGCCGAGGGGGGCGCCACGGGTTTGTTGTATCAGGGGCAGGGCTATCCGGGGGGGTTTGGCAGTTTGGTTTTCCGGGTACGAAATATGTTTGGCGGACTTGAAACCTTCGAAACCTCCGTTCGCTACGGGCTGGAAGCCCAGACCGGTTTTGTGGCCGACCCGAATAACAAAGCTAAATTTGTTTACACATCTCAGGAATTAGGGGTCAGCAGTTCACTCATTTTTCCGCAGATTTTGTTTCCGGGTCAATTTCGGTTTCGCTTTAACCGATTTGCGCCCCGTACTCAGGTCAGTTTGAGTTTCAATAATACGTTTCGGCCCGACTTTAAACGGTCGCTGCTCCGGGCAACGATGGCGTATAACTGGCAAACCACACCGGCCAGACAGTTTAGCTTTCTGATCGCCGATATCAACCTTATCGACGCCGGAGATGGTAATAGCCCAGTAATTACTAAAGCCTTTAACGATCAATTAGATTTACTACAAAAGCAGGGCAGTACCGTTTACCTGAGTTTTCGACGGTCGGTCAGTTCAAGTTTTAGTTTTGCCTACACCTATAATACGAACATACCGGGGCAAAACCGGCGCGCCAATTTTCTACGCACCGTGGTCGAATCGGGCGGCACGACGTTAAATTTCTTTCGGGATTCGCAGTTACGTCAGTTTTTTAACACAACTGATACCAGTGGTTTGCAATTCTACAAATTTCTGCGCTTCAACGTCGATTACCGGCATTACATTCCCCTGCGACCCCGCACTACGCTGGCGTTCCGAATTAATACAGGACTGGTGTATGGGTACGGCTCGAACAGTACGGCCCCCTACGAAAAATTGTTTTTCATTGGGGGCAGTAATAGCATCCGGGCGTGGTTGCCCCGTCGGATAGGCCCCGGTTCCGAATGGCCGCAAAAAGAAGGGAACCACCCCGTATTTAATCCAAAATATCCCGGAGAAGAACAATTTCTATACACCATTGAGAAACCGGGCGATATGCTCATCGAGGGATCTGCCGAACTGCGCGGGCGACTGTTTCACCTCGGGGCCGATGTAGACGGAGCCATTTTTGTGGATGCAGGCAACGTCTGGACGCTAAGCAATAACGCCACGCGCCCCGGTACGGTCTTTCACTTCGATACCTTTATTCCTCAAATTGCCGTAGGCACTGGCGTTGGGCTGCGGTTCGATTTTTCTTTTTTTGTTATCCGGTTCGATGGCGGAGTCAAAGTCTGGGACCCCGCCCGGCGGTACTTTAGCCCCATAGAGGGTCGCTTTATCGACGACCGGTTCATTCTGCCGAAATTCTCCCTCAGCAAACTATCGAGCGGTCCAAACCCGTTAGTCATCAACTTTGGCATCGGCTATCCATTTTAAGAAACCGCCTGAACCGACTGACATCGGTAGTCCAGCCGCACACCATGTCCAGGCTTTTTCAGGGCCGACGCAACGGTACCATTTATTCGGCCACACTGTCGATAAGTACCAGCCGCTCCGGTGGCCCGGCTATGAGAGGCCTGCCCCCTGCGTTCAGGAAATGCGGGGCTATTTAGTAGCTGAGATTATCTTAAGAGAATTTAACGGTACCTCCTGCCAAAATGACAGCTTAATCAGGGCTTTCTTCGTAAATTTGTAAAAAAAGTCGATAGTCACGGTCCGCCGTTGCGGTCAGTCGATACCCAATAGCTACTGATGACTATCGACTGACGACGAACAATGACCTTCATTCCCGAACTAACCATACTGCAACCGGCTGATAAGGAACCAGTTGAACTGCCACGAATTTCTGAGGATGAGCTGGCTATTGGCAAAAAGCGGCTTTATATCGAAAGCTACGGTTGTCAAATGAACTTTGCCGATAGCGAAATTGTGGCGGCCGTCATGCGGAATGCGGGATTCGCCACCACGTCCTCGGCGGAAGATGCCGATGTAATTTTCCTGAATACATGTGCCATCCGCGATAACGCCGAGCAGAAGGTTCGCCACCGGCTCAAGCACCTCACGGGTCTTAAACGGCAAAAACCCGAACTACTCGTCGGGATGCTTGGCTGCATGGCCGAACGACTGAAAACCAAGCTTCTGGAAGAAGAAAAAGTGGTTGACATTGTGGCCGGCCCCGATGCCTACCGCGACATTCCGAAATTGGTTGAGGAGGCCGAATCGGGTCAGAAAGCGGTAAACGTCTTCCTGTCGCGGGAAGAAACCTACGCCGACATTTCGCCCATCCGCCTGAATTCCAATGGGGTATCGGCCTTTGTTTCCATTATGCGCGGCTGCGACAACATGTGCAGTTTCTGCGTGGTGCCGTTCACCCGCGGTCGGGAGCGCAGCCGCGACCCGCACTCCATCGTCCGCGAAGCGCAGGACCTCTTCGACCGGGGCTATCGCGAAGTAACGCTGCTGGGGCAGAATGTGGATAGTTATAAATGGCAGGGAGCAGGGGGCGCGGGGCAGGGTGAGCAATATGCTGAGCACCTTTCCCCCCGCTCTGTGCCCCCTGCTCCTGGCTCCCCGCTCCCTGCTCTCATTTCCTTCGCCCATCTCCTCGAACAGGTGGCGCGCATTCATCCTGAACTTCGGGTGCGTTTCTCGACATCGCACCCGAAAGACATTACGGACGATGTGCTGCACACAATGGCTCGATACGACAATATCTGTAAGTATATCCATTTGCCCGCTCAGAGCGGTAACAGCCGGGTACTGAGGCTGATGAACCGAACTTATGACCGTTCCTGGTATATGGGCAAAATTGACCGGATTCGGGAGGTTCTGGGTGACAACTGCGGGATTTCAACCGACATGATTTCGGGATTTTGCAGCGAAACCGAAGATGAACACCAGGAATCGCTCTCGCTCATGGATTACGTTCGGTATGACTATGCCTACATGTTTGCCTACTCAGAACGACCCGGTACGCTGGCGGCAAAAAAATACGCTGACGACATTCCCGAAGCCGTGAAAAAACGGCGGCTGACCGAAATCATCGCCCGGCAACTGGAACACTCTGCCGCACGCAACAAACGCCACATCGGGCAGGTGCAGCGGGTACTTATCGAGGGATTTTCCAAACGCTCCGACGATTTTTTGTGTGGTCGGAATGACCAGAACAAGATGGTCGTTTTCCCAAAAGGCAATCACCAGAAAGGCCAGTATGTCAACGTGTTAGTTACCGAATGCACGTCGGCCACGCTGCGGGGTGAGATTATCAATGACTAATGGATAATGAATAATGCACAATAGGTTCGCCTTCAGTCCATTATTCATTATCCATTAGTCATTATCCATTAAATTTATGAATCAACAGGAAATACAGTCCGTTAAACAACGCTTCGGTATAATCGGTAACGCACCCGCCCTCAACTACGCCATCAACGTAGGGATGCAGGTGGCCGCTACCGACCTGACTGTGCTGATTACGGGCGAAAGTGGTAGTGGGAAGGAGTCTTTCTCGAAGATTATTCACAGCCTGAGTGCCCGAAAACACGGACAGTTTATTGCCATCAACTGCGGAGCCATTCCCGAAGGTACCATTGATTCGGAACTGTTCGGTCACGAAAAAGGCTCCTTTACGGGCGCTGTCGATGCGCGGAAAGGTTATTTCGAAACAACCAATGGCGGCACTATTTTCTTAGACGAAATTGGCGAAATGCCGCTGGGCACCCAGGCAAGGTTGTTGCGCGTGCTGGAAAATGGTGAATTTATCCGGGTAGGCTCCTCCAAAACTCAGAAAACCGACGTGCGGGTTGTGGCTGCCACGAACGTTAATCTGATGGAAGCCGTCGATAAGGGCAAGTTTCGGGAGGATTTGTATTATCGGCTCAACACAGTGCCCATTTATGTGCCTCCCCTGCGCGAGCGCGGCACCGACATTGAATTACTGTTTCGTAAGTTCACTACCGACTTTGCCGAACGGTATCGAATCAAGCCGCTGCAACTAACGGAAGGGGCGAAACAACTGCTGATTAGTTTTCCATTTCCGGGCAATATCCGGCAGTTGAAAAATATTGCCGAGCAGGTATCCATTCTGGAATCGGAGCAGAATAAGCCAATCGACACCGAAACGCTGGCCAAATACCTGCCCCAGTCGCAGCAACCCAACCGGTCGCTGGCCCTTTTTTCGCAGGTGAACGGCACCGAGAATTTTTCGGAGCGCGAATTGCTCTATAAAGTGCTGTTTGACATGCGCCGGGACGTTAATGACCTCAAAAAACTCGTGCGCGATGTGTTGGGCAGTGAGCAGGACGGTCGGCAGATTCTGCATACGCACAAAGACCTGTTCGACTCGATTGCTCCCGATGGCGATGCCCACCCGTCGGGTGATGGGAATATTACGCGCTTTCTGCCCGCTACAAACGGATCGCTGCGGCCAGAAAGCCCACCCCGGCCTGTCGTACCCCCATCCGAAACCTACGGCAGTCATCCACCCGTGCAGATTTTCGACGATGTAGAAGGTGACGTTAATGATGTGACCGAGGTAGAAGATGTGACCCACGAAACCGAAGAGGACGATTCGCTCTCGCTCGAACGGCAGGAGAAAGAAATGATTTTGAAAGCACTCCGGCGTAATAATAACAAACGCAAATATGCGGCCCAGGCACTCGGCATCTCCGAGCGGACGTTATACCGCAAAATCAAACAGTATGAGATTGATGAAGAGTAAAATGTTAATGAATAATGTACAATGGATAATGGATAATGGCGCTCAGGGAACGAGTCTCTTTCTCAAAGCATTATTCATTATTCATTGTTCATTATTCATTTCCTCCTGCGGGGTGTATTCATTCACCGGTACAACGCTCTCACCGGATATAAAAACGGTGACGGTGAATAATTTCGTGCTGGCTACCGCCGGTGGACCGGCTAACCTGCCACTGACGTTCAACGAAAAATTAAAGGAATATTATCAGCGATACACCAACCTGAAGGTAGTTCCTGCCAATGGTGATATGGTGCTGGAAGGCAACATTACAGGCTATGATCTGTTGGCCGTAGCTCCCACCTCGCAGGATCAGGCGGGCGTTAACCGCCTGCAAATCACGGTGCTGGCTCGCTTTTACAATAACAAGGATGAAACCAAAAATTTCGAGCAGTCGTTTTCGTTTTACCAGGATTTCCCGCAGGGTCAAACCCTGAGCCAGAATGAAAGTCGCTTAGTACCGAAAATTCTGGACCAAATCGTTTTAGACATCTTCAACAAAACAGCCGCCGACTGGTAATGATGAATGATGAATGATGAATGATAAATGATAAATTGTAATTATTTTTTTGCGCTCATCATTTATCATTCATCATTCATCATTACTTTCGTCCTATGCTGGCCCTTGATAAAGAAACTTTTTCGTACTGGGTAACTCATCCCGACGACCTTACCCCTACTGACTTTGTGCAATTGCAGGAAAGCCTGGATTTATATCCCTATTGCCAGTCGCTCTACACGCTCACGGCCAAAGCTGCTTCGGTGCATCAGCGGAGCCAAACCATCACCTATGTTCGTCAGGCGGCCGCCCATGCGCTGAGCCGCAATGCGCTGCGTAAACTAATTGATAATGAGTTTCAATGGTCGGAAAACCTACTCACGAAGTTAAATGAATTATCGGCCAGGCACGTTCCCATTCCCGACGACTATCAGCACGAAAGCTATGCGTTTTTCAAGTCAAAATCAGGTGTAAGCAATGGGTTTCCGAGACTGTCGCTCCTGCATTTACCTACTCAGAGCGACATTGAACGGACTATTACGGTTCCCACACCCGAAGACCCAACGCTGGCCGAAACAAACCTGCAAAACGATCTTGAACAGATAGCCGAAGCAATCCCGGCAGAACCTGTGCTTTCGCCAGCCGATCTGGAGCGTCAGCGTCAATTTGACCTCATTGACAGTTTTATTAAGAGTGAGCCGCGCATCTCGCCCGTAAGAACCAAACCTGGCGAACCGCTCGATCAGGAAGACTTAACGAAACGTACTAAACCCGCCGGGGGCGGTTTAGTAACCGAAAGCTTTGCAAAAATTTTAGAGAAGCAGGGAAAAATTGACAAGGCCCGCGACATCTACAAAAAATTGATGGTAAAAAATCCCGAAAAAAAGGCGTACTTTGTGGCCAAAATCAGTGAGTTAACGACCAAAGCGGATGACTCGAATGAGTCGTAAGTACTCGTTTATTCCTGATAAACTCAATTTTTCGATAAACAAACCCACCGGCGCTCCGGTGAAACTGACAACTGACATTCATGTTAACGACACTTATTGTTTTCATTTGTATTCTCACCGTCCTGCTGATACTTGTTGTTCTGATCCAGAATTCAAAAGGCGGAGGGCTAACCGGCGAGTTTGGCGGGCTGGGTTCCAACCAACTTATGGGCGTCAAGAAAACGACCGACCTGCTGGAACAAATTACCTGGGGTCTTGGCATCGGCGTTATGGTGCTGTCACTGGCCTCGTACATCATGATTGACCGCAATCAGGCATCAACCATCAACAGCGCCAACGTCGACCGGGCGCAAACGCAAACGCTGCCCGGTGCGGCTGTCCCAACTCCCGGCGCGGCTCCAACTCAGGCTGCACCCGGTGCGGCTACCCCAATTGCGCCAGTTCCTGCACCTAAGAAATAGGCAACAGAAGCTTCTTTACCCAAAAACATGAGTCATCCTGAATTTAGTAGGGATGACTAAAAAAGAACCTCCTTTCTTAGTTTTGAGCATCACCACAATGCCAAAACCAGAAGGGAGGTCTTTTTGTAGCCAGGGCATGTCAGCAATACTAAGATGGGGCTGCTGCTTAGCGAGTTAGGCGGCTACATGGCTGGCCATAAGCCTGCCCCGGCAGGCACCAACCGTGTGAGCAACCTCTTACAATGCAAGACGTAGGTAGCCTCTATAGGCTGCTGAATTCTTCTTTGTCAATTGTTTTTCTGGCGACCACCGCTTTTACCCAATGACCCTGGTTGCCTCTGCCAGCAATTCCTTAGAGAAACTCACACCTATTTTGTTGGCCGCAGTTACATTCAGTGTCAGGTAGTACTTCTCGGGCTGCTTAACGGGCAGGTCGCCGGGTTTGGCCCCGTTCAGTATTTGCGAAACGTACTGAGCCGCTTCCCGAAATTGCTGTGGCAAATCCGGCGCCCATGCCATCAGTCCACCGGCTTCAGCAAACAAGGTCGCCTGGTACATGGCGGGGATGCGGTTTTGGGCCGCGAAGTCAACCATCAGCTTCCGGTTGGCCAACGTAAGTGCTCCCTGAAAGCTGACCATTCCATTCATGCCGTCGCTCACCAAATCGGCTAAGGCTTTTTCTAACTGCTGTAGGGAAGCTGCCCGGTAGGGCTTGACTTCTACCCCCAGGATTGCCGCCGTTTTTTCGGCTTCGGCAAGTTGAATTTCATGACCACCCACGCCGGGGGTTCCCGAAATCAAGGCAATGCGTGTTGCGGTGGGTGCAGCAGCTTTTAAGAGGTGAAGGCGTTTTGCCGTAACGCCTTTGGGCAATTCGTCCATTCCGGTATAGATGCCTCCGGGGTGTTCCAAACTTTTCGCAAATCCGTTGCTGACCATGCCAGGGCAGGTGGCAAGCACCATGGGCATGTTGGGATTGTTCTTCCGTATTTCCAGCGCTAAAGGCAGGGAGGCAGCAACAATCAGGGACAGGTCCATTTGTGCCAGTTCTGCGGCCATAGCTATTGCATCCGTAGTGTTAGGTCGTGGCAGTCTTTTCTCGATATGGATGTTTTCCCCTTCTTTAAAACCGAGTTTTTGCAGTTCTTCGACGAAGGCTTTCTCCAACTCCAGAAAACCCGCCCCTACCATATAACCGATGCGGTGAGTGGTTTGATCCCTAAACAAACCGTTACCGCCTACCACCGACGGCATGGTTGCCAGCAGAGAGAGCCCCTTCAAAAACTTGCGCCTTGTTGTCAAGTTGTCCATACATCAAGAAGTTATTACCTAAGACACCATGTTGTCAATGCATGTCAGTACCCGTTGTCTGTCTATCGCAGAAATGATTTTACGAGTTGAACAAACGTCTCTGCGTTTCGATATACCGCAATGTGGTCACCGGGCAAACTCCCCGTTTTTGCCCGTGAAAATTCCTGGGCAAGTTGCTTGTCAACTACTTTATTGGGTGCAATCGTTGCCGATCCGGTTAGGACGAGCACCGGTTTTTGAAAGTCATGCATTTTTTTTAGATCAACTTTATAGTTTGCCGCTGCCGATAATCCTCTCAGCCTGTCTTTTTGCTTTACCCACCTGGGCCACATGGGATGCTGACGAATGTCAACCGTATCACAATTCGAAAGTTTGCAGCGAAAGGCTTTCACCATGTCTTCGGTTATCTGGGCGTCTGGCGTAAAATGCTTAGTCAGTTCTTCGATGTCTTTCATCTGCTCCGTCAGTTGCCCTTTTTGTTTGGTCAGATCGTACAGCGGGGCTTCAATCAGGACAAGCGACCGGATGCGGTCAGGATGGTTTAGCGCAAAATCAAAGGCGATGACGCCCCCATAAGAATGGCCAACCAGAATGATGGGCTCGGTTATGTGAAGGGAGTCGAGTGTGGCTATGATAGCTGCACTTTCAGTTTTTACCGAATACGTGGAGGAGAGGGTCTTGCCTTCGTTGGCATACTGAACATTGAATTGTTGCAGTCGAATCACGGTAAACGAATCAGCCAGTAACTTGGCGTGATCGGCATATGCAGTCATGTCGAATTGGCCGCCATGCAGTAGTACAATAGGCTGGCCCTTGCCTTCCATCAGTAGCTGTTTTGTTTTTGGCTGAGCCTGGGCAACGAGCTGAACGAAGAAGAATAGCAATACTATTTTTTTCATGACCAGATGTTGTTGATTGTTTCTAACTCATTGATAAGTAGTTGTATTACGACAGTCATACGAATAACGCTTTTGATTTTTTACGATAAGCCGCTCATTGAGTGAACGGTAATAGTTTATAAATCAACCCGGTGGCTGGCTTGCAATTCATATAAAAGGCGACCGGCTTTTTCTTCTTATGGTGGGTTGCCTGACCGAATCTGATCCAATCGCTGCTTTAGTAGCTGCACCCGTTCGGGATATCGCTCAGCTACGTTCCGTTTCTCCCCCAGATCGCTGGCCAGATTGTAGAGCTGCGCTTTTGGGTCATTACCCAACTCGGTCGCGGTCTCTGCCAGAAAAGCCTTCCCATCACTCGGTTCGATGTACTTCCACGGACCCTGCACGAGCGCCCACGTGCCCGCATGTTCGACGATGTTGGCACGGCCGGCCGGGTCGCGGCCCAGCAATGCATTTAGTTGATTTTCGGAGTCAGGGGCGTCCGTGCGGTTGTAGGACTGCCCGAGCAGGGCTGCAAAATTGGCCAGGAAGTCAACCTGACTAACGGGCGCATCGGACACCCCTACCTTCACCTGCCCCGGCCAGCGTACCAGCAGCGGCACACGGGTACCCGCTTCAAAAACACTGTATTTACCACCCCGTAGTGGACCGGCCGGTCGATGGTCACTCAACTTCTCTACGGCCTGGTCCTGGTAACCGTCGTCAATAGCAGGACCATTATCACTCGACAGGACAACTACGGTATTCTTACTCAGACCCAATCGGTCCAGCGTATTCAGAATTTCGCCCACCGACCAGTCGAATTCCAGCAGTGCATCCCCGCGCGGTCCCAGGCCACTTTTGCCTGCAAACCGGGGATGCGGCATTCGTGGCACGTGTATGTCGTGGGTGGCAAAATACAAAAAGAACGGCCGACTTTGGCTGGTTTCCAGAAACTGCACGGCCTGCCGGGTAAAGACATCGGCTATGTCTTCGTCTTTCCAGAGAGCCGCTTTGCCGCCCGTCATATAGCCGATACGACTAATGCCGTTCACGATAGTCATGCCGTGGCCATGTGAGGGTTTTACCCGGAGTAGTTCAGGATTTTCCCGACCAGTGGGCTCGTTGCCAATCTTCGCCTTAAAATCAACCCGAATCGGGTCATTGGGGTCAAGGTTTACTACCCGATGGTTTTCCACGTATACGCACGGCACCCGGTCGCCAGTGGCGGGCATAATGTACGAATACGTAAAGCCCAGTTCGAGCGGACCTGGTTTAATATCGCTGTTCCAGTCGGGCCCTTCTGGTCCGCCGAGGCCCAGGTGCCATTTGCCTACGACAGCCGTTTGATAACCAGCGGCTTTAAAGACACCAGGTAACGTACTGCGGCCCGGTTTAATAATTAGTGGAGCATTGCCTGGTGCAATACCCGTCCCTTTCTGTCGCCAGGCGTACTCTCCGGTTAGGAGCGAATACCGGGATGGTGTGCAGGTAGCAGACGTAGTATGCGCGTGACGGAAACGCAGTCCACCCGCTGCCAGCCGGTCGACGTTAGGAGTTTTTACACGAGACTTCTCAGAGGTTCCGCTTCGGTAACAACTCAGGTCGCCATAGCCAATGTCGTCGGCATAAATCAGCACGACGTTCGGTCGGGAGGATTGCTGCTGGGCAACGGCTGTTCTACCCAATATACTCAGGAAGAGAAGGGAGGCAAACCCAATGAACGCGTTACGCATGGTTTAACTATTGACGTTTAGGCAAGTCAGACAACGGTGTGGTGTATACTGATGAATAGAAAAATCTTAAACGACTCAGAGGAATGAATCATGGCTTCACCTGACGACCCGGTTACGAACAAACTGGGCTATGCGGTGCACCGTATCGTTAACCTGCGCTGAATCACTGAAGATACCGTTATGCCCGCTTCCGTCGTAATACTTTACGTCAACGGGTTTGTTCGCGGTTCGTAAGGCCGCTTCAAATTGACGGGCCATGTCAATGGCCGTGACTGTTGAACCGCCATCGGCCGGACTGTCGGCGGTGCCATGCAACACCAGAATCGGAGCCCTGACTTCAGCATCTACCCGTTTGGTGTCCACAGGAGGGTAATTGCGGGAGTTCAGGATAACGGCCTGCACCCTGCCGGAGTGGGTCAGCACATAATCCAATGCGGCTCCCCCCCGCGCGAATGTCCAAAGAGTACCAACTGACTGGCTCGTACATGGCTTAATGTGCTTACCTTTCGAACCAGCGAATCGATTGGTTGACGCGCGTTGCGAAACCGATCGGTCCCTGGCAGAATGGATAAGGGAAGGGCATCGGGGTAATCGATTGGGGTAATAAACCGTACCCCTGTTCCTTGTCGACCAGCAAACCAGCAGGCAGCGACAGCAACCATGCCATACCTGGCGACGCGACGGGCGAACTGAACATACTCTTCCGCAAACCCATGCGTGCCATGAAGAATAATTAATGCGGGAAACGACCCTTTCCCTGATAGCATCGCGATTGCCGCGTGAATGGAGCCGCTATCAGTGGACACCTGTATCCAGTAAACCGAGTTGGCATTGGTTCGTGGTGTGTCGTGTGCAACTGATAATTGGTTGAAGCGCTTCCGATCATTAGAATGCTGTTTTTCCCGACGGGGCAATAGGTTTTGAATCCATGCCAGATGGAGCAATAAAATAGTCGTTAGGAATGATATTGCGTTGATCATCATAATTCTCGGCTACCCTTCTGCCTACCGCTTGTAGCTGACTATCTTGGTACCGGTCAGCCGGGTGTCCCGTCGTCTGGAGAACCTGAACTGAACCGTTGCGTTACCCTGTGGCTGTAAGTCGAACGTTGCTTCTGTATCGTTGACGCCCCCGGTAAACGTATTGGCATCCCGGTACGATAAGGCCCCCGAAATCTGGTTGTTCCGTTTATAAAACAGGAGGTCGCCTTCCCGGTAGAACTCCATCATCGAGTTGTCGCTCATTTTATAGATACCCGAAACACGGTGGAAAACGGTGTCATTCGGCAGATACTCTTTTCTCAGAACGACATCGAACCTTATGGCGCTTTCGTTATTGCCGATTTTAGTTAACGGGAGGATTCGGTTGATCGCTAAGGGCGATTTGGTGCTCGGATCGGTTTCTAAATTTGGGTCGCCTTTGAAGTACAGTTGCGTGATCAAATCCTGTTGCCCTTCGGCCGATATCCGCATATGAATATGAGCGGGCCGGTATTGGGCAGGATCGGCTTCGCTGGGGTAAGCAACCGGAATGCCGGTAATAAACGAATATGTTCCATTCCGGCTTACCTTTTGACTGGCCCTGTAGAGGAACTCATCGGACGTATTGTCGTAGAGACCATCCTTGTTGCACTGCCAGATTTCGACCAGGCAGTTGTTCATCGGCGTTTTGCCGTCTTCTTTAAATATGGTGCCAGACAACTGTAGGGTTTCGCCCTGAAAACCTGTTGGATTCAGGTTCTTTCTGAACGGAGCACCCGGCCTGTACCAGGGGCCCAGAATATCGGTCGTGGTGGGGCTGTCGCCAACGAAGCGGCCCTCGCGCCAGCTTACAGAGCCGAATGTCCCCATTCCGACGGCAAACAAGCTTATTCCTTCTATAAATGTTCGGCGTTGCATAACAGCAAATACTACTTTTTGGATACCTCGGTCGAGTGATGCGTAATCATCTGCTGGCGTCCGTCACGGCGGACAAACACGTTGGTGAATCGCAGCCTGAAATCGCCGGGATTGCCTTTGTAGGTGCCTTTTACATGTTCGCGCCCGGTGACTATAGCTACTTCGCCGTACCGGGATATCGTCATCCTCGATAATCTCAGGCTTTATGTCCCGGCTGGCGAATACGGCGATATCCGCATCCCGTTCTACTACCGAACCGTTCATGGCCGTGATGCGAAACTCGTTAGCATACAGCTTTTCGAGAAAGGCAACATCACCCTTTATGCGGGCCGTTGCCCATTCGTTCTGGAGTTGGCTCAGTTCCTGCTTTGTTTGGTCGGGAGGCTGCGCCCACGCGGGTACAAGCGCCATCAGGCTACAGCCGATGAACGCTACCAGACACCTCAGCAACCAGTGGTATCTGTACATATCGTTCGCTGCTACGTAGTAAAAAGAGCAATCGCATCACGAAAAGCAAGTAACACACTATAAGGCACTTAGTCAATTTTTTGAGCTGCTATTTTACCATACAGCCGGTTAAATTTGTGTTAACAACTGGTTATAACCGACGGCTGATACGCTGGCAAGACGGAAGATGCGCCCGACATTACTATAGGCTACGTTTATAAACCAATAAGTTGGAGATGGACCACACTTAACAGGCTGAGGTGAGAGGAAATCAGGCTACGGCCTGCGCCAGCAATTGCCGGGCAATGGGTAGCAGCGTTTCCTGAACAGGATAAGCACGCTGACTTTCCAGCATAAACGTTGCCGGGTTGGGCAACTGTTGATGCCGCCGGATGAGATCGAGTTTAATGTTCTCTACGGTATTGACTAAACTTTTCGGCTTAGCTTCCAGAAAACGCAACTGAATGAGCCGCCCCCCCGGTTCCTGCTCGGAATAAAGCGTCATGCAGAAATAGTAAATCTGAGTTTCGGCATGGTTAGTTGCCTGAATCAGGAGATACCCTTCTTCCGGGCGAAGCGGCAGCAAACCCACCGGCGCGAGGGTTAGCGAGTGTGCAATATCGGCCCAGCGTTGCTGTCCTTCGGTCAGCATAGCCAGAAAGCGCGGTAGCGCAAATTCCATAATGGCATCCATCTCCGTCATAAAGTCAGGGTCGGTCACCTCCGATTGGTATTCAATTCGGGGCGGGGGGCCAGTAATTCGACTTAGGCGCTTGGGGAACGCGGCATTTAGCGTACCTTTGCCCCTCGAAAAACGAATGCCAGCGTTGTAGTGATCGCGCAGGTCGGGCAGGTCGGGGCAGAGTTTATATTCCGTAAAATTCTGCTGAACAGCCTGCAGGTATGCCATCACGACATATTTTTGGTATTCGGCGTCAAGCCAATTTTGCGTAAACCAGTCAGGTTGTAATTTTTTCATAAACCATTAACGTCATTTTGTGGGCGTATGATCTGGTTAATCTAATCAATCGCTGCCAAACGACCAAATTCTGTTTGCTACTAAGACGCATCTCACCAAATAAAGTTTAGCAAATGAAGGAAATGGCAGTATGTCAGCTAAAAAGCTGAAAATTTGACAGTCTGACCGGGTTGGCACAGTAATTGGCGAGTCGAGAACGACGTGTAAGTACACAAACAAGTTAATAACCTTAATCAACTCTTTATCATGGTAGCAGAAACGGAAAGCGTTACAGTGAACGTGAAACCGCTGGCCGACCGGGTGCTTGTCGAAGCCGCCCCGGCCGAAGAAAAAACCTCATTTGGGATCATCATCCCCGATACGGCAAAAGAAAAACCCCAGCGCGGTACGGTCATTGCCGTTGGAGCAGGTAAGAAAGATGAGCCGCTGACGGTTCAGGTGGGCGATACGGTGCTGTATGGCAAATATGCCGGTACAGAAATCACTGTTGAAGGAAAGGAGTATCTTATCATGCGTGAATCCGACATTTTCGCAATCGTTTAATTCAAATGAATAATGTTTAATGTATAACGTACAACGGAGCTACAACTCTAAATGTACTTAAGCAGGCAACATTATCCATTATACAATCTTCATTTTTCATTCCTTTAAAGAAATGGCTAAGAAAATATTTTTCGATACCGAAGCCCGCGAGCGCATCAAGAAGGGTGTTGACACCCTGGCCGACGCGGTAAAAGTAACCCTGGGTCCTAAAGGCCGCAACGTTATCCTGGATAAGAAATTCGGCTCGCCGGTCATCACCAAAGATGGTGTGACGGTTGCCAAAGAAATTGAACTGAAGGACGCCATGGAAAACATGGGTGCTCAGTTGGTAAAAGAAGTAGCCTCGAAAACCGCTGATTCGGCGGGTGATGGTACAACCACCGCTACCGTTCTGGCGCAGGCCATCTACTCCATCGGCGCGAAAAATGTGGCTGCCGGTGCGAACCCAATGGACCTGAAACGTGGTATCGAGAAAGCGGTACATGCTGTAGTAGCCAATCTGACGGAGCAAGCACAAACCGTTGGCGACGACTTCAGCAAAATCAAGCAGGTAGCGACTATCTCGGCCAACTACGACGAGGAAATCGGCTCTATGATTGCCGAAGCCATGCAGAAAGTGGGCAAAGAAGGCGTGATTACAGTTGAAGAAGCCCGCGGAACTGAAACGGAAGTGAAAACCGTAGAAGGAATGCAGTTCGACCGGGGTTACCTGTCGCCGTATTTCGTGACGAACACCGAGAAAATGGAAGTTGAACTGGAGCGTCCGTTCATCCTGATTTCGGAGAAGAAAGTATCGTCGATGAAAGAGTTGCTGCCAGTGCTGGAGCAGGTTGCTCAAACGGGCCGCCCGTTGCTGATCATCGCCGAAGACGTTGACGGTGAAGCTCTTGCTACGCTGGTGGTAAATAAAATCCGGGGTGCGCTGAAAGTTGCTGCTGTGAAAGCACCGGGCTTTGGCGACCGTCGGAAAGCTATGCTGGAAGACATCGCTATCCTGACGGGTGGTCAGGTTATCAGCGAAGAGCGCGGTTTCAAACTCGAAAACGCAACCATCGACTACCTCGGCCAGGCCGAAAAAATCCTCATCGACAAAGACAACACAACGCTTGTCAATGGTGTTGGTGAGAAAGACGGTATCACGGGTCGCGTGAACCAAATCAAAGCCCAGATCGAAAACACGACGTCAGACTACGACCGCGAGAAATTGCAGGAACGTCTGGCCAAACTGTCGGGTGGTGTGGCAATTCTCTACATCGGTGCTGCTACTGAAGTAGAAATGAAAGAGAAGAAAGATCGCGTCGATGATGCGCTGCACGCAACCCGCGCTGCCGTTGAGGAAGGCATCGTGACGGGTGGTGGTATCGCTCTGATCCGCGCCATCTCGTCTTTGGACGCCATCAACGCCATCAATGAAGATGAGAAAACGGGTATCAACATCATCCGTCAGGCGCTGGAGTCACCGCTACGCACGATTGTTGCCAACGCCGGTGGCGAAGGTTCGGTAGTTGTAAACAAGGTGAAAGATGGTAAAGGCGGTTTTGGCTACAATGCCAAAAACGATACCTACGAAGACCTGTTTGCGGCCGGTGTCATCGACCCTAAGAAGGTAACGCGTCTGGCGCTGGAGAACGCAGCCTCGATTGCGGGTATGTTGCTGACGACCGAGTGTGTCATTGCCGACGAGCCCGAAGAAGCTCCGGCAGGTGGCGGTCATGGTCACCCAGGCGGTGGCATGGGCGGCATGATGTAAGCGCAGGTTGCGTTTGGCACCGTTTAGTAAAAACGCCCCCGGTCTTTCGACCGGGGGCGTTTTTTATTCCAACCTGATTTGATTTAAAACACACCCCCTCCCCACCAGAACTGTCCAAAACCTGACGCGGGCTGATGGCGGCCAATCAGGTGTGCTTCGGCCAGTTTAATGGCTTTTGCCCGCCCGGTTACGGTGGTCAAATCAGCAGGTGTGGGCGTTTCTTTAACCTCAAAAGCAGTTTGACGATTCAGAATGAAATCAATTTCAGAACCGCTACTCCGCTGATAGTATTGAACCTCCCCTAACCGGGCCAATTGATTAGCGATGGCATTCTCGAATACCTGGCCACTACTTACCTGCCCCATCACCTGCAACAGCCCCGTATCGGCAAAGTAAAATTTCGGCTGCTTGGTTAGTTCCTTATCCAGCCCCCCCACAAACGGTCGAACTGTCTGAATAAAATAAGTATATTCCAGTAAATGCATGTAATCCTTAATTTGATTGCGGTTCAATCCAATCAGGCTGGCTAATTTGGCGTAGTCCATCCGGCTTCCCACCCGAACGGATAGCATGGCTATTAGTTTGTAGAGCGTATCGCTCAGGCTAAAATCAGCTAACAGTCTGACATCCAATTCAATGTATGAATTGAGTACGTCTTTAAGGTAATTGATTTTAGACGCGGGCGTATCGGTCAGCACAACTTCCGGGAAGCCGCCGTAACGCAGGTACTCTTCATACAAGCCCCGCCAGCGGTCGTAGAACGTAAACAGAAACGGTTGTTGCCGACCTACTACCAACGCTTCGGCATCGGCTCCCCGAAAACGAACAAATTCAGTGAAATCGAGCGGACTCATCTCAAATATCTGCTTGCGACCCGCCAGGCTTTCTGAAAAGTGATTTCGGAGATAAAACGAACTCGACCCCGTCACCAAACATTTTAACCCATAGGTATCATACAGACTTTTAATAACGCTGGGACTATTGGGAACCAACTGAATCTCATCTAAAGCCAGCACCGCCGGTTGGCTCAGGTCTAAGCCCAGCGCGGCAAGTCCCCGCTCAATATCATTGTAAGACGATTGATTAAACAGAACTCGATTTTCAATGCGTTCAAAGTCGAGCAGTAGTGTATTAGTATGCTCTATCTTACTAAGCAGATACTGTAGCGCCGTTGACTTTCCAACCCGTCGCATTCCTGTAATCACCGTGACCTGCTTTGCAGCCATATGATCTTCTAATGACGGATACAATGTTCTTAGAAACATTTTACTGGATATTTTGCATAAAATCTACGCAAAATATCCAGTAAAATGAAAACAAAAAACCCTTATCGATATATTAAAAAAATTTACCTCTTCCTGACGCATTATTGATGACTGAGTGTGTCATTGCCGACGAGCCCGAAGAAGCTCCGGCAGGTGGCGGTCATGGTCACGCAGGTGGTGGCATGGGCGGCATGATGTAAGCGCAGGTTGCGTTTGGCACCGTTTAATAAAAACGCCCCCGGTCTTTCGACCGGGGGCGTTTTTTGTTCGTACATTCGGTCGTCCTCAATTGCGCCGGGTTTTGCAAAGGTTGTGCTGGCAGTAAACGGAATCAAGTCTTACCAAACCAGGCAATTCCGGTAATAAGAGCCGTTTCGTTCAGTTGTATTGCATGCAATAGTTGTTGGGTGGACACACAAGCATAAAAAAAGCGGGTGTTGCGGGTCATTTGTGACAAGGCGCACGTCTCGTGACAGGCAGGCTTTTAGCTTCCATTTTCGGGTTTCGGTTGACACCAGAAACGCCCCGGTTAGGCAGGTTTGGGTTTGTAGGCCAGCGTCCCGGCGACAGGCCAACCGCCCCGCAGGTCAGGCTTGAAACAATATAGCAATACAAAATACGAAGTGCGTATTTTGTATTGAAAGTGCGTCAATCGGTGAGTTAGCAGAAATTGTCACACAAATAGAATATAGGTAAACTTAAAATATTTCAACACCAACAAAAATGACAAAAGAAGATTTTTTCAACCAATTAAATCAACTTGACATAGACACTCAAGAATATGCTAGATTGCTTCCAGCATCTTTAGAGATATTTGAAATTGGCAGATTAACAATTGATAGCCCAGCAATTGTTAGGTTTGTAAAAACGAATGAGTGGAACGCGCTTAAAGATTACAGTCTGAATAGGTTAATTGAAATAGACCAAAAACTACAAGCAATGGAAATACATCAATTAGAAATAAATGCATTTGTAAATCGTTTATATAATCTTAAAACTGGATTTCAAGATTTTTACTTAAAACCCAATACCCAATCAACTTGGGAAATATTAAAAACTGCTTTAGAAAATGAAATGTCAAATGGGGGTGCTACTCAAGAACATATAAGTAATTTTATAGCAACATTAGGCGCTAACGGCGGGATCAAAGCGTATAACACTAAGAAAATACTATATACTAATATTTTAAGTTTACTTAATTATTCATTTGAAAGACATTTAACTATGTATATGTACCATAAGTCATGCATCGTTTATGCTGATTATAATTTGATTGGAAATACAACTCTAACATTGAATTACAATGTTTCAAGTAAAATTACAAGTTTACTTAATAGTATAAAGAGCAGAAGTAGTACAATTTATAAAAATGTAAAAGATGAAAATATTACCAGTATCATCAATAGAACTTCTAATTTCAACTTATGGATATCATCTATAATAGAAACAGATATTATTCCTATTTTGGCTTATGCTCATCAAGAAAGAATAGTTGACACTGCAACATTTACAGTTGATGGAAAAAGAGCAATGAAGGCAGGCATATTACTACAAAATTTACTATTCTCAATGTGTTCGTGCAAATGGATTTCATGGAATAGTAAATGGCACAAAGAATTTGAGCCTGCAAAAGATTTGTTTTCTGCTGCACAAACTACAATTAACACATCAATACAATATGCTGGAAATAGAATTGCAATTAGTGTACTTTTATCTAACCCGTTGGCTTATGACAATAAAGATGTTATTGTGAATGGCGTAGTGCAAAATTTAAATGTAAGGCACTTGTCGCCAACAAAAGTACTGTCAATTGCAGATGTTATTGATGCTAATGGTAGGTTAATAAAAATTACTTTACCCTATATTAAATTAGATTCTAGTGGATTAGTAAATGGATGCTATGTAGAAATTTCTGGAAAATTTATTGTAACTAACCCAGAAGCAAATAATCAACCTGCTATTTCAATTAATAGATTGGCACTAAAAGAAAAATCAAAAACAAATTGGACGGCTCACTTACGCTATCAAATGCGAACAATTTTTGAACCAATTGCACATAATTTAACTGTATCTTTTAGTATAGAATTAGGTAACGATGGTGGAATAAATTCTGTTAAATATGACACTACTTATTCAAATCCAAATATTTTTTCATTTAACCAATTAATATTTTAATTATGGCATGTGAATCTGAACAAACTGAATATGAAGCTGCTAAAGCAGATTTTCAAAATGTTAAGGGTGAGTTGTTATCAGAATTTTTTGATGTACTGGAGATAGGTGCTCAACTTGCTCTTGGCACAGCTGGATTGGCTATCTTCACTCCACTTACAACCGTAGGAATAGGGTTAGCCGCAGCTGGAGTAGCAGTTCTTGAAGCACGATTACTCAGGCAGCAAGTCCAGTTGGCAGATGCATATACAGATTACAAATTGGCTGAATTGTTATTAGAACAATCTAAAACTGCCTATAATGAATGCATAAACTCATGACCTTTGCTAATATACAACTTCCATAAAACTACTTATTTATTAAAATTAAAATGTATTCAATAAAACAGTTTGTTTTTTCTACTAACTATAGTGACCCTTTGCTTCTAGATGGAAATCCTTTTCCTGAAGTAGTGAAGGCAGTATTATTATCTGCAAAATACACAACTAAGTCTTCTCTAAAAAAAATTGAAAAAGCTAAAGGGAACGGATGTTTAATTATTAGCGATAATGGTAATTTCACACGAATGTCTGCAATTGCAAAACACTTTTCAACAAAAGGTTTGGAATTGCAGAAGAGTGCAGAATTATCAATCCTAAATCATAAAAAAATAAGCGGAGATATTCTCCTCAATAGAGCTTTATTAATTAATGAAATTGAGGAAGTATGCCAAGTTGAATTTCAAAAAATAAATTTTGAAGAAATAATTCAAAGGCAATTAAAATCAAATCCTGATTGTTTGATAGGGCTAGAAGATTTCGCAATTCCTGTAATTAACATGTGCGGACTATTTCACCCAATTTTCAAACCAAAAAGAATTAACATAAAACTATTTCAACAAAATACCATCAACTTATATTTAAAGCAAAAAGGTGGTTTCTATGGAAATAAAGAATTGCTATCAAAAACAGTTAAATATTTGGTACTGCATTCTTATGATTATAGTAGTGCAAGACAAGGAGCCGAATTATTTAAACAGAATGATCAAGAAGGTGTCGCAATTAGCTTTGGTGGGCCAATGTCTAGCAGAGATTATATTAGTAGAATAAAATTGAAAAATAGGTATCAAAATTTTGATGCTTTATTGCCTGAGCCATATATCATTGCTTCTTCAATAATCATTGGTGTTAGCGATGGATTGTCAAATAAGAAATTGCCTATTCATATATTGGGTTTGGGATCGCCAATATTAATTATTTTGTTAGGATATTTATTGCGAAAAAATAATCAGGTAAGCATTGACTCAACAAGTACATTTAAAGATGCGGATGATGGTACTATATATGGCTCAAAGGAGGCTTACTTAAAACTTGATATGATCAAGGTTGCCGCATTTACACTGATAAATAATCAAACATACACTAGTAGCTCACCTTTTTTTCAAAATTTTGAAGAAAAATTCCCTTCTAACTGGTCTCAATTAAGAAATGAATTAAATATTACATCAAATTCGGATATTGCTGACGTAATTATACTATTAAAATCTAATGCAACATTAATAGAAAAATACATCCCTTATTTTACTGTAATGAGAAAAGGGAGTGATGATTTAATTAAAACATTACGTATAGCGAGAGCCGGTAGCAACTATTTTGTTTTAGAAAAAATATGCGAAGAAATTAGAATAAGAAAAAATGATGAAAGTGAGCTGAAAAAATGGGTCTACATAGAATTAGAAAGGTATGTAAAAAATGCAAGTAAAAAATGGGCAGAAGCAATAAAAGCAATCATTGAAATCATTGAAAAGTATAAAATATAAAAACTTCCACTAACATTGCATTGGCATTATGGCGGCTGACGAATATAGGCTCAACATTTGTACTACTATTTAGCTTTTGTACTATATTCGGCTGACGGAATTCTATTTCAACCACAACACCAATGCTTCAACGTTGATTGCGGGTGAATTACTCGCTCTGCGTGGGCCAGTTTCTCGCTGACAGGATGCTAGCCGGGTGGGCTAATTTTTGCAGCCCAACCGGGCAGGGGTGTAAAGGTTCGTTCCTCACCATCAGCGCTTTGAGCTGTTGGGTGGCCCAAACAAGCATAAAAAACGTGTGTTCCGTCTCTCCGGCGACAGGGCGTACGCCCCGACACGCAAAACTTTTTGTGAGTTCGGCGGCTCATCTGCGACAGGTCAACCGCCCCCACAGGGCAGGCTTGGACAAGGCTCGGTGGACAATAATCGGCTAACAACCAGGCCGCACGGGCGGCCCCGTCGGTTTAATCGGATTTGTTGTGTCGTTGTCCGCTCCGCGCAGGCAGGCTTCCGGCGACAAGATGCACGTCCCGAAGGAGACTTTGCAGCCCAACCAGGAAAGGGTGTAAAGGTGCAAGCGTCTCGCGTTCAGGTAGATAACTCGTTGTCCATCAGCCCATTCGGGCGTTGGGTGGATATACAAGCATAAAAAAAGCGGGTGTTCCGGGTCATTTGTGACAAGGCGCACGTCCGGTGACAGGGCGGTTTTGGCTCGTTGGGCAGGTAGCGTGTGACACAGGAAACGCTCCGCAGAGTCAGGCTCGACAGAATTGGATTGGTTGCGGTGTTGGGCTTCGCGCCCGGTGTAGAAATCGGTTCCGTGCGTTTTACTCGCTCCGCTTGGGTCAGCTTCCCGTTAACAGGCCGCACGTCCCGGAAGAGGTCATTCAGCCCAACAGACAACGAGTGTAAAGGTGATAAGCGTCTCGTGCTCAGGCAAGTAACTCGTCCACCATCAGCCCTTTCGGGCCTTGAATAGAATTAACAGGCCGCTCAGGCGTTAGCCAGCCGTGTAGATAGGCTTAAACTTTTATTTTCATATCGGGGATGGCGCAGCAAACGCCTGGATTGGGCAGGATTAGCAAAAATTGTGAACTAATCGAAAGCTTAATTTTATCCTATCGAGTGCCTCTTTCCATATACTTCAGGTCTATAAACGGCTATGCGAATGAAAAACCGTCTCCTCTTGCTTATTCTTGTCTGGATTGTATTCGCGCTGCCTAGCCTGGCCCAGACCGAAACATTTAACTATAAACGGGCATTAAGCGGCTCTGGCAAGACGCTCAGTGCCAGCATCCAGAGCATAAACCGCACAACGGGCGAGGTTGTGTTTGGGGGTACGGATACTAAAGGACCCACTACGCCCGGCCTGACATTTACCTGGATTTGGGGCGATGGCACAAGCAACAACGGCTTTTTTCCGCAGACCAAAAAATATGCCGATGTCACAAAGAATTACACCGCCAGCGTTATATCGAATTATTCAGCTACAGAAAAAGATACAGTTGAGGTACTGGTCGGTTTTGTAAAGCCAGTCATAAAACCTATTGCGCTCGACCCAAAGCTGAAGGTATCTATACCCAGCCAGCCTTTATCCATCAGTAGTTCAAATGGGTACGGTGTCCCCGCATTGAAACCGTTTGCTGATAATTTTTTCTCAGAACTCTCACGTAGTGATTTCGAGTACCTGTTTCATCTGGGGGCCACCATAGAATATGATTTTGTGAACGAAAACGTACTGCTTTCCAACGGGAAATTTGAGCAGTACGCGCTTCGGGATACCACGTTTGGCGGGGCTTACGCGCTATGGTACAGTCGCCCCGTCGTGTTCGGTATCGGCAACGGATTCATACAAGGCTCCGACAGCGATTTTTCGTCTATGTACCACGAAATGGGTCACAATCTTACGCTGAATTTTCCGGCCAATTTTATTTACGGCGGCAAGATCGACGGGCCGGCTAACGCTTTCTATTCGGAAGCAATGGCCCAGATTTTTCAGTATGCCGTTGGGTACGAAATCATCAATAATTACCAGAAGTACGGCTTAGACGAGCAGCTATTATTCAAATTTAAAAACCTGTTTTTCAACGGAGTAGCGCGGCTGCGTGGCACTTATATCGACTACGTGAACGAAGGAATGCGGTTTCAGACTTTCAACACGACTGATGCCCGGCGAAACCGCGACGTGTTCCAGTCGTTTCTGTCGGTTCCATATAAGTTCTACACATATGCGGAGCAACAGGGGCAAGGGTATCGGCAACCCATCAAACGATTAACCCAGTTTTTGAGCCGGTTTACTGCTGACTGGCAAAAACGATACGACCAATTCAACGACACACCCGCCGGTAACTCATTCCGCGCCACAATGATAGTAGCCGCGATGTCTTATGCTTTCGAGAAAGACCTCCGAGCTGATTTCCGGGCCATCAACTACCCCATTAGCGATGCCGACTGGGCGTATCTGAATCCACTGCCGGGCAGTGCCGGGGCAGCTCCGCTACACTCGTTTGCTTTCCTGAAAGCCAGCAACCCAACCTTAACCACCGACGTATCAGTCAGTATCGCAAGCGGGTATACGCTCGTGACGCTGCCGACCGGCACAAGCCTGACAGCCCTGAAAGCCAGCTTCACCACGGTAAGCGGGGCCACGGCTACCGTAAACGGTGTGAATCAGAGCAGTGGCCTGTCGGTCAATGATTTCTCGAAACCCGTTGTTTATCAGGTATCGTCGGGTAGCAGTGCCACGCCCACTTCTTATACCATCGAAACCAGTGTGCAGGTTGATTTGGCAACCGTCGAGAACGCGGTGAAGGCGTTTATGACCAAATACAACGTGCCGGGACTGTCGGTTGCTATCACCAAAGACGAGCGGTTGGTGTATGCCAAAGGCTATGGGTTTGCCGATAAAGACAAAGGCCTGCCCGTGACAACCAACAGTATGTTTCGGGTTGCCAGCGTATCGAAAGCCATTACCGGAATTGCCGCCATGAAATTGGTGGACGATGGTAAACTCGACCTCGACCAGAAGGTTTTTGGCGTGGGTAACGTGTTGGGTACTACCTACGGAAGTCAGCCTTATACCCCGCAGATGGGTCAGATTACGATGCGCCACCTGCTGACCCACACCGCCGGGGGCGATGCCTGGAGTCATAAGTGGAACCTGGCAACCAACCGGATTGACCCGTTTTACCAGAAAGAATGGCTCGACTATACACAGGCACAGGTAATCTCGGCCACGATTGACACCCGGCCCGTTACCGAAACACCCGGCACCAAAGGCGTGTATTCTAACGTAGGTGTCAATATTGCCGGGCGGGTTATCGAGAAAATAGCGGGCGTGGGCTACGAAAAATACGTGCAGGATAACATTCTGACTCCGCTGGGCATTTCGCCCGAAACCATGCGGATTGGCGGCAGTAAATTAACCGAACGCTTTCCCAACGAAGTCGTTTATTACCATCCCTATCCTGGCTATGACCAGCCCTACGATTTTCCGGTGCCGCGTTTGGACGCACATGGTGGCTGGGTAACAACCCCGGCTAACCTCGCCTGGCTGATGGTTCACGTAGACGGCGGCCTGCAACAGAAAGACATTCTGACCACGAAATCGCAACGAGATATGGTAAAACCTATCCCGGTAAGTGTGCCATCGGGGGGGTATGCCGGGTTTGCAGCAGGATGGAGTGCGTCGGTCAATGATGCCTTCTGGAAAGATGGCGGTATGGCCGGTAGCGCTTCGTACTGGCTCAAAATTGGCACTTATTCATTTGCCATTTTGATAAATACCCGCGATGCGTCTGACCAGTACTACGCCGATATTGACAAGTTATGCTATCAGATGTCAGACAACCTAACGCTCAACACGTATATGAAAGGCGACCAGTTCGGCCTGTTCTTCAACGTACCCGAACCTACCACTACCTGCTCACTGACGGCCAACCTCACCGCTACCTCAGCTACATTTTGCCAGGGCAACAGTGTTACCCTCACCGCTTCGGCAGTGGGCAGTCTGAGCGCGTTATCCTCCAACTGGCAACGCGACGGGGTTGCTATCGGCATAACTACCGGTAGTCTGTCGGTTTCGTTGCCCGGCACTTACCAGGTTACAGTGACTGATACCAAAGGCTGCGTTGGCACGTCGGCCAGTTTCTCGCTCACGCAAAAACCCAATCCCATCGCGCAGATTACCGGGGTAAGCGTATTACTCAACGGCACAGCATCGCTTAGTGCCAGTAGCGGGCCGGGCTGGGCCCACCAATGGAGCCTGAACGAAACCGCCCTGACGGGAGCAACCTCATCAACTTACACTGTGCAACAAACTGGTTCTTACAAAATTGCTGTTACGAATGAAGGTTGCACAGGAATTTCGCCGGGTTTGGTAGTAAACGTTGCGCCAGTGCCCGGCAGTGGCCGGGTAGCAACAGAGCCGGTTGGTGGCCTGGCGGCTTTAACGGTGTCGCCAAATCCGTCGTCAGGTCAGATTCTCATTCGGCTACAACTCGCCGAACCCGCCCCAGCTACGCTATACATCACTAATTTGCTGGGGCGTGAGCTTCGACAATGGCGGTTACCCGCCAATCAAACCGACCACGAGCAACAGGCCGACCTGCGTGTATTGCCTACCGGCATATACTTTATCGTTGCCGAAGCCAATGGGAAGCGCATGCTTAAAAAGTGGCTAAAAGAGTAAGTTTGACAATAGACTGAACGCACAAAAGTAGCTGGTTTGATACGTGGCTGAGGCCGTAGAAATGTGAGACTAAAGGGGCGAACCAGTTGTTGTTTTGTTCCATTTATGCAGCTTTCCAGAAACAGGGCGCTTGCCTCCGGGTGGAATTGGACAGTCCAGCTATGTGTGTAGCGTTTGTGCGACAATTAAGAAAAAACAAACATACGAATGGACAAATCAATAGAAACGACAAACGGCCTGAGTTCAGAGACGTTCTATCACGGGACAAAGGCAGATCTGAAACAAGGAGATTTAATTGAACCCGGCTTTTACTCAAATTATGGACGAAGAAATAAAGCGAAATATATCTACCTGACAGCCACTTTGGATGCGGCTATTTGGGGCGCTGAACTTGCCCTGGGCCAGGGACGCGAGCGAATTTATATGGTAGAGCCAACAGGTTTACTTGAGGATGACCCCAACTTAACTGACAAGAAATTTCCAGGTAATCCAACAAAGTCATACCGTTCTCTGTATGCGTTTAGGGTCATTGGTGAGCTTACGGAATGGCAAGGTCACTCACCCGAACAATTAGAAACAATGAAGGATAACCTTGAGCGACTTAAGCAACTTGGTATTGAGGCAATTGAAGACTGAGTAAAGTGAGTTTGGTAACTCCCCGGCGACACGCGGCACGTCTCGACAGTCTGCATTTTAGTTTGCTGGTGTGCGTTGTTCGCTCCGTGCTGCCACCTTTCCGGCAACAACGGGCCTTGAGTAAAATACCATAAACGGCTGCGTTCAGCGGATTTCGGTCGATAAGATGCGCTGTTCGCAGGGAAAGCTAAAGTGATTTAGGATAGTTTTGACTAACAAACCTTTAACGTGAACTACATGGGCTATGTTATTACCTTCTCGATTGGCGTTCTATCGTTTCTACTCTCATTGTACTTATTCTCTGAGTCTGTCACTCTGATTAAAACCGGGAACCGCACAATTGCGGTTGTTGAACAATTACAGCAAGAAAGCGGAAGAAAAGGAAAATTCAGCTACAGGCCAATTTTTAGATTTACGACTGTTACTGGTAAAGAAATACATTACCCATATACGATCGCAAGTTCTCCACCTGATTGGAAAATAGGCGAAAAAGTGACCGTTATTTATCGTACAGACAACCCTGAAAACCCAATGGTATTAACTTATTTCGGAGCCTTTGGATGGGCTGTCCTTTCATTGGCAATTGCCGTAACGCTACTCATTATTAGTGGTGGAAATTATTTATTCAACATTTACGTCCGGCAATTTTTAGTGTAAGTAGTGAGTTCAACTATCAAGGCAAACAATCCTGAAACTAACCGAATTAAGGATTATTCTGGCAGTAGGAAATTCTGACGAGGTGATTAAATTTTACCCGGATGTCCTGGGTTTAGAAACGTCAGCGGAATGGCGTCAATCCCAGCATTCCATGACTAATAAATCGCCGGTTTTCGCTTCGATGCGAACAAAGCCATCCTGCGCGGCTTCGTTGCTGCTGCTGGTGTAGTAGCCGAGCGTCAGGGTAGCGTCCTGAAGGTTGTATTTCAAGCCCTCCGAGGTAAATCCCGTCACCGTCCCGACCGGAATGAGCGAGACAGGTGTTCCGGCTTCATACCATTTTTCAAACCGCCCCACAAGCGGAAAAATCCTGGAATGGTCGTCAAGCAGAACAATCCGAATCTGGTCTTTGTAGCGCACAATGCTGGTCATATTCGTCAGGCTGTGGTCGGCCCGACGGCCGGTTGCCCACACGATGTTGACCGCCGGAAAACCACAGTCAATCAGGTATTCGATGCCTTTGTCGAGGTCGGTTTTGTTCTGGTCGGGCGTATGAACGATTTCGAGCGGGTACTGCTGCGCCCGAATGGCATTCAGGTCCAAATCACGATCAAAGTCACCAAGCAGCACGTCGATTTTAATGCCCAGATCGAGCACCCGCCAGATGGCACTGTCGAGTACCACCACCATCGGACTCCACTCCAGAAGTTGGCCGAGCAGTTCGGGCTGGCAGGCTTCGCCATTGGCAATGATCAGGGCGGGTTCCTGTTTGTCGCGGACAATGTGGTGGGAGGACATGGGAAATAGCTTTCAGTTTACAGTTTACGGTTGGCTGACGCGGCAGAATCACTTGCGTCAGCCAACCATAAACTACAAACTACGAACAATTTTTTCAATATCTGCCGGGCTGTCCACGCTGGGCGTCTGGTAGTTGGTCGATACCAATTTGATTCGATAACCTGCTTCTAACCAGCGCAATTGCTCCAGCGATTCGGCTTGTTCGAGGGGTGAGGGCGGCAGTTGCGTAATTTTCCTGAGCACGTCGGCGCGGTAGGCATACAGGCCCACATGCCGATGATAAGCATGGTGCATGTGCCACTGATCGGGTGTTATGCCCCATAAATGCGGGATAGCCTGGCGGCTGAAATACAGGGCTTCGTTGTGCGCGTTGATGGTAATCTTGGCTTCTTTCGGGTCGTGGAGCATGGCCGACGAATCGAAAGAAGCCATTTGCGTCGCTAACTCAACCGTTCCGTCCAGAATAGCCGCTAATTCCTCAATCTGCGCGGGGTCAATAAATGGCTCATCCCCCTGAATGTTAAGGATATAATCAGATGGATGCCCTATAATGAGTTCGTCGGTAATGAGTCGGTCATAAGCTTCCTGACAACGGTCGGTGCCGCTGGGGTGGTCGGCGCGGGTCATCACAACCGTCTCGCCCAATTGGCGAACAGCCTCAGCGATACGGTCGTCATCGGTTGCCACTACTACTTTTGCCAGCGATGCAGCCTGCTTTGCCTGCTCCAGCACGCGCTGAATCATGGATTTCCCGCCGATGTCGGCAAGCGGCTTTCCCGGAAAACGAGTTGAGCCATACCGGGCAGGAATGATACCGATTATCATTATAAAGAGCGAAAGAGTGAATGAGCGAAAGTGCGAAGTTGGGCCGAAAGCATGACAAAAAATTTACGCTAAACTTTCCGTTCCGGGCCGTTCGGCCCCACGGTCCAATACGTTGGCTCAATTGCCTGCCGCTGCTGGTAATACTGGTCATAGACAGGTCGGTAGCGCAGCCGTTCGGCCATTACGGAATCGTACTGATCGAGTAATCCCAGCATCAGTTCGCAGCCTTCGCGCACGGCAAACTGCCCGCTCTGGTTGCCCGTGATGTAATCAGCCAGCCCGTTTTTTATGACGTAGTTCGTGAAGAGCGGATTGGCGTTCCGACGAACCATGACCCGCACCCCGGCGATCTCGGCCACCGACAAATCGAGCGCGTCATCGAAGAAAAACAGGACTTCCTGGGGTTGCAGGTTATGCTGGTCCAAAAAATGTGCGAGGATGTCTACCTTATGCTTGGCCTGCGAATAACAGGCGTGGAAATGCTCCCGGCGCACAAGCGCATCGGCCAGATTGTTGGTGACGCCCGTTACAATGGCGACGGCAGGCAGTTGCCCGCCATGATGCAGCCAGAAACCGAACCGGAGTAGGTTTGTTCCCATTGAGTCCACCTCGCTGAAACTGCTGCTGCCCGATCCAGTTTTAACACCATCGTTAAATACGCCATCCCAGTCGAAGACGATAGCCCGCACGGCCCGCAGTTTCTCGGTCAGCGCGTCGGCGGGTATCACGAATTGCCCGCCGAGGGCGGTGAAGATCTGTTCGATTTCAGTCATAAATTTAACCCTAAAAGGTTTTTTGAAACCTTTTAGGGTTGTCGTTACGCCAACTCCGGCAAGGTGTTCCGGTATTTTACTTCCACCGCGTGGAGTTCGATGAGCGGCTTCAGGAACTCTTCTAAATACCGAATATCCAACTGACTGGCAGCATCGCAAAGGGCTTCGGAGGGGCAGGTGTGCGCTTCCACGAACAGGCCATCGACGCCAGCCGCTACACCCGCACGGGCCAACACAGGCAGGTATTCCCGCGCTCCACCTTTGGCATCAGCGGAGGGAATACCATACTTACGAATGGCATGGGTTACATCGAACACAACCGGGTAGTTCGTGCGGGCCATGTGATAAAAACTACGCGGATCGACCACCAAATCGTTGTAGCCGAAGGTATAGCCCCGCTCGGTCAGAATAATCTGGTCGTTGCCCGAATCCTCGATTTTTTTGACCGGGTGCTTCATGTTTTCGGGAGCCAGAAACTGCCCGTGCTTTACGTTAACGACCCGGCCCGTTTTGGCAGCCGCCACCACCAGCATGGTTTGCATACAGAGATAAGCCGGAATTTGCAGCACATCGACCACCTCGGCAACGGGCGCACACTGGTCGGGATAGTGAATATCGGTCAGGAGCGGGAAGCCGAACTGTTCTTTTACTTTGGCCAGAATCTTGATACCTTTTTCGAGTCCCGGCCCCGTATAGTAGTTCAGGCTGGAGCGGTTATCCTTCTGAAACGACGATTTATAGATGATCTTAATACCGAGCCGTTCCTGGATTTCGCGGAGTTGCTCGGCCACAGTCATCATAATTTTCTCCTCTTCAATCACGCAGGGTCCCGAAATGAGAAACAACTCATCCGACCCGCAGTCGATGTCGCCAACGCGAACGATTTTTTGAGACATTTTTTTAGTCGATAATGATGTCAAATGTTCGGAAGTTTAGGGTCAATACTAAATCCCGAAAAAAGTCTAATCCTTAAACGCCATCTATTTCAGCCACAATTCCGTTTTCAAAAAAATCGTAACCACATACCTCCATACTATTGCGGGTTACGCCTAATGCAGGCAGCCGCCTAATTGTAAACACATACGCCTGTACCGGACCTTTTGCCGTTTCTAATTCCACTTGTTTGATAGCATTTTTCACTTCATAACCAGCAATCAGCAACATACTTAAATCAATAATTGTATTTGTTGCGCCCGTATCTAAAGCTAACGAGAGTACATCAGGATCCAACTCACTGTTTACTAAAATTAAACTGTCTTCATCATCCAGACGAAACTTAAACCGATTCATAACCAGAACTTACGGTTACGAGCAGGTTCACCAGTAAACACACAGGCTGTTTGCTGAAATCTGGCCCGAACGTCTTTTGCTTTTTGAGCAACCTCGCGTTTGTCTGTACTATGAAATAATAAGACGCCCGCTATCAGCTTGCTGGCTATAGACCCTATCGTATCGGGTTCGGTCAATACAGGATTACCAATCAATACCCATTCATCAGGATACAGGTCTTTCATACTCTGGAATGTAATAACGGAATTATTCATTTATCTCTGTTTTACAACCGCCGGAACAAGTCTTTCAGCAGGTCAATCGTGATGACTTCCTGCCAGTTGTCGCCTATAGCGTGCAGCCACATGTGCGGCAGATTATACGAGATATGGGCCATTTGCGTAAGCGTATCGTCGTTCCAGTCTTTGGATAAACCCTGCGGCAAATCAATCTGGTGATGGGCCACCATCTGCTTAAACTCGGCTACGCCCTGCGGATAATAATCTTCGAGATGATTCATTATCAGACAGTTGGCGTAGCAATGGCGCGTTCCCAGAATTTTCGACAGACCGTAGCTCAGTGCATGGCAAACGCCTACTTCGGAGTAGGTCAGGCTAAGGCCACCCATGAGCGAGGCCACCATTAGTTTGTCGTCATTTTCGGGCGTCTGACCGGAGTTTTCGCCTAAGTAAACCTCCCGGCAGAGTTTCATGGCCTGCTCGGCGTAGGCGTGTGAATAGGCGTTATTCAGGTTCCCGTTCTCCGACTCAATGCAGTGAATGTAGGTATCCATGCCGGTGTAGAACCACCAGTTGCGCGGCACGCTGGCGATGAGTTCGGGGTCAAGCACAACCTGATTGAACACCGTCCACTCGCATTTAAGGCCCAGTTTCAGGACCGGTCCGGTCAGCACGGCGGTCATCGACACTTCGGCACCCGTGCCGGAAATAGTCGGTACGCCAACGTGATAAATGCCCGGTTTTTTAATCAGGTTCAGCCCCTGATAGAGCGTCGACGACCCTTCGTTGGTCAGCATCAGCGACAGGGCTTTGGCAATGTCCATGATGCTGCCCCCCCCAATACCCACCACGCCCGACGGAAGCCCTTTTTTAGCCAGAATCTCATCGCGGAACTGGTCAATCTGATGGGTGGTGGGTTCGTGTTCTTCAACGCTGATGTAATACGTCAGATCTTCGGGATGCGCCGGCACACGGTCTTCGAGGGGCTTGCCTTTGAAATACTTATCGACCAGAAAGACGAAATAGCCTTCGTTATCGGCCCGGTGCGGAGCCAGAATGGCGTCGAGTTGGGAAAAGCTCCCCCGGCCAAAAACGGTCTTCTCGATGCCCTTGAAATTCTTATGCGTGGTTTGTGTTTGGGTAGCTACCATTGTGTTGTTTAAAATAATCTAATCCGGCCGTTAAACAGGAGGATTCAAGACGTTTTTAACACCAATTATTTCGTCAATCTCATCCCAGAAAACATGATAGGCAGAATGGGAGAAGTTTTGCCGCTGCTCAGGTGTTGCATTAGTCAGCAAAGGCGACCAGGATATGGGCCAGGCAATTGACCGACCGTCTTCAAGGTCAAAATGAACCCGTTCATTATCGACCCAAACGTGTTTCAGCGTAGGCAGTTCAGCTATCATTGCTGATTCAGGAACTACGTTTGGTTTTGTAATCAACCGGGATGCCGTTTTTTGTGCAATAGGTTCCATACGATTCCTGAATAAATGTCATCTGCGTTCGTAACGTCGCTTCAATATCGTTCAGTTCGCGTTGTTTAAATGCCTTTGATTCAGCACGTTTAAAGCTACCATCAGCAAAAATCCAGTATTTGCATAGCTTACGACCACCGTCACCTACGTGAATATGAAATGGCTCGTTTAGCAGGTCGAACATGACAAAGAATAACCGAAAGCCAGCGTTAAAAAATAACGTCAGCATTACGCTTCGACCAACGTCACTTTCCGAACGGCCGCTTCGATGTTTTCGGCCAGTTTCGCTACCTCTTCCGCTGTCCACGTTGCCCGGATACCGAACGAAATCAGTCGGCCAATAACGGCTTGTGCATTAGGTATGTCGAGGTTGTTATAGTCCTGTGGCGCACCGAATTTCTCGATGGGCAGGGCTGATGCCGTCCGCATTTGTTTGATGTGGTCCCACTGATTAATGAAGTGGTACATGTTCGTGAACCAGTAGTTGAACCCGCCCACGCCAGCCGCGTTCAGTTCGGCCACGACGCGCCCGGCGGTTTCGGTGTCAGGCAGGAGCATGTTCAGGAACGTGGCTGAATCGCCGTTGGTATCAGGAATCCGCGCAAACGAAACGCCTGGCACCCGCTCCAATGCGCTCATCAACTGCTGCTTGTGGCTGTTGTTGTTTTTAATAATTTCCGGCACCCGGCGCGTTTGCACCAGACCGACAGCCGCGTGCAGTTCGCTGATGCGGTAGTTGAAGCCCAGAATGGGGTGCTGCTCCATGCCCCGGTTGCTGCCGATATGGTCGTGGCCGTGGTCGGAATAGGAGTCGGCATGTTTATAGGCCGTTTCATCGTTCGTCACCATAATACCGCCTTCACCCGCCGTGGCAATCTTGAAAAAATCGAACGAATACGCGCCGGTTTTCCCCCACAAGCCCGTCGAAACGCCGTTGTAGCTGGCACCCATTGCCTGCCCGGCATCTTCGACCAGCACTAAATTATGTTCGTGTATAACGGCCATAATCGCATCCATATCAGCCATTTGTCCGCACATATGCACCAAACAAACGCCTTTTGTACGGGGCGTAATGGCCCGGCGAATACCGTCGGCACTCAGGCAAAGCGTGTCGTCGATGTCGGCAAAAACGGGTAATGCCCCCACCATCAGAACGGCTTCGACGGTCGCGATGTAGGTAAACGGCGGTACGATTACCTCATCGCCCGCCCCGATACCAGCCGCCACCATCGCGCACAAAGCGGCTGTCGACCCGCTCGATACGGCATGAGCGTATTTCGCTCCGACTAAATTGGCAACTTCGGCCTCGAACTCACGGGCTTTGTAGATGTTGTTGCGCTGCGCTTCGTGATTGTACCGAAACAGGATGCCGGTCTCCAGCACATCGTTGATTTCCCTGCGCTCGGCGGCTCCAAAAAATTCCATTCCTGGCATAGCGTAATCCGTTTAGAAAGCCGCTTTGGAAACTTATTCTCTATAAGCGACCGGTTTTTATACAAAAGTACAGGATTTTGTGGAGACCGGTCCGCCAGAGTGGCAAGATGTTGCGTCTCCGGACCCTCAATATGGAATTCGTTTCCCCAACGCCAGCCACTCCCGAAAAACCGCGTTGGCTTCGTCGCGCAGGAGTTGCTGCATCGGGATGTGCCGCTGCTCGCGGGGTTTGTCTAATTCTTCGTAGATGAACTGATCGTCGAAACCGGCGCTGGCAGCATCGGAATGAAATGCCCCGTACACAATCCGGCTGGGCCGCGCCCAATAAATGGCTCCCAAGCACATGGGGCAGGGTTCGCAGGAGGCATAGAGTGTACAGCCGTCCAACTGAAACGTACCCAGATTCCGGCAGGCATCCCGAATGGCAACCACCTCGGCATGAGCCGTTGGGTCGTTGGTCGACGTGACCTGATTGCACCCCCGCCCAACGATATCGCCGTTGCGGACAACAACAGAACCAAAGGGGCCGCCCTGCCCGGCGGTCATGCCGTCACGAGCTAACTGAATGGCTTCGCGCAAAAAAAAGTCGTCACTGATCACAGGTAATGTGTTTCGGTTTATTGTCATTAACTAATGGCAAAGTAGGCCTGAACGGCCACCTGAGCCTCGTGGTTTGTTTGCAATGTGGGCGGGGCCAAGGCCGTAGTTCGCACAAAGGAAAGAAATTCCAGGACTTCAAAATACTCACCCCGACCAATTTTCTGGGCTGCATAATGGACCCATATCCAGAAACGGTCGTCGATCTACTGAAAGTCAAACGAAGGATACTGCGCTGTTGATTGCTGGATAATGGCTGTTAGCAAACCCTCACGCTCCCAAAGAATTGCCGGGTTTTCAATGCGCCGGTAAAACTCCGGGGGAGTCAGAAATTTAATATCAACGTGCAGCAGTGGTGAGTCGCACAGGGCAATCAATAGTCGTGGTTCGCTACGAAATGAAGCCAGCATTTAGCCTAAAGTTCATCGAATTGGCACCACAACGCCCAGGCTGGCAGGGCTGGCGGAGAGCAGCATCCGTTCCTGCCGATCACCCCGGCGCTTAAACATGAAGTAGTTGACCAAATCGAAGGCCAGCAGAAAACCACCCTGAACCATGATTGACTTGCCGTAGCCACGCAGTTGATCGGCTTTGTCGGGATGTGAGTCCGCACGTTCGCGCAGATAAGCGCCACCCACAACGTAAGCTACATCTAACCCAGTGTTGATCAACAGGAACTGTTTCATATTCTCGTGCTGCCGAACCGCATCGGCAAGGGTTTCGCCCCCAGCATTTTGTTTCCGGGAACTCAGCAAACCGGCCCCGGCAATACCGAAATTAACCAGATTCCAATAGACGTTCATCTTATGAAACTGTTTTACCTCGCCCGTCGTTTGCCCTGCTGCCACTGCGCCAACGGCGATAGTGGCTACCGCAAAACCACCAAGAGCCAGGCCAAGCGTTTTCTGGTGCCGAATGCGTTGCTCACTAAACGCCCGCAGTTCGGGCGAGGGCGTTATACGCTGGGCCTGCCCGGCATACCCGAGGAAGAATGAACCGGCGGCAACGAGAAGGGTTCGGCAGGAAGACATCGAGACTTGTTTGCAGAAAAAACCTCAGAATCAGGTACGCTGGTTGAGTGCCTTTTGCCCGGCCGGATCATTTATATTCAGCAGTTCCTGAACATCAGGAGCAGTCAATATATGGCAGTCGGCCAGCATCAGTATTTGACGGGGTGATTGATAGCCCTGCTGGAGAGCCCGCTGTAAAATTGGTGCGATGGCGGGTTCCCAAATGCTCAGCAACGGTTCAGGAAATCGCCCGTCGGAGTCGTAAAAGGCGGTTGCCGGTTTTGCGAAATGCCGGCCCGACACAAGCATAGCAAGCGATTGGCTGGTAAGCAGAGGCATATCACAGGCCACCACCAACCAGGCGGCTTTGGCATCGTACTGAAACGCGGACAGAATTCCGTTGAGGGGTCCCGACATAGCGAAACTATCAATGATAATGGGCGAGTTAATTTGCCCCAGGTATGCTAGCTGATCCACATTCACCGACCAGAAGACAGCGTCGCAAAAAGGCCGCAGTAAATCGGTCAGGTGTTCGCGCTGGGGTTTGTCGTGGTAGGTCAGCAATGATTTATCCTGCCCCATTCGGGTGCTTCGTCCGCCAGTTAAAATCAGCCCGTTAAGCGGAGCCACCGGTCCGTCGTTACGGTCAGGCTTAGTCATCGCGCCGGAAGTCTCGTTTACCGCCCGTTTTTTCCATCAGTTTTGTTTCCCGAATAATAATGTTGTGCGATATGGCTTTACACATATCGTATATGGTCAATGCCGCCACCGACGCGCCCACTAAGGCTTCCATCTCGACACCCGTTTTGCCTTCTGTTGAAACGAAACAGTCCACGACGGCATTGGTGCCCTCGGTCGTGATGGTAATCTGGCAATTGTCCAAACCGAGTGAGTGGCAAAGCGGAATCAGGTCATCGGTGCGTTTGGCAGCCATCGTTCCAGCAATGACAGCCGTTTGAAAAACAGGCCCTTTTTTGGTGGCAATGTCCTGACCAACAAGGTGCTGCATAACATCGGGGCCAAGTTCGACGGTACTCCGGGCGCGGGCTGTCCGGCGCGAAACCGCTTTGGCACCCACGTCGACCATAGCCGGATTGCCCTCTGCGTTAAGATGCGAGAATGAGTTCATTGGTTTATACGTAAGCAACATTGGTCTTAATCAGATTGTTTCCGTAGTTATGCGCTTTAAACCATATTACCAAATAGCTACTTCGGGGTGAAAATTGGCCGGCTTTAGTTAGAACGGTTTCAACCAGACCTGCTGGGTAAACGCCCCGTTGACGGCGGCATCCCAAACCTCGACCCGTACCCAGGTTCTGTTTTTGAGATTAGGCGTAAACGTGAATGTTTGCTGGCCGAATGGCAGAGTATTGGTCAGGTCGATACGGTCGCGGAACACCTGCCTGCCATCGCCGGAAACAATCTCGGCAAACGTCAGGGGGTAGGTCCAGTTTACGTTTAGGGCTATAGTGGTTTTACCATCGGCGGGCAGGGCAACCGTTTCGCCAGGCCCTTTGCCGTTCACGGTGAAGATAGGGAGCATGATTTCGCCGGTTGTGACGAAGAATTTTCCCTGCTGCATGACATCCAGAATGGGTTGCCAGCCCCGGTTATAATCGGGCAGTTTGTCCAATTGCAGGTAATTGACGTTCAGGTGGGCGTAAGTTTCGTTTTCTGGTTCCATCGAAAAAATGTCAGACTCGGCAATGACGTGTTTTTTCAGGCCCCAGTTAGCCATATCGTCCATCAAATCCAGCACCCGGCGGCTCAATCGCGGCTCCGACATATCGGCGGGAATGTTTTTCCAGGCCGCCCCGAAAAAGCGGTCGGATTTATAAAAATCCTCGTCTTTGTAGTTGTCCGGGAAACCCGTCGACCCTTTCGTGCGGGCGTGGGCGGTCCAGGCCAGGCCATTTTCGGCTTCCAGCAGTTTGAGCATATCGGCTTTATCAGCAATGCGGTACACTTTTCCATACGACGGGTCGTCCACTACGAAGGGCATCCCGGCTTTGCGGGACATAATCCAATAGACCGGCCTGGGGAAAAAGTCGAGCCAGTGACCGCCAAAAAAGTTATTCGGTTCTTCGCCGGGCAGCAACAGGAACTCTTTATCCGACAAGCGTTTGCATTGCTCAAACAGGGCTTTCAGTTCCAGCAGTCGCAGGCTATCGGGACCTTTGGGATGGCCCGGCCCGTGAAATTCGGCCAGATGCACGATGTTGACACCGGAGTTTTTAAAGACCTTGACGAAGTTGGGCACTTCGGGCACGGGCTTCCCGGCCAGCACCACGTTCATCGTGAATTCATTGTGAAAGTGGCTCGACATGGTTTTGTAACCAGGCACTACCGGATACGTATCGTTATGCGTGAATTTCTTGACCTCGGCCAGTGCCTTGTCGGGCGTGTCAGTGCTGAGCAGGCAGAAAAAGTTGAGCCGTTGCCGGGTTTTCGGGGGGGCATTCACCCAGGGAACCCAGCGTTTGTCGCCCATCAAATCCTGCCGAATACCAATGCCAAAATCAGGGATTAAGCTTCGATAGCCGGTGCCATACCAGGTAAAATCAAGGTTGAACGCTTCGTCTAACGGGTAAAAATACTGGTGCGGTGCGGGAAACACGGCTAAACTACCAGCCGGATTTGTCCCGATAATTGTGCGGTATTTAACGCCCTGCGCTTTGTTGGGCTGTTTCAGGTCAGCCGGAACGGCCTGCATCTTATTGTCGGTATCCGACCAGGCAAGGTTCGTCCAGACAGGCTGTTTGGTAGTCAGGCCCGCATCGTAAAGAATCGCCGTAGAATCCACGTCCGTAGCCATTACAGCCGCGACATTGACCAGCGGACTGCCGTTGTACACCGTAATCTCAAGGGAACCGCTGAACGTAGCGGCTTTAGCATCCGACACGCTGATGACGGTTCGGGTGCCGATGGTCCTGACGCTGGCCGTTCGTTTGGTTAACTCGACGGCATAGGCTTTGTGGGGTAGTTTATTGGTCTTGTCGAAGAAGATGTTCCAGCCGTTTTGTGAAATCAAATCGCGTTTGCCTACGGTCAGCACAAAGGCGGGGTCGAGGGCCTTCGCAATTTCTTTAAACGTGCCCTGCTGCGATAACTGAATGCTGTTGAAGAGGGGTTTGCCCGTTTGCATGTCCAGGATAAGCTTCCCTTCTTCGTTGGCGGCTGCAGGCCAGTTTATAATAAGGCGACTCCCCTGACGAGTTATGTCTACGCCATTTTTCCGCTGAAAACCAGACAAATCCACCGGCATTTGTGCATAGGCAAGCGAGCAGGTAAGCGCGAGTAGACTAAAGAGAGTTCTTTTCATAAGGAGTGGGTTGGCAACTCACGGTTTTTATAGCAAGAGCCTGTTTAAATTTCTTCAAAAGTGAGTTTGGCGCCCATACCCCCGCGCATCCAGAAGCCTTATGGCACCCCGTATTGCGCCAACTGGCTCCTTTTTGGGCGGGGGTAAACGCTTAAGCACACACAAGCAATGCCTAAAAATCTATTTTAAACAGGCCCTAAGATTACCCTAAAGGAGGCTAAAAACGACGGACTAAAAGTTCCCTTTAGGGCAAGGCTGTTACGTGCTGATCCCATAGGAATGACCTATTTATAAAAACAGAATCATACCACCCTTACGGGATTAAAAACCAGAATTTAACAGCCCCTCCCTTCAGGGGTTAAGCCTGCGAAAGTCCTGATTTACTCACCTTTCCGGATGTCGTCAGTTCGATAAGCTTAACTTTTCTGACAGACTGTGCGGCAACGGTCCATTCTGGAAGCGGGGTTTTGCGGGTGAAGGCCCCGCTAAACAATTTGTTTGTGAAAATTGTTATTAAAGTTCTTGCATTTACTGCAACCTTACGTGGAGTTCTAAAAGTCCGGCCCAGTTTGCGACCGGATTTTTTTCGGGACACATCCAATCCTGATTCGTCCTCCCTTTCGTATATACCCGACAGATAGGTACTCCACGTGTTGGTTATAGCCCCGTCTACCGCCCTTAGGGCGTGTAGGGCGGGGCTTTTTCATACATGGCGAACCTGTTATAGAGAAGTGAGTAAATACGTACTAATTGCACCTTGTAGCCTGTATGGCAAGTGCCAAACAAAATGATCGTATTGGCAGAAACCAAATCCAGTTTATGAACCTCAGCTATTTATTGATTTGTCTCTCCTTATTCCTCTTGTCAATAACCGGGCAGGGGCAGGAACTATCAGCGTCTAATTCTGTAGAAGGCAGATGGGATATTGTGGTTGACATGGCCGGTAAACGATCGCCAGCCTGGTTGGAAATAAGGCATTCAGGACATCACACACTCGTAGGGCGGGTGATGTTCATGTTTGGCAGTGCCCGGCCCATTGCAAAGATTAACTATACGAATGGGAAGTTTGACTTCTCAGTCCCGCCCCAGTGGGATAAGGGCAACACCGACCTTCAGTTTGAAGGGACCGTTAGCGCCGACTCCCTGACCGGAACCGTTAAATACGTCGACAATAAGGTGTATACGTGGACAGGTGGCAGAGCCCCTTCTCTTCGGAGAAACAAAGCTCCTCAATGGGGCAGTCCGCAACAGCTATTCAACGGAAAAGACATCCAGGGCTGGCATACAACCGGTCAAACTCAATGGATTGTAGAGTCCGGTGTGTTGAAAAGCCCAACACCTGGCACCAACCTGATTACCGATAAAGTATTTACTGATTTTAAATTGCATGCTGCGTTTCGTTACCCCAAAGGAGGGAATAGTGGGATATACCTCCGGGGACGCTATGAAGTACAGGTAACTGACAGCAAAGGAGTAGAGCCGCTTGACGATCAATTTGGCGGGGTTTATGGCCTCCTGGCACCTAATGAAATGGTAGCCAAAGATGCGGGCGACTGGCAATCCATCGACATTACGCTCATCGGACGAAGAGTGACCATCGTAGCCAATGGCATTCCGGTAATCACAGACCAGGTGATTCCCGGTATTACGGGCGGTGCGCTTGATAGTCGGGAAGGGGATCCCGGTCCTATCATGCTACAGGGCGACCACGAGCCTATCGAATTTCGAGACATTTCGATAACCCCGGTTAAACAGTAGCCGATTGAGACCTATGCCTGTTGAAGCTGTTTAAACTTTCTATAGGGGGGCGGTTTCAGGAGATGGCACGACATGCCGAACCGCACGGGTGGCCTCGTCGTTTCGGCATGTCGCGTCACTCTTAGAACTAAGTCGAAATTGAAATCCTAAACAACTTCATAGTGTCGCTCCCGCTAATCATAGACCAGTCCTCGTCCACTTTAGTTTCTGTTGCTGCTGTTGATACTATTGTAGCTGACAAGCAGGGCAATAGATGCTACAGAATCCACTTTGGTGAAACACTAAAACAGGGCGTTCCGCATCCTAAACGCCCTTCCTGCTGGGTTAAGATTGTTCTGTCGGCTCGACCCAGCGGGCTGTCCATGTAGTAGGTGTATAGTCCCAGCGTGTGATGGATTGGCTTACGCGTAAAGATAGTTAGTTTTGTGTGCCACGGAATACAGATAAATTCATCTGGAGTTAATCCCCGCAAAGTCGTTAATCGTTTGGTGTGGCTATAGGCCCGTAAGAAGGTTTGCAGGTGTTGACGCCATGAGCCGTTAGTTTGATTGTAGGCACAAAGAAGTACCAGAGGAGATGTTTCAACCAACGTGTTAATCAGATTAAATTAAACATAAAAAAACCGATAAGCCGGTACGCTTATCGGTTTTTTACAGGAATTTTCAATGTCGGGGTGGCAGGATTCGAACCTACGACCTCCTGCTCCCAAAGCACTAACCTACATCCTCTACTACTTTTCAACAGTCATATAAAACCTTATTTATCAGCCAATTATGGCTATATTGTTTCTACTGTATTTGGTTGTTTATGGTTGATTTAGTAGATTTGTGTAAACCAACGAGTAAACCGGTTTACACAGAATGGGGCAGTCAACCGATCATAAAGAAAGTAGGGCAAGCGTCAAAGCAATCTATTTTACGTCCAAAACGCTTGCCGATGGGTCACACCCGTTCATGGTCCGAATTACCAAAGACCGCAAGCGCAAGTACATCGCTACCGGCCTGACGTTGCACCCTTCTTTTTGGAACGAAGAAACCAACACATTTCGAAAGAGCGTACCGGTTGACAAAAGAAAAACCATTGAGACGGCTTTACGCAAATGGGAAGAAAAGTACAGCGATGCCGCCGAAACATTGGCTGACGCTGATGAGGTTCACGACGCGGGGTCTGTCGCTACGAAGGTCAGCAGTGAACGCCTGGCAACCCGAAAGTTCAAGTTGCTTGCCTACTTTGATGAATTAATCAGCCAGTTTGACAAGACTGGCAATGTTGGCAATCGAAGGGTTTACCGCGATGTTCAGAATAGTCTGCGCTGGTTCATTGGCGAAGGTCAGGACGTGCCGTTTGACGGTGTTACAGTCAAGTTCTGCAACCAATGGGAAAACCGAATGAGAAGCGAGTCAGTAACGGATTCTACGTTATCGGTCAGATTCAGGACGCTACGCGCTGTACTGAATAAAGCCATTGCCAACGGTTACGCAAAACCTACATCATACCCCTTCGCCCGTAACACCGCCGAATACCATAAATTCCAGATTGGTAAGTTTGACACCCGGACCACCAAACGAGCAATCAGTAAAGCCGATATCCGAAGAATAGAAGCTTACCAACCCCCGCAGGAGAACGGCAAATATGCTACGTTACGCAACACGCAGGAGCGGCTTCAGTTGGCAAGGGACCTGTTCTTGTTTTCGTATTACTGTGGTGGTATCAACTTCGTAGATATGGCTGCTTTGCGGTGGTCAAATATCGGTACGGACTTAGACAATAAACCGCGTCTGACGTATATCAGACAAAAGACAGGCGGTAAGTTTTCGTTGCGTCTAATGCCGGTTGTTTTGGCTATTCTTGACCGCTACCGACCGGATGAGGTACGCCCTGCCGGGTATGTGTTTCCAATCCTCAACACAACATTACACACCACCCCGACCCAGCGGCAAAACCGGTGCGGTAAAATTATGGGGCAAGTAAACCTTGATCTGAAAACGATTGGAGCCGCAGTAGGCATTGAGACAACGCTAACCACCTACGTAGCGCGTCACAGCTTTGCTACGGCTCTGAAACGTTCCGGCGTGGCTACAGCAGTCATCAGCGAAGCGATGGGCCACAGCGATGAAAGAACAACGCAGATTTACTTATCTGAGTTTGAAACGGATTTAGTTGATGCCGCTTTTGATAACTTGTAAAGGGTTTTATTTGAAGTTTATATAATTCCTGTTAAACTTATTTTATAGTTGCCACAAAATGGAGTATTGGAATAAACTCATTTTAGAACTATCAACATTTGAACTTGATAGTAATTTGGCTGATGCAGGGCCTAATGTAAAGACGTTTAAAGAATCAGTCAGAGCAAAGAAATATAGTCCCCATGCCGATCCTTCGTACGAATCTTCTATTAAAAGTCTTGGCCATAATGTATTGGCAGAGTTGGTATTTTTACCAAAAGAGCAAAAAAATGAAGCCATTGCTCTACTAGAAAAGCATAAAAAGTATATTGATGATGCTATTTTGGTTTGGTCAAAATATTACAACCTGAGGCAAAATACTTGGGGTGCAGATAAACTGATACAAGAACTATTAAACTATTTTGCAATAAATACTAATCATATCATCTGGCTATTTGAGACAGATTGTTCACATGATAAAATGCCGTTATTAGAAGACTTAAAAAATGGATTTTATAGAAAGTATCAAACAGCCGACTGGCTAATACAGCAACTACGGGAACTTCTATCGTCACAAAAAGCCAACAATTGTAATGAACGAAAGTCAACAATAACCCAGCCCCAATTAGCTTTATTCTACCACTATTGCCATGAAAAAAAGTGTTTACCGCCGTTTAAAGCCGGGCAAATGGAGCAGGAGTACAAGCAGGCTACCGAACCCTATGGTTTAGCTTGGAAGCCATTTCAGCAATTTTATAACCGGTTCAATAAAAGTAGAAAAGATAGACTCGCAGTTGAAAATAGACATTCATTGAAAGCTGCTATGCAGTTATTGAGTTCTTATCCCGAAGCCTTAGAATTGGCCAAAGATGAATTGCAAATGGCTGAAACACGTAACCCCATTCCGTAACCCTTACCTGACCCTAACCACCTATTTTACCCTCTAACATTGCACAGTCAAAAAAAACACTGATGCAATGGAAAATCCATTTGAAACAATTGCAAGGCGGTTAAGCAATATTGAGGATTTACTACTTGACCTCAAACACAAACCCTCTCCTGCCGCTTCACTCAACGCCGACCCCTACGGCGATTTCAATTGGTTGGTGGCCACTTGCTCCGGCATACCGAGGAGCACCCTACGTATTTATTCCGCAGCGGGCAAAATACCCGGAGTCGTCAAATTCGGTAAGCGGAGATTGTACGAAAAAGCCGCTGTATTGAACTGGCTTCGCAGTCAGACCCGGCAGACGGTTGATATGGCGAAAATTGAGCAGACCGCCGATCAACAGGTAAACACGCAACTACATAAACAATCGTATGGAGGGCGTAAGGCCGCATGAGCCAGTTACCTGCTTTCCGTCAACTCCAGGTCTTTATTGGCGAACAGACCGCCCGCAAACCCCGTAGAAAAGGGCCAAAACCTGAAACGGCTAATTCGCTAACCTGGCGTATTGTTGCCCATATTCAGGACAACGGACACTTTGCCACCCGGCTACAATCAACCGGCACGTATAGAGCAGACCTTAAAAAATACGTACCGAGCCAACAACGGGCCGGAATGCCTGACGTATTCGCCGTTGTTAATGGACGGGGTGTATTTATCGAGGTTAAGGCCGGAAACGATAGGTTATCTGACGTTCAAAAGCAGACCATTTCAGACCTTCAACGAGCCGGGGCGTTTATGTCGCTCACAATTTTCAAGGCTTTATAAACTGGTTTACGGCTCAATTTCTTACCCCTACCGCTGTATGAATAGCCCCTTCTTTTCGCCAACCATCGGCGTTTGGATGCCCGGTCTTATGCAAATGTTTGGTCTGTATACACAAGACTTCGCGCTACTGATTTACACGTTATGGCTTTTCGTGGATGCCGCGCCAACTATTCAGCCTATTCATAAAAAAAGGCGTTCTCCCGAACGCCCCTAACTCGCTCATACAATGACTGTTGAACACGACAAAGATACGTTAACCGCGTTGGATATAATAGCGCAAGTTGCCGCCGAAGCTGAGCGGTTACGAACTCTATCACCAAGCCCCCAACTCGTTAAAATTCGTACCGATGAGGTTGCTCTGGATTTGTGGACTTTTGAGCGTGATGCCAAAACTAATGTTTGGAAGTTAGCCTCACTATACCGGACCGGAATATTGGGTTATTTAGAAAATCAACGGTTCTTCAAGCGATACCGGTCAGACGGGGCAACAACATTTCTCATTTGTGGAGAATCCGTTATCGAACTAACCAGTGCCACAAAAGCCCGTGATTGCATTAAATCATATATCGAAGGCAATAGTAAGCCAATGGTTAGCGACTTTGTAGAAGCGACGTTTGAGGGCCGGTTAGAGATTTTCAACAGGCAACAGCATCTAACGGTCAACGCGACGGGTTTGGAGTCCCTGAAAACGCACGATAGGCCATTATTGCGTGACAACCCGACGACCTGTTTCGTGCCGTATCAAAATGGCATTGTCGAGGTTACAAGAGCCGGGGCAACGCTACGACCTTACAAAATTCTGAATGACCGATGCGTCTGGAAAAGCCAGGTGCTGAATCGGGACTACAACCCTAACGCGACCGGCGAACAAAGCCATTACGCGAAATTTCTACGAAACGTCGCTAACAACGAACCTGACCGCCTTCGTGCTTTTCGTACCGCTATTGGGTTTTTGCTTCACCATTACGGAAACCCGGCAGAGGGCCAATGCGTCGTCTGTTACGATCAGGAGATTACCGACGCCCGAAAGCCCGAAGGTGGGACCGGAAAGGGCGTGTTCGGGAATGCCCTGCGACAAATTAGGCCCGTCGCTGTTTTGGACGGAAAGAAATTTGATCAAAACGACCGCTTTTGTTTTCAATCGGTCGATGAGGATACGGCGGTTGTCTGGATTGATGACCCGACCGTAAGTCACCCGAAAGCCGAGCGTCGATTTACTTTAGAGCGTTTTTTTAGCACATTAACCGAGGGATGGGCGGTTGAGAAAAAGAACCAACACGCTTTTAGGATTCCGGCCAAAGAAGGTCCAAAGCTTCTAATTTCATCAAACGTTGTGATGCCAAACGATGGCAGTAGCAACATTCGGCGTCAGTTCATTCTTGAGTTTTCGGACCATTACAAAAAGCAGATTCGGACGGGCAACGAAAGGCCTATACAATCAGAACACGGTTGCGTCTTTTTTTCCGAAGACTGGAACACCGACGAATGGGCGCAATTCGATGAGTTTATGATTTCGTGTGTGGTCGAATACCTCCGCGACGGATTACAATCATACAAACTACGAAGTGCCGACAAAAATCGGCTGAGACAAACGGCCGGGGACGACTTTTTTGAGTGGATTACAACGTACCAGTGCACGGGGTTAATTGCTAACAAGGAATACAGTCGAGATGAACTTTGGCGCGATTACAAGACCTATGCGGGCCTCCCGGACAACGTACAGGCTACTCGTGCATTCACTAATAATATCGGCCAGTTTGCGAAAGGCAACGGATGGAAATATGAGCGGGGGCGCGATCAGCGAGGTATCAGTTTCACCTTAAAATCGTGCTAAAAAATTGCATTTAGAATTTAAGCTTTCCACCCTCCGGGGGTATGTGTGTACAGGCGGATACATACCCTTTCACAGTGGGCTCCTTAAATGCTAAATGCAATAAACAACCTACCCTATGAAAACGCTAACCAAGCAACTTCGTTATCACTTGCCCAAAAAGGCCATCAAAGCCGATTGCCCCGAATGTGGCCCCAAACACCGGCGAACTTTATCCCGCTACGTTGATAGCCGAACAGGCGACCCATTGCCGGAACAATACGGACGGTGCGACCGGGAGTCAAATTGTGGCTACCAACTAAGCCCCTACACCAAAGGTCCGTTAGGGTTGAGTTACACCGACGAATTGTATGAGCAATCCAAGTTCGATAAGCCGCCCGTAGCCGCCCGTAGTGAAAAACCGGCTCGACGCCCAACCAACCAACCCGTCCCGGCCAAAGTCTACATGATTCCAGATGAGGTTTTTACCGCGTCATTAGGGCGCCACGAACATAATCAATTCGCTCAGTTACTCGTTCGAGAGTTCGGCCCAATCCAAGCCGACGAACTGTTACAACGCTTTCAGATCGGTACGTCCTCTCATTGGCCGGGTTCGTGCGTGTTCTGGCTAAAAGATAAACAACAACGGATTCGGGCCGGACAAGTGATACTATTTGCTGACGATTGGCATAAGGCTAAATACATTGACAAAGAAGACAATTCAAAAGTTTGTATTAGTTCGGTAAGTCATAGCCTGATACGACGGTATAAACAGCAACAGCAGCCCGCGCCGGACTGGTTAACTGATTACGACCAAAACGCCCCGCGTTGGCCTATTCTGTTCGGGCTTCATCAACTGGCAACCGCGCCAATAGATCAACCTGTTGCCATTGTAGAGGCCCCGAAAACGGCGGTTGTCTGTTCGGCTCTGATACCGGATTTTGTGTGGTTAGCCGTTGGTGCGTTGTCGTACCTCAATGCCGACCGGTTAGCCCCTTTACGCGGCCGGGCGGTTATGCTGTTCCCTGATTTGTCGAAAAACGGAAAAGCGTTTATCCAATGGAGCCGGGTAGCCGACGAAATGAACGCAACGGGTTATCAGATTCAGGTATCGGATTTATTGGAAAAAAGGGCCACCGATGAGCAGCGAAACAACGGCTTAGACTTGGCTGATTTTCTGTTAATACCCGCTACGGTTCGGCCCCGTTGGGTAATCGACGGACGAACGATTTACGGCGAAGTGTTGGAGTATACGCCTGACGCTCAACAACCGGGCAAATCAGAAGAACTACCGTTACGGCCATTTAATCCACCTTCAACGCGTACAGAACCCAAGCCGCCACAACAACACATCTTTTGGCAATCATGGCCCTTGCCGCCGTTGGTCTGGAATAAAATCCGGGTTCATAAATTTCTTCAACGGGAATTGATACCAAACGATGAATAAACTAACCGGAGAAAGCCCGTTCCGGTGGCTGTACTACCTCTAATTTTTCTCTAAAACAGACACACATATGCAATTCGAGAAAGGACGCGAAAAGACCGGGGGCCGAAAGCCCGGCAGTACCAATAAGTCATCGTCCGACATAAAAGCAAAGATTTCGGCTCTAATTGACAACCATTTCGACGCTATAAAAGTGGATTTGGAAATGCTTGACCCCAAAGAGCGCGTAACGGCCTATCTGAAGTTTTTAGAGTACGTTTTGCCAAAACAGCGGGAACAGAAAATAGACTTCACTACGTTGACAGAAGAGCAAATAGATAAACTGTTAAGTAAAATGATGAATAAACTGGATTAGCCGATGAAACGAGCCGAAAAGATTGCCCTATTGACCCAGGCGTTACAGGGCAACATTGCTGAATTATATGGGATGAAACAAGCTCAACGTCAGAAGGTGTTTTTGTTTGTTGTGGATGAACACCCTAAAGGCTGGTTTGGACACGACACAGACGACACGCCCGTTAAGGCAACATATCGTTTACAAAACGGACCTGAAATAACTGAATACCTAACCCACGCTCAGATGCAAACTATAGCGAAAGGCGCGGTATTAACTGTTCTGCCTGACAATCACAGGCGCAGGAGGCTAACAATAGATAAATTCGATCAAGCCAAAGCCGCCCGAAAGAACGCAGATTAGCCAAACTATAATCAGCCGGTGAGGGTACTAACCTATCAACATAACAAAACCCTTAGCCCCAATGATGAATTATAAAGTTTTTGCCAATAAGCCAACGAAATGTTAAAGTTTGTCAACAACCTAACGCCTACTGTAGCCGCCGAAGCTAAATTAATAAAGTAACCCCGCCTGCATTTTATCCACTCGATCTGATACATAAGTCTCGATTCAAACTTTATGAAAAAATGGTAGAAATTGTAGATTACGAAATGTGAAGTTGACCAAATACGACAACTGTTTCCTATAAATTTCACATGTAATCAATTTATAAATTAGCATAACATAATCCTAATATTGTACGTTGCTTTATTATGACTTAAGAGTGGACATTGAGCATGAAAAATAAATGGCACGTACCGCTGCCACTTTATGAGAGGTAAGCATTTAGTAGATGGTAGTGATCTATGTAGGTAACAGCAGAGTCAAACCTCATTAAGGCTTCTGACGAAAACGGAATACCTTCTCTATACATGGTGTACTTATAATCGCCTTTGAAACGACAAATACGATTTTCGATAGATATAACGTGGCAGTTGGTTATGCAAGTAAGACTCCATCAGCGTATAAGTGATCAAGTAATAAAAGTCAAAGTTTGCTTTGCTATAAGTGAGGGTTATTTTACAGATATATCTAAGAATCCTATAAAAAACGCATTTATGTCAACAGCTTTGTTTTTAGTTTTAGGACTGTCAAAATTTAGATGGCTTATTTTTCCGGTAATAATAACTGAACCTAAATCTTTATTCAGACCAGCAGTTATATTTTTTTCTAATGGTTTAATTCTTGCTTCTAGGTTTATGGTTAAAGCTTGATTTACTTTCTTTAATACTTCATTTTTATATATTCCGTTGAATACCTTGATAAAATAATTTTTAGTTTTTAATGAATATTTTGTTTGAGTTAAACTGAATATGTGTGTAGTTGAATCATATGCCGGCTCGCCGGTTATAATCATTTTTCCTTTAACTGTTGTAAAGAGCTTATTAATGAGAAAGCCTATATGTTTGATTGATGAAAGCTTTCCAATTGGTTTTATAGGGTAACTACGTGCTTTCAGGGTGATTAATAATGGTTTACTTTCTGAGGATTTTATATTTACTTTCTCTATAATTATACGCCGATTACCTACTATGTAATCATTGAATAATGAGCCATTTGATTCATTTGTTTTAAAGTTATTTAATGTATTGTTAAGTTCGGCTTCTTCAAGTTGAATTAGGGCTTTAATTGTAATTGCTGCATCACAGTTGCTGTTAGTTAACTTTGGAAGTGCTGAAGTATTTGCTATAGGCTGTAAGCCATAAATTATCGTTGGGCTGCAAGTTATCCCGAGGTTTACATTAATATTGGTATCATCTGCCCTGATATTTCCTAAGCTCAATGAGCTCGGGTTTAGCATAAACCAGATGTCCTTATCAATACTTATAGGCTCGTTAATCCTCCTCCAGCCAGCTTCAACTTTGCTTTTAAAGTTGTTTTTATTTTTTATATCATTCGTAAATTTATTATTTAATTTGTTTAAATAGTTTAGTGTTAGCTTGTTTAAATCATCAGTAATGTCAATTGATCCAAAAGACAATTTGCAACGATTTGGATTTTCGATTTTACCGAATTTAGTTTTTACATCTAACGAGTAGTCTGGATTAAACCCTATTTTTGACGTTGATGATAATACAATTTGACGTGCATTTTCTTCATCGTAACCACATTGGACACCTAAACCTTTTGATTCTCCAATTATATGGTAAAAAAAACGCTCTTTAATACTTAGACTATCTCCTTTTAATTCACATAAGTCAAGATTCGCGTCTCTCCATATCTTATATTTTACATTGATATTTCCTGCGAATTGTTGAGCACCTTGATAGTACTCACAAATTTGTGAATTTAAATTCTTATATGGTGGCGTAGGTACCTTAACTGTAAAGCATATAACTGTAGGCGAATTAGTTTGTTGAGCTACCGAATCATTAAAGCAACAACCAAATAAGATAAACGCTAAAGATAAGTATCGCATAGTTATTTAGGTGGTTAATTACAATCACATGGATCTTTGTCATCTTGACTACGCTCGTGTTCCTCAGAATCACCATCAGAATCGAAATGCTTTACGTCAGTATCATCATATCTAAGGCAAAAATGAATCCTTTTACCCCTTTCTAATGTCTGAGCTTTTACCCACACTTCTTTGGAATACCTTAGATCTAATGGCAAGAAGAATGTATTATCAGGTTTCTGTGTCCAATCGCCCCACAGCCTATGAGAATTTGCATCACCTCCAACTCCTACCCAAAATTTTACCCCTACTGCTTGTGTCTTTTTTAAACATATTCTAATATGCCATCCAGCAGGCATTCCTTGACATGCTTGGGCATAAGAAAGTGAACTAAAAAGTAATATAAAAACAGGGACTAAATAATATTTTTTCATTTTATGAAATTTATTTTGTACAGAGTCAATTGACCAAATTTTCGAATATTCAGTTTCTACTATAGTACAACCATAAGGTTATCAAATTATTGATCCGTGGGCAAGTCTGTAAACTCAAAAATGATGACTTATGATTCTTTTCGGCCTGATAGCAACAAATAGGCTAATTTGCTTTACGAACTAATACGCATTTCAATAAAAAGTGCTTATAAGTCTTCGTGAATTGCTTAACCTTTTGTAAATTAAGACATTGTTTAAATGGATAGCAATGGGGTTTTACCCGTATCTATAATCTGTTATTTGGTTACAAATTAGTAGATCATGATTTAAGAGTGGACATTGAGCTTGAAAAATAAATGGTTAATCAACAATCCAATCACCATATCATGCATCAAAACCTACTTCGAAAAACAGATGGTTCGACGGGCTAACCGCTTGACCCGAGTGCGTAAATCCAGATGTTTTCGTTCAATACTCTGTGTCTGATCTTTCCCAGCCTGATGAATCTCTGCGGGTAACTCGTCGTAGTAAGCCCACCAGTAATCAGTATACCAGCGGCTAACAACAACACCAGACTGGGCCAGCAAACCCAGTAATCGCCGAAAACTCGCATTCGTCCGTCGGCCAAATAGAAACGCCACGACCTGCCCCGCATCATGATCTTCGACCCACCACAACCAGCGGGATTGCCGCTTTTTCTGCACGTAAGACCACTGCTCGTCAGCTTCTAAGCGAATCATCAGCCGGGTTTCTGAACCTGAGTAGGCTGGATTTACGGAGACGATTTGGGCAGCCTTTTTTTTAATGTGCTCATGACCGTGTTCATATTAATTTTCAGCACCCGGGCTGTATCCCGAATGCCACATCCATTCAGGGCCATGTCAATGACTTGCTCTTTGATACCGGGTTCGTGTGCTTTGTGGGTGTAGGCCAGTTGAAAACTACGTCTACAGTGCTCACATTTGTAGCGTTGATTGCCGTTGGTGCTCAGACCTTTACGCCGGACTGCATCCTGATTGCCGCAGTAACGGCACGAAACGATGAGAGTGACCATGCAGTAAAGACGTAAAGTCCACGATTACGTCACGACCCGTTGCTTCATATACATTATTTATATTTCACTAATTTTTATTACGGTTATTTTTACGGCTTTTAGTCATATTAGATCGTGGCCTTTTGGAAAACGTTTTCATAAATGTACCGTCAATTAATCTTATATTAACATTGTCAACAATAATACTCTTATTTTTTGATAACAATTCAAGATTGTCTTTTAAACGTTTTACTGCTTTTCGGTTTTTCCTATCCCTAGACAACTTATCATACTCTTCTCTAAATCCTGCATCAATTAGTGCTAAAACATGAAAGTTTTTTTTATCAACTTCTACATAAATTTTACTTAAAAATTGAAAGTCTTCATCTCCTAACGCATACAAAGTTACAGCTAATATGTATGCATAATACTCATAAGTACGTCTGTCAACTAAATTAGTTAAAGGATTTTTAATAAAATCAATCATTTCATTAAAAACTTTTTCTAATGAAGCTCGTAAAGTGATTGAATTATGATGAAATTCGAACCAGTTGCTAACAACCTTGAGTAATCCAAATTCCGTATTCCACATACGTTTGATTAACTCAAATTCCGTCCTATCAGAACTTTTTATTGCCGCAACAGCTTTATTTGCATTATTTAAATTGCTAATTATACCTTTAGTCAGTGCTGAAATTGGGGTATTATAAAGAGCTTGCATCAAATGCCCCATACCACCTAAATTAACTAAATACTCTTTGAAATTAGTAGGAACTGATTTTGCAAGAATTTCGTCAATTAACTCCGGTGAATCTTTTGTCATTCCTGCATAAAATATAGCAACATTTTGCCACCATAAATCATTGAAATTCTCAATAAATTTATCTTTCCCATTAATGCTATGATTATAAAATTGATATGCAGTTAAATACTCTTGGAAGGATAAATGTTTAAATTGTATCTCTTTTCTATCATTTTCAACTAATAATCCAAGGCTATTTACAAATTCAGATATTAATTCATCAACATTATATTTATGACCTCGATCCTTTGCAAAGTCTGTAACAATTTCTATTAATTTTTCTCTCCCAATAGTTTTAATTCGATTCACATGAAGATGTTCTGCTAAAAAAGACAAAACACTTCTATGTACACCAATATTCATTATTTCCAAAGTACTATTCTTAAATTGTTTATTTAACAAAGTATCTACAAAGTATTTATACAGGTCTGATATAGTGGCCGGAATCTCGTAGTGATTTTCGTCAAATATTGCTGCAACTAACGCCAAGGTCAATGGGGTTTTAGGCATTTTATCGAGCAAATTCGTATCTCGTAGAGACTTTAATAGTCGTTGACATTTAATTTCATCTTCATTAAAATAGCGATTCATAAATTGCTCGGCCTGTTGCATTGTCACGTTACTAATTTCTAAATATTTGAAATTAATTTTTTGACAATCTTCAAGCAATGAATCCGCAGGTCTCGAAGAGCAGTAGATACGCACATCTGGGTATTCTTTTTTAAAATCATATACTGCTATTAAAGCTTTAGACTTATCTTGACCATTACCTAGTTCATCTAAAGCATCGATAAATAAAATAAATTTTTGATTCGATAATATACTATTACTATCAATTAAAATATCTTTGTAATCAGATGATAAAAAATAATTATGTATTGATTTGTTGATATCATAACCTTCTGCTTTTAAATCAGAGAATGTTATTATTATTGGGTACAACTCGTAATTGTCTCTTATAAAATTTTGTTCTATAATGTCTCCCGCTAATAATTTAAAAAACGTTGACTTTCCTGAACCTGCTTCTCCTACAATTAATGAGTTGCCAGAATAGTTAGCAACAGAGTGTAAATCAAACCATTTTTTTTTAAGTTCTCCTGAATCATTTATACTAACATCTATGAGTTTAGGTTGAATAGAAAAGTTTATAATTCTTTTTATTTTTTTATCATCAAGCCCAATAGCTTTTGTTATATCATCATCTTTATTTTTCTTTTGAAATATCTCAATATACTTTTTGTAATCTCTATTTCCTTTTAACCATATACGCCCACAGTAATCATCAATGTATTTTACTAATTCAGTGTTTGACCAAAAACCTATGTTTGGGCTGTTTAAAGAATTATTCTCCAAAATCTTTTGTTCGGCTCCCGAATTAAATTTTCCGTTTGTAACTACTTTAACTTTGCTAATACGAATATTTCTGCCATGAGTTAAGGAATTCCAAGTGTAAGTGAAGCAATCATTTACCTGTGCCACTATTTCTTGTACTCCTTGCGATGTGCCTCGAATATCTCCTTTCTTTATGACAAATGCCGTCCATTCTTTTTTATTTTCTATAGAATCAATTCTTGACGCGACTATATCTTTTCCATTTTCCGGCAAATTTCCTCTTTCATGCGTTAATGTCACATCGGCATACCCCATACCTTCTAATAAATCAATCAGTATTTCATGAATTTGCACCTCTTTATCAATATCCTTAATACTATCAATTTTTTGTTCGCGTGTCATATTTAATCTAAAATTATCACCAAGTTGTGTAAACCATTGTGTAAACCAAATTAAAAAAGCCAGTTAACAATTAAGCTAACTGGCTGATATTCAGTGTCGGGGTGGCAGGATTCGAACCTACGACCTCCTGCTCCCAAAGCAGGCGCGATACCGGGCTACGCTACACCCCGAAGATTAATGGTCACTCAGCGGAGAGAGAGGGATTCGAACCCTCGGTACCGTTTCCAGTACGACAGTTTAGCAAACTGTTCCTTTCGGCCACTCAGGCATCTCTCCGAAGCCAATCATTCCCTTCCTGAACGATTGGGACACAAAGGTAGGGCAATTTAACGTTTTGAGCAAGAGGCACCGGGCAAAATCTTTTCTTAATTGTTACTTTCGCCTTTTCTGATCCGATGCGTCCCTGCCTAAACCAGGTCAGCATCAGCCTGATACTTGCTCTGAATGAACTGGCTGTATTCCTTTACCAAAACCGAATTTAGTATTATCGGGCTGTTCCTCAGCCTGTACGCGCTCTATATCTGGCGAACTTTTCGGCTGGCCAAACAGCTAAATACGTCGGCCTGGGGTGTGGTACCCAAGTTTTTTCTGCGCGGCAGCTACCTCACTCTGCTGATCATTGCCCTGCTTGGCCCTTCCTTCGGCGAAGCCGAAGGAGAGTTGATAACTGCCGGTCGCGATACGTTTCTGCTGGTCGATATTTCGCGGTCGATGGATGCGGGCGACGTGGTGCCAACCCGATTGGAACGAATTAAATATGATATCCTGCAGTTAGCAGACACCCTACCCGGCGACCGCTTCGGACTGGTACTGACAGCCGCTGAATCATTCGTGTTATCGCCCCTGACGGCTGACCACGACGCGCTCGGTCAGTTTATCCGCGACGTACACACGAGTGCTTCCCCAACGGGTGGCACAGACCTGTGCAGTGCCATTGAACTGGCCCGCCAGAAATTCCTCACCGATTCGTCCACCCGGCAAAACAGCAAAGCCATTGTGTTGTTTAGCGATGGTGAAAATTTTGCGACCTGCAACCGACCGGAGCTTACCCGGCTCCGGTCGCAGGGGGTGTCGCTCATTACCGTAGGCGTTGGCACCGAAGCGGGTGCGTCCATTCGGGCCGGGCGCGATTTCATCCGCGATGATGACCACCAGATTGTTCGCAGCCGGTTGAACCGCCCGTTTTTGCAGGAATTGGCCCGCGATGCCAGGGGGCAGTACATCGAAGCCGATGCCAGTGGTCGGTATGTCAATGAGTTAGCCAACCTGGTGCGCTCGCTGAAAGGCCAGGCCGTTGACCAGCGCAGACTGGCCGTTTCGACCAACAAATATTATTATTTTTTGCTGGCTGCACTGGGGCTAATCGGCCTTGATCTGATTATCGTGATCCGAACGTTCCGATTGTAAGCGGATGTCGGGGTTTCGTCTTATTTTTGGCGAGCTTTAGGGTTACCATCTATGCTATATGTGTTGATCACCGCCTGGCTCTGGTGGAGCACGTTACTCCCCGTAAACCAGATTTCCCGGAATAACCAGATCCGTCAGGAAGCGCAGGCCGCTTACCAGGCCGGGCATTATGCCCGTGCGCTATCGTTATATAGTTACCTGAGCCGTACCACCACAACCCTCGATCCGGCTGTGCGCTTAAATCTGGGGCATACTTATTTTCACCTGAAGCAGTACACCAAAGCCCGGCTCCAGTACGAAACCCAGCTTCGTTCCGACAGGGCCGATCTGCGGACCGCAGCCGCCACGCAGTTAGGGGTTATGACCTGTTTAGAAGGCGATAGCGCCACAGCGCTGATACTGTTTCGGCAGGCGCTCCTGGAAAATGCGGATAATGAATCCGCCCGGTATAATTTTGAATTAATTAAGAAATACTATTCGGGGAAACCACCCGCCAAAAAAGCAAAGCCCAAACCATCGGATCGAAACCCAGCCCTTGTCAACAAACCTCGCCCGGCAGGTGGGCAACAGGTCGAACGGTCGGAGCGGCAGGATGAGGTATTGCGCCGGTTTCAGCGGCTAAACCTCAGTGAAGAGCAGGCCGTACAGCTTCTCGATGCGATGCAGAGTGATGATTTGCCGTATGCGCTGACGCGGTCGGCCCGGCGGTCGGGAACAAAGCCGACCGCCGGGGCCAATCGCTGGTAATGGGGTAGCCAACAGCCGGATCTGGTTCGCTTTAATCAACAAAACACATGAATGAAGTCGTAATTATTGCTGCCGTTCGAACGCCAATTGGTAGTTTTGGGGGCGTTTTATCAACCCTGTCGGCCACCGATCTTGGCGCGGCAGCTATCCGGGGCGCGCTTAACCGGGCAGGCATACAACCCGACCAGGTCCAGGAAGTCTATATGGGCAACGTTGTCTCGGCAAATGTAGGGCAGGCACCCGCCAAGCAGGCCGCTCTGAAAGCTGGCTTACCGGCCAACATTCCCTGTACGACCATCAATAAAGTGTGTGCATCGGGCACAAAAGCCATTATGCTGGCGGCCCAGGCTATTCAACTCGGCCAGGCCGACGTGGTTGTGGCGGGCGGTATGGAGAGCATGTCGAATGCGCCCTACTACGTTCCGAAAGCCCGTTTTGGCTATAAGTACGGAAACGCCGAATTGGTTGACGGGCTGGCACGAGATGGACTTGTAGACGCCTACGACCAGTGCGCGATGGGTGTTTTTGCCGATCAAACGGCGCAAACCTATGCCATCAGCCGCCAGGCGCAGGACGACTTCACGGTGCAATCCTACCGGCGGGCCGAAGCCAGCACGCAGGGTGGCCAATTCAGCGCCGAAATTGTGCCGGTGGAGGTCGCAGGCCGAAAAAATAGCGTGACGGTGCACGAAGATGAAGAATACAAAAACGTTATTTACGACAAAATTCCGACGTTGAAAGCTGCTTTTACGCCCAATGGTACCGTAACCCCCGCCAGTTCCTCGCCCATCAGCGACGGAGCCTCGGCCCTGGTGGTGATGAGTCGCCGGAAAGCCGATGAACTGGGGGTAAAACCACTGGCCCGGATTCTGGCCTACGCCGATGCCGAACAGGAGCCGCAGTGGTTCACGACGGCCCCCACCAAAGCCGTTCCTTTGGCACTCGACCGCGCCGGTTTAAAAGCCGATGACATCGACTTTTTTGAAATAAACGAAGCGTTTGCGGTGGTGCCACTCACGTTCAGTAAAGTACTGGAGGTGCCGCAGGAGAAACTGAATGTATTTGGGGGAGCCGTAGCCATTGGTCATCCGCTGGGGGCGTCGGGAGCGCGGATCGTAACCACGCTTACCAATGTGCTGCACCAAAAGAACGGACGCTATGGCGCCGTTGGCATTTGCAATGGGGGCGGTGGCGCATCAGCTCTTATTCTTGAAAAGCTTTAATTGTTCCAGGTTTCAACCAGGCCGTCGGTGTAGTTGCCGTACACAGTAGCGAACCTGAAACCTGAAACCTGGAACCTGAAATAAACTACATGAACGCCATTCAGGAGACGAATTTTCAATTTCCCGGTCAAACCGGATTTTATCGCGGCAAGGTGCGGGATGTGTACGCCTTCCCGGAGAAACTCGTTATGGTTGCCTCCGACCGGATTTCAGCGTTCGACGTGGTCCTACCCCGGCCTATTCCGGCCAAAGGGCAGGTGCTGAATCAAACGGCCGCTTATTTCCTGCGGGCCACCGCTAATCTGGTACCAAACTGGCTGCTCGACGTGCCCGACCCGAATGTAAGCATCGGCCTTAACTGCGAACCCTATGCGGTTGAAATGGTGGTTCGGGGCTACTTGGCCGGGCACGCCTGGCGCGAGTATCGGGAAGGGCGCCGGACGCTGTGTGGCGTTGCCCTTCCCGAGGGCCTGCGCGAAAATGACCGGTTGCCCACGCCCATCATTACCCCGTCGACGAAAGCCCACGAAGGCCACGATGAAGACATTAGCCGTGAGGAAATTCTGGGGAGCGGCCTTGTGCCGGAAAACGAGTATGTTCAGTTGGAACAGTATGCACTGGCGCTCTTTGCGCGGGGCACCGACATGGCTGCCGAGCGGGGCCTCATTCTGGTGGATACAAAATACGAGTTCGGCAACCTGAATGGCCGCATTTACCTGATTGACGAGGTACACACGCCCGACTCGTCCCGGTATTTTTATGCCGACGGGTATGAGCAGAATCAGCGGGCTGGCCAGCCACAGAAACAATTATCGAAAGAATTCGTTAGAGAATGGCTAATTAGCCATGGGTTTCAGGGCAAAACCGGCCAGGTAATGCCCGCCATGTCGGATGAGTGGATCGAGCAGATCAAAACCCGCTATATTGAACTGTATGAGACAGTTACGGGGCAATCGTTCCAGGTCGATCAATCCAGCAACCCACTCACACGCATTGAAACCAACATTTTGAACGCTGTTAATACCGTAAAATGATTCGTGTATACTGAAACCAGCTATAAAGGCCGGTCCCGTTTACTCATTTTACTCTTTTTACCATGAACTATAGCATCGAAAAAAACGAACAGTACGCCCTGATTCGATTAGCCGAAAGCGAATTTAGCGAGGTCGTATCCACCGACTTCGAAACCCTTAGCCGGGGCTTATTCCGGGAAGGATACAGCAACATTATTGTCGATATGGCACCGGTGCAGTCGGTGGACCCCGCCGGAACGGCCACACTCCGGAAAGTAAACCGGCAATGCACCAATGAAGTGGGCTTGCTGGTAGTCGTTACCAAAAACGATGACCTCATCGACTATTTAGACAAGGTCAGCCTGAGCGATCTAACCATTCTCCCAACGGTGGAGGAAGCCATAGACGCGGTGTTTATGAACGAATTAGAAAACGATTTTCGCAGCGAAGCCGATGATGAGTACGACGCCGGAGGCAGCGTCGGTCGCGACGAAGTCTGACCGGCCCGACCGGCCAGTCCAGGCCGGTCCTGATGCCATGACCGAACCGGAAACCAGCCGACCGGCTCAGTTGCCCTTTGCCCTTACCATTCTGGGGGCAGGCTCAGCTACGCCCTCCCTACGGCTTCACCAAACAGCCCAATTGCTCACGGTTGGTACTGACTATATCCTGATTGACTGTGGCGAAGGCACCCAACTGCGGCTGATTGAACAGCGGATTCGGCCCGCCCGACTTCGCTATATTTTTATCAGCCACCTGCATGGCGACCATTATTTTGGCCTCGCTCCTCTCCTGTCGACGCTAAATCTGGCGGGCCGCACGGAGGATTTATACCTGTTTGGGCCGCGCGGACTCGATGAAGTCCTGACCACCATTTTCCGGGTGTCGGATTCACGTTTGGGCTACAAACTCCATTTTCAGCCGATTGACCCCAGTCAGCCCGCCCTGCTCCTCGATCATCCTCAACTAACCGTACAGTCGATTCCGCTGCAACACCGCATCGACTGCACCGGTTTTCTATTTCGGGAAAAGCCCCACAAGCCCCATCTGCTGCGGGATAAACTGCCCGATGATGTGCCGGTGGCCTACCTGAAGCAACTTAAAGACGGTGAGGATATTCGGGATGCTGACGGGCAACTGCTCTACGCAGCCGCCGACTATACCCAACCTGGACCCGCTCCGCGTTCCTACGCTTTCTGCTCCGATACGCGCTATGTTGACACGCTGATACCGCAACTGCGGGGTGTCGATTTGCTTTACCACGAAGCCACGTTTCTGGAAGACAATGCGCTGCGAGCCGCCGAAGTTTACCATTCAACCGCGAAGCAGGCCGCTACCATTGCCGCTAAAGCCTCAGCAGGCCGACTCCTGATTGGGCATTTTTCGTCACGCTATAAGCAATTTGACCCATTTCTGGACGAAGCGCGGCAGGTCTTTCCCGAAACCTATCTGGCTATTGAAGGACAAACCATTAATTTATAGCCTTAACTATACCTAATCCTGTCTGATTGATTACAAATGAGTTGGTAGTAGGCTGCGTTTTACCAATTACGCATTAACCAATAACTCAATAACCAACGTATCGACTGGATTCTGTTTATCTTTAGCCCGGAAACTTTACTCATTTGTTCATGCTGGCATTTCGGCTGGGATTTTTAGATATTAGCTGGCTCGACCTGCTCGACATTCTTCTGGTAACCATTCTGATTTATCAGATTTATAACCTCGTTCGGGGGAGTGTTGCCAGCCGGGTGTTTGTTGGCTATCTGCTGGTTTATCTGGCCTATTTGCTCGTGAAAGCCCTCGGCCTGAACCTGATGACGACCATTCTGGAGTATTTCATCAGTGTAGGCGCCCTGGCGCTGATCATTATTTTTCAGCACGAAATCAGGCGCTTTCTGCTGCTCATTGGCAAATCGACCAACCTTACCAGTAGTCGTCAGCTTCGGCGCTGGTTACTCCGGGACGGTACGATGACAGACGCCCAAACGCCCCTAAAACCGATCCTGGATACCTGCAAGGCCCTAAGCGCCGAGTTCTCCGGCGGGTTATTAGTGCTTCAGAAAAATGATGATCTGGAGAAATTCGCGCAATCGGGCGAGGTCATCGACGCCGATATATCGAAACAACTGCTGCTGGCTATTTTTAGTCAGTATAGTCCCCTGCACGATGGGGCCGTTATCATCAGCGAGGGCCGGATTCGGGCGGCCCGCTGTATTTTGCCCGTTTCAGAAGATGATGAGCTCCCCCCTTCCCTGGGTTTCCGCCACCGGGCCGCCTTAGGCATGAGCGAGGCCACCGATGCGGCTGTTGTTGCGGTTTCGGAAGAAAGTGGCCGGCTGGCACTGGCGCTCAATGGGGAGTTATACACAAACCTCAGCCAGCCCGAGTTGGAAAGCCGTTTAGAGCGGTACTTACAGGAACCGGGGCGGTAAGCGACCAGTTTGGTTTGAATACATGAGTAGCTTTGATTGGCTATAGTCATTCCCCACAATTACTTATATGCAATTTCCGCTGTCTGTACTCAAACTCCTCTTTATTAGTTCACTTCTTCTGGTGATGGGGAGCGTGATGCCGGGAAATCCGGCTCCCGACACCGACTGGACGGAGTATAACGGCGATGGCATGAAAAGTCATTATTCGCCGTTAGACCAGATCAATCCCGCCACGGTTCACCAGTTAAACGTCGCCTGGACGTATTCGTCAGGAGGAGCGGACACGGTCAATAACCGGACGCAGATGCAGTGTAATCCAATCATCATCAATGGCGTGCTTTATGGCGTATCCGCCGATACGCAGGTATTTGCCCTTGATGCCGCCACCGGAAAGCAACGCTGGAAAACGCAGGTCGGCGACAACGGCGGAACAACCAGCCGGGGCGTCACCTACTGGTCGGAGGGGAACGAGAAGCGTATTTTCTGGGGCGCGGGCAACTGGTTATACGCCATCGACCCCGAATCGGGCAAGTTGATTGAGCATTTCGGCAAAAATGGCAGAATTGACCTGAAGGAAGGCATCGGCCGGCCCGGCGCCGATGAGTATGTACGGGCCAACACGCCCAATGTGGCTTATAAAAACCTGCTGATCGTTGGCGCGCGGGTTGCCGAAAACGAATCGGCCCTGCTGGGCGATATCCGGGCGTTCGATGCCCGAACCGGGCGAACTGTCTGGACATTTCATACCATTCCACAAGCCGGCGAGTTCGGGTATGGCACCTGGTCGCCGGCCAACCCGCGGCAACGGCTCGGCGGGGCCAACGCCTGGGCCGGTATGGCTATCGACCGGCAGCGGGGAATTGTGTATGTACCCACCGGCTCGGCAGCATTTGATTTTTATGGGGGCAATCGCAAGGGTAACAACCTGTTTGCGAATTGCTTAATCGCTTTAGATGCGAACACGGGCAAGCGACTCTGGCATTTTCAATTTGTTCACCACGACATCTGGGATCGCGATCCACCGGCTCCGCCCAACCTGCTGACCATAACGCAGACTGGAACCGACGGTCGGCCCCGACGCATTGACGCCGTCGCCCAAACGACGAAGCAGGGGCATATTTTCGTCTTCGATCGTGTTACCGGAAAGTCGTTATTTCCGATTGAGGAACGCCCGTTTCCGACGGACGGAATAGCGGGTGAATCCGTTAGCCCTACCCAGCCTATTCCGCTCAGACCAGCCCCGTTTACGAAGCAGACATTAACCGAGAACGATATTAATCCCTGGGCGGCTAATCGTTCAGAAGTAGTGGCTACGCTCCGAAAAGCCCGGACGGGCAGCCCCTACATGCCGTTAACAGCAACCATGACCATCTTTTTCCCCGGCACGGACGGGGGCGCTCAATGGGGTGGGTCAGCGACGGACCCCGACGGAATCATTTATATTCCGGCCAAGCAGAATCCCTGCTATTCGTCATTAATCGAGCAGAAACAGCCCGATGCCAACACGTCGGTTACGGGCGCGCAATTGTACGCCCTGAATTGCCGGGCCTGTCACGGGGCCGACCGGCAGGGCAACCACGACGGCTCGTATCCCTCGCTGCTGGGCATTAACGGGCGGCTTTCGACGGATGCCATTCATAAAGTGCTGCTGAACGGGCGGGGCATGATGCCTTCGTTCGCGCACGTTCCCGAAGGCGAACGCAAAGCCATTGTTGATTTTCTAAGTAACAAAACGTCTGGAAATCAATCCATAAAAACAACCGGCAAGGCCGCTCCTTACCAGCACACGGGCTATAACCGCTGGTATGACAGCAACGGCTACCCGGTTAGTGCGCCCCCCTGGGGCACGCTGACGGCCATCGACCTCAACACGGGCGAGCATCGGTGGCAGGTGCCGTTAGGTGAATATAAAGAACTGACAGCCAGGGGCATTCCGCCAACCGGCACCGACAATTACGGTGGCCCGCTCGTAACGGGCAGCGGCCTGCTATTTATTGCCGCCAGCAAAGACGAGCAACTCCGGGCCATCGACAAAAAAACCGGCAAAACCGTCTGGCAAACTCAGTTACCGGCGGCTGGCTATGCATCGCCCAGCACCTATTCGGTTGGCGGGAAGCAGTTTATCGTAATTGCCTGCGGAGGTGGGAAACTAAAATCGAAATCCGGTGATCGCTACGTCGCCTATGCACTGGCGCCGTAAATCGGGCTGGCGTTGCCACAAAATAGTTACTACCTCTATCTATAGTAGGCAAAGCGCGAGGGTCCGCTTTTATAGCCGCCACCTGAATGAACATAAAAATCCAATCTAAATGAGCAGACCTTTTCCGTCGAACGCCATCAAATTGACCGCTTTAAGGGCCCTGCTGATCATTCTGTTTACACGGGCCAGCCCGTTCGTTCAAAGCCAGACCCTTGCCCAGGCCGAACCGCCGGACCGCATTCGACTGAATCAGGTTGGGTTTTACCCGAATGCGGCCAAAGTTGCCGTGGTGGTTGGCGATACGCCGGGCAAGTTTGAGGTGATGACGCCCGACCTCAAAAAAGTGGTCTTCGTCGGACCCCTGAGCGACTCGCGCCAGAATTCTCTTTCCGGAAAAATTACCCGAACGGCCGATTTCTCATCGTTTTCCCAGACGGGCACCTTCGTCGTCAACATTCCGGGGCTGGGTCACTCCTATCCATTCGAGATTCGCCCCGACGTTCACCGGTCCCTCGCCATCGGCGCCATCAAAGGTTTTTATTACCAGCGGACGGCCGTCGACCTGATACCCAAATTTGCCGGGCAATGGGCGCGTCCGGCGGGCCATCCTGACACGCGGGTCCTGATTCACCCCTCGGCAGCGTCGGCCACCCGCCCGGCAGGAACGGTAATTGCGTCGCCGAAGGGCTGGTACGACGCGGGCGACTACAACAAGTACATCGTCAACTCCGGCATCACAATGGGAACGCTGCTGTCGCTCTGCGAGGATTTCCCGGACTATGTTAAGTCGCTCAACACCAGCATTCCCGAAAGCACCAATAACGTACCGGACGTGCTCGATGAGGCCCTCTGGAACCTCCGCTGGATGCTGACCATGCAGGACCCCGCCGACGGGGGCGTTTATCATAAACTGACCAATGCCAGTTTCGACGGGATGGTGATGCCGGATAAAGCAACAAAAGACCGGTATGTTGTGGCAAAAAGCATCACCGCCACGCTCGACTTTGCCGCCGTGATGGCCCAGGCAAGCCGGGTGCTGAAACCGTACAACCGCGAACTGCCCGGCCTGGCCGATTCCTGCCTGTCGGCGGCTGTGAACGCCTGGACCTGGGCAAACGCCAACCCCGATGTGGTCTATAATCAGCGCGGAATGAACGCCAGCTTCGACCCCGACGTGGTGACGGGCGGCTACGAAGACCGCAGCGCCAGCGACGAATGGATTTGGGCCGCTGCTGAGCTCTATGTGACGACCAACGACGACCACTATTACACTGCCGTGAACCTGTTTCCTGATGCCCGAACGCCACTGCCGTCGTGGGCGCAGGTCCGAACCCTGGCCTATTATACGCTGGCACGGTCGGGTAGTGGCCTGACGACGGTTGGCAAAAAAGACCTGCCGTTAGTGAAGCAGCGGCTAACGACAATGGCCGATTCTCTCATCGATGGAGCCGACCAACAGGCGTTTCAAACGGTGATGGGCAAGTCGGCTAAGGATTTCATCTGGGGCAGCAGCGCCGAGGCCGCCAATCAGGGCATTGCGCTCATTCAGGCGTACCGGTTCACGAATTCGCCCAATCGCAGCCGCTATCTCCACTACGCCCTCGGCAATCTGGATTATTTGCTGGGCCGCAATGCGGTTGGGTACTCATTCGTGACGGGTTTCGGCGACAAAACCCCCATGCACCCGCACCACCGCCCGTCGGTTGCCGATGGCATCGAAGCCCCCGTGCCGGGTTTGCTGTCGGGGGGTACCAACGCCAATGCTGCCCGGCAGGACAAATGCCCCGGCTACACGACCACCAACGCCGATGAAGTGTACATCGACGCCGATTGCTCGTATGCCTCCAACGAAATTGCCATCAACTGGAATGCCCCATTGGTCTATCTGGCCGCTGCGCTGGAAGCCTTGCAGCAGGAACAGAAGAATACGACTAATCAAAAGTAAAAAACGTATAGAGGATTTGTCATGCTGACGGAGGAAGCATGACAAAAAAACAAGCCAACACACGTTCAATGACTTACTTACCCATGCGTACAATACTATTTTGGCTTGTTGGCTGTCTGCTGGTCATTCAGCCGCTTCTTGCCCAGCGAACGGAGATTAAATACCTGTCGGGCACGGGCAAAGACGACACCGTTAACTGGGAGTTTCAATGCACGCGGGGCCGCAACAGTGGCCAGTGGACCACCATTCCGGTGCCGTCGAACTGGGAGTTGCAGGGGTTTGGCGCCTACCATTACGGCAACGAAAAAGAGGACTCGCTGGAGGTTGGCCTGTACCGGCATACGTTCACCATTCCGGCCAACTGGCAGCAGAAACGGGTGTTCATCGTTTTCGATGGCTCCATGACCGACACGGAGGTGAAAATCAACGGGCAGTTGGCCGGGCCGGTGCATCAGGGCGCTTTTTACCGATTTCGCTATGAAATATCCCCGTTGCTGAAACCGGGCCAGCCGAACCAACTGGAGGTACGGGTCAGTAAAGTATCGGCCAACAAATCGGTGAACGAAGCCGAACGCGGAGCCGACTTCTGGGTGTTCGGCGGCATTTTCCGGCCCGTTTTTCTGGAAGCCTACCCGCAGCAGCGCATCGCCCGAACGGCCATCGACGCCCAAGCCGACGGTTCGTTCAGTATGGACGTTTTCATGGATGGTGATAAAACAGCGACATCGGTGGAGGCCCGGATTGTTGACCAGCGCGGGCAACCCGTTGGGCAGCCAATGACGGCAACCGTTCAGCCGGGCGACAGCGTTGTTCGGATTCGTGGCAAGGTCAATAACCCCGCTCTCTGGACGCCGGAATTCCCCAATCTATACCGGGTGACTGTCAGTTTGACGTCCCGAACGGCAGTGGTTCATACGTTGACCGAGCGATTTGGTTTCCGCACCGTCGAACTCCGCGAACGGGATGGTATCTACATCAACGGGCAGCGCATCATGTTCCGGGGGGTGAACCGGGGTGGTTTCTGGCCCACAACGGGCCGCACCACTAACCGGCAAATCAGCCTGATGGATGTGAACCTGATGAAGGACATGAACATGAACGCCGTGCGGATGTCGCACTACCCGCCCGACAATCATTTTCTGGAGGTCTGCGACTCGCTGGGGCTGTTTGTCATCGACGAGCTAACGGGGTGGCAATATCCACCCTACGACACGCAGGTAGGCCGGAAGTTGGTGAAGGAACTCATCGTCCGTGATGTGAACCATCCCTGCGTGGTGTTGTGGGCCAACGGCAACGAGGGTGGCTTCAACTTCGATTTAGTCCCCGACTACCCACGTTACGACATTCAGAAACGACCCGTAATTCACCCCTGGCTCAACCGCTACGGCACCAATACGAAGCATTACATCAACTACAACTACGGTTTAGGCACGTTTTTCAACGGCCACGACGTGTTCTTCCCGACCGAATTTCTGCATGGTCTCTACGACGGTGGGCAGGGCGCTGGCTTAGATGATTTCTGGAACCTGATGCGGGCCAACCCCCTGTCGGCGGGTGGTTTCCTCTGGGATTTCTGCGACCAGGCCATCTCCCGCACCGACAATAGCCCCGGAGAGGGGACACCCGGCCCACTCGACACGAAAGGCAATTCGGCGGCTGACGGCATTCTGGGGCCGTACCGCGAGAAAGAAGCCAGTTTTTTCACCATCCGGGAAATCTGGTCGCCACTATTCTTCCCGAAACGCTTCATTACGCCCCAGTTCAACGGGCAGTTGCCCATCGAAAACCGCTATTACCAGACGAACCTCAACCGCTGCACCTTCCGCTGGAAACTCAAAAAATTCACGGGAATGACGCCGGGCGATACCACGTCGACAACGGGCAGCGTAACCGCCCCCGACATTAAACCCCAAAGTGCCGGTATGCTGACCGTCGCACTGCCGAAAGCCTGGACAGACTATGATGCGCTCTACGTGACTGCTCACGACTACTATGGCCGGGAAGTTCATACCTGGTCGTGGCCCATCTCGTTGCCAGACCGCGTGGCCAGTCGGTTGATGACGGCGGGCAGCGGTACGGTAACCGCCAGCGAAAAAAACGACCAGCTCACGTTGACTGCAAGCGGTGTGTCCGTCGTGCTGAACACCAAAACCGGGCTGTTGGAGCGCGTTGCCAACCCGAAAAATACTATTTCGCTGACCAACGGGCCGGTACTTATCGATGGAGATGCTGTTTTCAAAAGCCTCCGGCATGTCGATACGCTGGGTACGCACGTTGTGGAGGCTACGTATGACGGTAAATTCCGGTTCAGCGTCGTCTGGACGATGTACCCGTCGGGCTGGCTGAAATTAACCTACCGTTATCGGCCCGGCGGCAACGGTGCGCCGTCCGGTCTGGAAACGCCCGGCGTCACGTTCGATTACCCGGAAAAGAACGTGACCGGCATGTATCTGCTGGGCAATGGCCCCTACCGGGTGTGGCGAAACCGGCTCAAAGGCGGCACGTTTGGCGGCTGGAACAAGCCCTACAACGACGCCATCACGGGCGAACGCTGGGAATACCCGGAGTTCAAAGGCTACTACGCCAACTTCTACGGCGCCCGCATCCAGACAAACGAAGGTGGGTTTAGCATCCTGTCATCCAGCGAAGATTTGTTTCTGCGGGTGTTCACCCCGGCCCGACCGAAGGCTGCTCCCAATGACAACACCGTGCCAGTCTTCCCGGCGGGCGGGCTTTCGTTTCTGCACGACATTCCGGCCATTGGCACTAAATTTCAGAAACCGGCTGGACTCGGCCCCCAGAGTCAGCCAGCGCTGACCGGCGCCAATGGGGGTTCAGATACGTTTCAGGGTGTGCTTTATTTTGATTTCAGGTAGGGGCCTTGTTGGGTAGACGTAGCGCTCCTGCATACAATCAACTAAACTATAAACTAAACGTTGGTTTTCGATCAGGAAAAAGGACCCGCTACACCAGCCCATCGGTTCGTTGAACCAATGGATTACAGAAAGCGATTTACCGACACAATGACCATAGCCTAAGGAGTATATATATTCCAGGTAAATAATTTCGTACTTTGCTTCTGGACCTTCTGAAGCGCCTTAGAAAGGCTATCGGATTGTATTGTTTTGGCGATAGCCTCTACGCCTGCAAACCCTACTTTATCATGCCGGTTCTCTACCTGAAAAGCCATCTGCTAATCGCAGAAATGGTTCTGATGCCTAACAACGCAGGCAGGCCCAAACCCTCCTCAAGCTTGTATCGGCCAAATTCCATCGCAACAGAGTTCAACAGGCCAATAAACCGGGAGCGGGTGTTCACGCCCTTCCTAAAAAAAGGATTTCTGTTTTTCTGGTTTTTTCTGCTCATCTCCCTGCCCAATGCCTTAGCGCAGGTACGGCAGCGTATTACATTAGCTGATGAGGTAGATTCGTTAGCTCATCAGGTAAAAAAACTAGCATCGGCTGGCAAAATCCGCGACACAACATATGCCAGCACACTCACCCAATATGCCTACAAACTGTACATAAGCGGGGCCAGCCAACAGGCTGATTCGATAGCACGTCAGAGCGAGATGCTGTCGAGAAAGCTAAACTTCGGGTCGGGCGTATACCTATCCCTTGTCACGCAGGCAGGCGCATGGGCTCAACTCAATCAGCCAGAAAAGGCCATTCAACGGTTTCAACAAATCATCAGGGATATAGACCATTACAAATTATCTAAACAATACCTATGTAAGGTGTTGGGTAATCTGGGAATGGTGTACCGGCTTCAGGGACGTACCAGAGAAGCCCTCGACGCAACGATGCAGGCAGCCCGGATAGAGACCCGTTACAATCTGCGGCCACGAAATTCAAGTCTGCGGGCAACACTGGGTTTTTTGTTCCGCAGTTCGGGCCAGATTGACAAAGCCCTGACCTACGTGCGCGAAGGCATAGCTATTGCCCGCGAAAACAACGACCTGTACGAACAGGCATCGCTGGAGGTGGATCTGGGTGCGCTCTATAATGAACGTGAACACTATAAGGAGTCTATCGTAGCTTACGGAAACGCCCTCACGCATAGTCGGCAGAGTGGGTTTGAATACACTCAGGTGGATGCACTCAACGGATTGGCGCTTAACTACTCGGAGATTGATCGTCCGCAGCAGGCGCTGAAGTTTGGCCGGAAAGCCCTGGCCCTGGCCAAACGGCTTGGTTTTACGAACAATATTGCAAATGCTCATTACACCTTGGGCGAGGTTTATACGAAATTGAAACAATATGCTGCCGCCGAAACCGAGTTGAGTCGGGCTACGGCAGTCGCCCAGGAAAGCGGCAGTCTGAACAATCAGGCCCTGTTTGTGGGCGAACAGGCCGTAGTAGCCGCCCTGCGCCACAACTATCGGAGTGCCTATACCTACAAAATTCGGGAGCAGCAACTGCGGGATTCGATGATGACCGGCGAGCAGAAAGTCCGCACCAACGAATTAGTGACCCGCTACGAAACAGAAAAAAAAGAAGCCCAGATAAAGTTGCTTCGACAGCAAGCGCAGCTTCGGGAGAAAGAGCTGACGGCTAAACGCTGGCAGGCCACTGCCTTGCTGATTGGTGGGTTAATGGCTTTGCTACTGGGCGGGGCCGTCAGCGCCTGGCTCCTTAACCGCGCCAGGGTCCGCCGACTCGAAGAAGCCCAGAAGCTGCGTCAGCAAATTGCCCACGATTTGCACGATGAGGTGGGCAGTACCCTGAGCAGCATCTCCCTGCTGAGCGGGATGGTCAACAAGCTGATTGCCCAGAACCGCCCCGAATCGGTGGAACGGGCTATCCAGAAAATTAACACCGATGCGCGTCAGATTCTCGAAGCCGTCGATGAGATTATCTGGACCATCAACCCCGGCAATGACTCGCTCCACCGCATTGCCCTGCGCTTGCAGGAGTACGCCCAACCCCTGATGGAGTCGAAGAATATCCAGTTTAGCTTCGTGGCTGACTCTTCGCTGGACAACTTACCCATCTCGATGGAGGTGCGCCGGAACCTGTTTCTGATTGGCAAGGAAGCCATCAATAATTTAGTGAAGTATTCGGAAGCGACAGAAGCGGCAGTTCGCTTTGAGCGAAAAGACCGGCAACTTCAAGTCGTGATTGAAGATAACGGGCGGGGCTTCGATCCGGCCTTATCCAGCCAGCGCACGGGGCAGGCCAGTATGCAGCAGCGGGCCGAAGCCATAGGCGGTTCATTGGAAGTACGTTCCGCTCCCGAGCAAGGCACTCGATTATTGGTAACTACTTCACTTGCTTAACCAAAACGGCTATGCACTTTAGGCAATACGGGTCAAGTGTGTTGATAAGTCTATTCCTTACAACACTAAGTTGGGGACAGAAGCCATCGGCCATCCCCGACTCGTTGCTACGTTATCTGAAAACGGCCAAACAAGACACGACCTATGTGCGGGCGGCTAATCAATACACTTGGTGGCTGATCAATCCGCTGGGCGAGTATGATCGGGCCGATTCCCTGTTGAAACGTACCGAAGCGCTGGCCAAACGCCTGAACGATCCAATGGGATTACAGCGGATATATTTCCATCTGGGGAAAATTCGTATGCATCATCCATTCGTAAAGTATTTCCCCGAATCCTTACCGTATTTTCAAAAAGCCCATCAGGTTGTTCAAAAAGCCCACCTTCCCCCCTCTGAATTACAGCGCGTGTTATCAGCATTAGGTCAGTATTACTTTTATGATAATCAGTTTGAGACGGCCCTTCCCTACTTTCTGGCTGCTATTCGGCTTACAGAGCAGTACAAACTTACCGATTACGTAACACGGGCTTATATCGGTGCGGGTGAAGTTATGGGCGCGATGGATCAGCATAAAGAAATGGCTCGCTACTACCAGAAAGCCTATTCTATCGCTTATCAGGATCAGGATAAAGGCATGATTGTTTGGGCAGAAGAACGAATGGCCGGTCTGCTCCAAGGCCAGCATAAGTATAAAAAAGCGCTGGCCCATTTAAACAAAGGCTTGACTTATGCTAATAGCTACTCCAGTAAAACCTACAGAATAACGCTCTGGTCTCAAATTAGTCATTGTTACGAACACCTTGGTCAGGATATAGAGGCACTCTACTTTTTAAAAAAATCTGAACGGGATGCACCTTCGGTAGGTCCGGGAGCAGAATACAGCGCTTACGCTGGCCTGGGTAATTATTATCTGAACCATAAACAATATCAGTTGGCGGAAACCTATTTCAAAAAGGCCACACGTGTTTCAGAAGAGAATAAAGAACTTATGGAACAATTGTTGAATGCCCATGATCTGGTGAGACTATATGCGGAGACACGGCAGTTTGAAAAGGCTTTCCAGAATCAGGTAAAAATTAATACATTGGATGATTCCTTGTTCTCAAACCAAACTGCTCAGAAAATCCGCGACCTGGAAACCCGGCACGAAATTGAAAAACGAGAGACTCAGATTAAGCTGCTCAATCAGCAAAAACAAAACGCCCGATTTCAGCGCAACGCCTATTTGATAGGTGCTGGTTTTCTTTTGATTCTAATCCTCTTATTGGCGACCTGGCTGCTGAACCGCGCCCGGCTTCGGCGGCTTCAGGAAGCCCAATCCCTGCGCCAACAGATCGCCCACGACCTCCACGACGAGGTGGGCAGCACCCTGAGCAGTATTTCCCTGCTGAGCGGCATGACAGATAAATTACTGACTGAAATCAGTTTGCCTACCGATGAGTCGGCGTCAGCCCAGCGGATGGTGAAGAAGATTTACAGCGACGCCCGCCAGATTCTCGAATCGGTCGATGAGATTATCTGGACCATCAACCCCGGCAACGACTCGCTGCACCGCATTGCCCTGCGGCTTCAGGAGTACGCCCAACCGCTGATGGAGTCAAAACAGATTGACTTCAATTTTTCGGTCGGTCCGGCCCTGGATCAATTACCCGTGTCGATGGAGGTGCGCCGGAACCTGTTTCTAATCGGCAAAGAGGCTATCAATAACTTGGTCAAATATTCGCAAGCGACCCAGGCCACGCTGCGCTTCGACCACCACAATGGGCAAATCAACGTCCTGATTGAGGATAACGGCCGGGGTTTTGATGTAGCTCAGCCCAGCCAGCGCACGGGTCAGGCCAGTATGCAGCAGCGGGCCAAAGCGATGGGGGGCGTGCTGGAAATACATTCGGCTCCGGGCCAGGGCACTCGGTTGCACCTGTTGATGCACCAGTAAGAGAGTCATACATTTATCCGATTTACCGGCATAAGCAGACCGGTTACTTTTGTCTGGTAAGCAACGGCCGGACATTTTGGCCGGTGCGGGTAGCTTTCCGAATTAAGTCGCTTACGGGCAGTTATGATGAAGACCTGCAACCTGCAACTGAAACGGGAAGTGGTCGTGACCAATGGTACAGTCAAGGTACAGGTACAGGTAGAGAACCTATAACAGTATGATTCGCGTCTCAATTTTCGATGATAACGATTCTCTGCGCGAAACCCTCGCGCTGGTGTTCGACGCGACCGACGATCTGATCGTGACGGGGCAATACCCGAATGCGCTCCAGGCAGTCGAAGAGGTTCTGTACAACCAGCCCGATGTTATTCTGATGGACATCGACATGCCGGGCCGCACCGGCATTGAAGCCGTTCAACTGATTCGGCAAAAAACTACGCAGCCGAAGATTCTGATGCTGACCGTGTTTGAGGATGTCGAGCGGATTTTTGCGGCTATTTCGGCCGGGGCGGTGGGCTACCTGCTCAAAAAAACACCCGCCGACAAGATCATCGACGCCATCCGGGAGGTGAAGGCTGGTGGGGCCGCCATGACGCCCTCCATTGCCCTGAAAGTGATGGAAAGCTTCCGCCAGCCCCGCTCCACTAATTTTCTGCTCACCGAGAAAGAGAAAGAGGTGTTGCTGCGCCTGGTAGAGGGCGACAGCTACAAGCTGATTGCCCACCATTGCGGCATCAGTATGGGCACGGTTCGCACCCACATCGTTAACATTTACGAGAAATTACACGTCAACTCCAAGTCGGAAGCGGTGGCTAAAGCGTTAAAGACGGGTCTGTTTAAGTGAGTTATACCGATAAAAATAGTACGCCTGTTGCCAGTGCTTTCTGTCAAGCATTTTCGTAACTTCATGGCTCGTCAATCCGGGATTTAGTCTGCGTTGCGCTCACTATGCTATGAGCGCCCGCGCGACAGGCCGTTACGCATGAGGCACTTTCTACCGCTGTTGTTTTTTTGGGTCTCCTTATCTGGCGTTCTGGCTCAGGGCCCATTCCGAATTGATCGTTTACCCCCATCCGGCATTTTACTCGACAGTGGCTGGACCTGGCACGCGGGCGACCATCCCGACTGGGCTAAACCCGACCTGGATGACCGCGACTGGTCATTGCTTAATCCCACGAAAGCGATTCAGGATATGCCCCAGGTGCAGCGGGCGGGCATTAGCTGGTTTCGGCTGCACCTAACAACGGGCCATACGTTACCGCCTGTGCTGGTGGAGATGACTCAGGCGGTTGCTTCGGAGGTGTACTTAGATGGCCGGTTACTTTACCGCTTCGGCACAATCAGTGCGAATCCACAGCGGGTGCAGGCTTACAATCCCTCGGCCGCCTTCAGTTTACCCCTACAGCCCGATTCCCGACAGGTGCTGGCGGTACGCATCGCTTATCAGCCGGGCTTACACTACAATAAAAAATACATTCACTGGAACGCGGCTCTTTTAGAATATATCCTGAAACCGGCGGCTGAACTACCGGCTTTTTCGCCCCTCAGTTTACAGGCATCGTATTTGGATAGCTTTAAAATCGGGATAGCCTTCATCCTGTTCGTTCTACACCTGAGCCTGTTTATCGCTTACCGTCGGCAGCGCGCTAATCTGTATGCAGCGGGGATGTACCTGCTGTTGTGGCTTACGTATCTGGCACGAACAGCCAACAATTCTGTCCACCTCATGGAAGACCGGATGGTTCTTTATTACGGTTCGCTCATTGACATCTGGATTCCCTGCTTTGCCATTCTTACGTTTTACAGCCTGTTCAATTTTCGCAAAGGGTGGTTGTTTTGGCTGGCCATCGGTAGTGTCGGATTTAAGCTTCTTCCCCTACCGGCCGACTACCAGTGGCTAATCATTTTTTTTACCTACTACATACAAATTGAACTAATTCGAATTTCGGTGGTGGCTATCCGGCGAAAACTGCTGGGTGCCCCCATCATCACCGTTGGTGTCCTCATTAACGTGATTTTATGGGCTATTTTTTCGCTCCTGTCAGCCTTTAACGTGTCAGTGGGCGATCATGCATGGCTGTATCACCTACTCTATATAGCCGCTTTTCTCTGCATCCCGTTCACCCTCTCGCTGCGGTTAGCGCTGGAACACGGCTGGGTTAACCGACAGTTGATGACGAAGCTACAGGAGGTGAAAGACCTGTCGGCGAAAATGTTGACACAGGAAGCCGAAAAGCTAAAGTTAGTGGCCCAACAGAACCAGCAATTAGAGCAGACCGTTCGGGAGCGAACGGCTCAACTTCAGCAACAGACCGACAAGCTACGGGAGATGGATGGTGTCAAATCCAACTTTTTCACCAACCTGACCCACGAGTTCCGTACTCCCCTTACGCTGATCCTCGGTCCTGCCGAACGGGTGCTGGCCCAGACCGGGGAAGCTGAAACCAAACAGCAGGTTGGCTTGGTCCAGCGGAACGCCCAGCAGTTGTTGCGGCTCATTAACCAACTCCTCGACCTGAGTAAACTGGAAGCGGGCAGGATGGAACTCAACTCAGCACCGGGCGATCTGATCAGTTTAATACGCGGCAACTTTCTCTCGTTTGAATCACTGGCCGCGCAAAAACAAATCTCACTTCGCTTTATAGCCGCTCCGGATCGGCTGGTGATGGCCATTGACCGCGATAAGCTGGAAAAGATTCTGTACAATCTCTTTGCCAACGCGCTGAAATTTACACCCGCCGGTGGCGACGTTTCCGTGTCCATCACCCGTGAGCAGGCAGGCGACGAAGCCTGGGTGAAGCTTTCTATTCAGGACACGGGCATTGGCATTCCGGCGGCTAAACTGCCTTACGTCTACGACCGTTTTTATCAGGTTGATGTCTCCGACACCCGCGAGCAGGGGGGCACTGGCATCGGGCTGGCCCTCACCAGAGAATTAGTTGAACTGCACGGTGGAACCATTCACATGGCCAGTCAGGAAGGCATCGGCACTATGGTAACCGTTCGGTTACCTATTGAGCAGGAATTCGCTGGCCTGACGACCGAACCAGACCCATCCTTAGCCGCCCCTTCCCTGGCCGCGTCGGACCCACTGGCTGATCAACTTCCCGAACCGGCAGAGGGGTATTCCGCCAGGCATCATGCTGCTGACGTTCCGCTGGTGCTGCTGATTGAGGATAACGACGACGTGCGGGCGTTTATCCGCATGTCGATGGGCGAAACATACCGAATCCTGGAGGCCGCCAACGGCGAAGAGGGCACACAACTGGCGCAGCAGCAAGTGCCCGATTTGGTCATCACCGACCTGATGATGCCGAAGATGAACGGTTATCAGGTGTGTGCAACGCTGAAAACAGATGAACGCACCAGCCATATTCCGGTTATCATGCTAACCGCCAAAGCCGACATAGACAGCAAGGTAGAAGGCTTACAAACGGGAGCCGATGCTTACTTAGCCAAGCCCTTCAACCAGCGGGAATTGCTGGCCCAGGTGGAGAACCTGATTACCCTTCGGCGACAGTTGCGGGAACGCTACAGTCAGGCTGATCGATGGCATACCGGCGGGCCATCTGAGGTGCTGCTGCCCTCAATGGAGCAGGCTTTTCTGGACCGGGTTCGGGCGGCCATCGAAAGCCACTTAGACGATGAGCAGTACAGCGTTGATCGGCTTGCTGATGCGGTAAACCTGAGTCGAACACAGCTTCACCGCAAACTCAAAGCGGTTATTAACCAATCGCCCGGCGATTTACTCCGGCTTGTTCGACTTCAACGGGCTTACGATCTCCTCAAGGCCAATGTCGGCACCGTCGCCGAAGTGGCCTACCAGGTCGGTTTTGGCAACCCCCTGAACTTCTCCACCAGTTTCTCGCGCCATTTTGGGTACCCGCCCAGCGAAGTCCGAAAAAAAGCGGTGGCCGAATCTGCCAATCACCGCAACGACGGATAACCTTCCGTGACTGGTCTTCGCCTTTTTCGGGGCTTTTAGTATCCGTTGCAACGTCTTCAAATGCTTATGCAACGTAGCCAAAGGTGCTTTCCGGCCTGACCGTATTCCTTTGTGACCGTCTTTCTACGCACAGAATTCGTGTGTTTTTACGGCTGGTCATAAACAAAAACGCTCATGAAAACCTATCTTCTTTACGGGTCCTGCTATGGGCCTGTCAACCTCATTCGGGTATATCTACGCAATCAGCCCTGTAGAGTACGGGATATAGGCCTCCTGACGAGCCTGATTTCAGGGGACTAATTTCAATTAATATATTGATTATCAACAGTATATCACTTACTGCGTAGTTTCCCGCTCATACATTTATCCGATTGATGTGCGTAGGCACCGGCAGTAGCTTTGACTTACAGTATTCGACGTTACACCCAAATCTGTGTTAGAGAATGCGCTCCTCTTTACGACTCTTTCTTTGTGGATTATGGCTGGCTTGCCCAGCCCTGGCTCAGACCGATCCACCCGCCGGCAAAGCCTCCTCACCCGTGAAGGTATCGGGCGGGTTGAATGCCTACGCGGGCTTCTACACGGCCAGCGGCATTGCCGGACGAAACCAGCCTTCACCCTTCGGGTTGAGCGGCTCGGTGACGGTGGCGTTACCGGGTGGCATCTCGCTTCCCTTCTCGGCGGTGCTGGGCAATCAGGGCAGTAGTTTTCGCCAACCGTTCAATCAGTTCGGTGTGTCGCCCACCTACAAATGGGCAACGGTTCACGCGGGCTATCGTAATGTTTCGTTCTCGCCCTTCACCCTGGCAGGACATACATTTCTGGGCGGTGGGGTTGAACTGAACCCCGGCAACCTGCGGCTGGGCGCTGTGTATGGCCGGTTTAATAAAGCCATTTCGACAAACTTAGCCGAGCCAGACATCCTTCCGGCCTACCAGCGAATGGGCTATGCCGTCAAAATTGGGTACGGCAAACCAGGCAACTACGTCGATCTGGTCATGCTGCGGGCGCGGGATGATTCCTCCTCCATCGGCCAGCCCGCATCGGCAACGGCGGTAACACCAACCGCCCTGCAACCGGCAGAGAACTTAGTGGTTGGGGCCACATCCCGGCTGCTGATTCTGAAACACATTACCGTTGAACTCGACGCGGCCGTTAGCGCCTACACCCGCGACATCCGCAGCACCGAAGTGGCCGGGGAAGGTAGTTCGCCCATCGTTCGCTTGTTCGGACGGTTGTTCACCCCCCGGCTATCGACCCAACTCACCCAGGCCACTCAGGCTGCTATTGGCTACCGCACCAAAAATGCGGGCATCAAGCTCCAGTACAAGCGCATCGACCCCAACTTCCAGACGATGGGCGCGTATTATTTCCAGAGCGACATTGAGAGTTACGCCATCGCGCCAAACCTCACCCTGCTGGAAGGTAAACTCAGGCTGTCGGGCAGCTACGGGCTGCAATACGACAACCTCGCGCAGAACAAAAACAGCCGCACGGGCCGGCGGATCGGGTCGCTGGTGGTGAGTTATAACCCTGCCACCAAATTCGGCCTCGACGTTCAGTTCAGCAACTACGGCATCAGCCAGCAGGCGGGCGTCCGGCCGCTGATCGATACCCTCCGGCTGGCGCAGAACAACCTCTCGGCCACGGTAAACACCCGCTACACGCTCCAGAAAGAAGACGTGCTTCAGGTCTTTACCCTCACAACGACTTACCAGAAACTAAGCGACCTCAATGCCAGCACGGCCAGCCAGACCGAGAACAACAACATCAACCTGAACCTGGGCTATTTCTACCAGCAAACGACCACCGGCTGGGGGTTCAACGGCATGGCATCCTACACCCAAACCCAGTTGCCGGTGGTGGTTGGCGACAGTAACCGAACGGTGCGATTCTATGGCCCAACGCTGGGCGTCACGCAGTCCTTCTTCGAGAAGAAACTGACGGCTTCGGTCAATGCCAGCTACCTGTTCAATCAGCAGTTGGGGGTATTGGGCAAGGTGCTGTCGATTTCAGCCAATGGCGGCTATCAGGTGGCAAAGCGGCAGACGCTCAATCTGTCGCTCAACTACCTGAACTCAAATACAGGCATTCAGGAACAGACTTTCAACGAACTCAGAGGCAACCTCGGCTATGGCATCTCTTTCTAACCACACCCACGCAAGTCAATCACCCTCTGTCTCTCGTAGCCGGACTGGGTTAACGCTGGCTTTCCTGCTGCTGGCCCTGACCGGCTGGGGGCAAAGTTTCCCGCTGCAAATTCAGGTGAACGTGTTGCCGCCCTACAGCGCGTATTTGCAGGACTACCCCGGCACCGGGCAGCAGGTGCGGGTGCTGCTCATCAACACCAGCCGAAATACCTATCAAATCCGGCTGACGGGCCAGCTAACGGGCGACAATGGCATCGACATTCGTACCTCAGCGAGTTATCGGCCCCTACGCCCCGTGACGGTGCCGCCCGGCCAGACCCTGCTCAGCCGGAACGACCTCGAAGGGCTGTTCGACCTGAACCAGATTGAGGTGAGTGGCATCGACAAAAACGTGCTGGCAAGGGGATTTCCCTTGCCCGACGGCATGTATCAGCTTTGTGTGCGGGCCTACAACGAAACCCCGACCAACACAGCCACGACCGCCTTTGGGCAACCGCTTTCGCCGGAGTTCCCGCTGGGCTGTTCGGCGCCCATCATTGTGCGGGCCGTGGAGCCGCCCATCCTGATTTCTCCCCTTTGCAATAACGAAATTACGGCCACTACGCCCCAAACGGTGGTCTTTACGTGGACCCCCCCGGCGGGTGTATCGCCCGCGCAGGTGGACTACACCCTGCGGATTGTGGAACTGCCCCAGGCCGACGTTGACCCCAACGTATTTATCGACGCCATCGCCCTGCCAAAGTCAGGCGTACAAATCCAGAACCTGCGGACAAGCACGTTTTTATACGGCCCTACGCAACCGCCGTTGCAGGTGGGCAAACGCTACGCCTGGCGCGTGCAGGCCTTCGACCGTTCGCGAAAACTTAACTTCCTGAACGATGGCAAAAGTCCGGTTTGCGCTTTCACGTATGGGCAAATACCGGTGGCCGACAGCACAGGCGTATTCATGGGCACTCATCTGGTGTTCTCGAAACCGGGCGAAATGCAGGGCAAGAAATTACCGGTGCTGACGGTTGGCTACGGCAATCCGCTTTATTTAAGCTGGGGGGTAAAATCTGAACTGGCCGACCTGCTCGAAACTGAGTCGAAGTCGGCCAATGGCTCGGTATTAAACGCCATTCCAGGCAACGCGATGCAAAAACCCAATAACCAGATTGCTCTCCCTGGACAGAACAACGCGCCCCAGAACACAAAGGCGCTGGATTTAACAAAAACAGCCCTCAGCTACCGGGTTCTTATCAAAACTCTACTGAAGGGCAAGCCATTTGAAACGGTGCTGGACCGGCAGGTGAAAACGCCGTACCTCAGCACCGAACTGGCTGATTTGCCACCGGGGATTAAGCCTGGAAAAAACTACTGGGCCGAGGTCGAACTGGTGGGCCTGACCGATCTGCAACGGAAGACGTATAGCCTGCCCGGCGGTTCGATTGCCGCTGAGCCGCGCATGTTCTCGCTGGAGCAGAAAAACGTAGGCAACCAGTCTGATTCGGTGTTTGTGAAAGGGATACTGGCCTTCAACTACCCCGGCGAAACGGGCGGCCCCCACATCATGCCCAATACGTTGGTTCAGTTGAAGCGGGTCGAAGCTGGTGGGTACGAAAACAACGTCGGCTATGCCACAACCAACGCACAGGGTGAATTCAGGGTGGCGGTGGCCCGCTGGGAAATTTCAAAAACCGATACGATTGTTAAAAATAAAACGACGTATCTCAGTGCATCAATCAATAGTAATGGCCAATCAGGAGAGGTAACGAAGACGACAAAAGATACAACCTACTATACCGTTGGTTACCGGGTGGTGCCCGCCAATATTTATCTGCTGCCCGCCGAGCAAACGTTCACGGTACCGCACCTACAGGTTGGCACACTGGATGCCGGAACCATTACCGTGCTGGCAAAGGGCTACCGGGTCAACATAACCGCCCGACAAGCCTATAAAAACTGGCCCGGCGCGCCCGACGTAAACCTGGCGGGCAAGACCCTCGTGCTCTTCCGCAAGCCCAATAAGCAGGTCGATTCCTATGTGCTGCCCGTTGAAGGGCAACGGGAACTGTACAGCGTGATGCAGCAAAGTCAGGCCCTGAACAGTAATGCGGGGAGCGGGGCGCAAAAAAACCAGCAATCGGCACAAAAAGCAGCCCAGCAATCGGCGACAGGAACGGTGGCCAACCCGAAAACCAGTGGCACAACGGCCCAAAAATCGGCGGCCAACCCAACAACGACCGATGGCTTATCGACGGGTATCAACGCCCAGACAGAGGTTGAAAAAGCCGGGTATCAGTATGTTGGATTCATGACGCTACAGGCCGACGGCAGCGCCTACAAAGGCAACCTGGAGCGGCTGTTGTACAGCTATAACCCCCTCGACCGCTACGCCGTTTACTGCCCCGACTGCGGCCAGAAACCCGACGATGCCGAGACCTTCCGGTTCGACCTGCCGAAGAAACCGCTTTCGCCCGTGCTGGCCCGCACGGAAAGCTACACCTTCACCGTCCAGACGACCGAAGCCCCAACCGTCACCTTCAAAGGCAAGCTGAACTACAAATTTGCCGATGCGGGCCTGGACGGGGCTACTGTCCGCTCATTACCGAACACGAACGTCCGGTTGCAGATCGTATATCGACGGGTAGGCCAGTCAATGTACAGTGGCTATGGAGGGAACGGCATACCACCCGGCTTCGACGAATTTCATAAGACACTCAATCCAACGCTGGCAACCGGCAAAACGGATAAGGATGGCAACGTTACGTTCCATGTCAAGTTAACCAAACCGCTCAAACTCGGTGAACTTGATCCGGTCACTGAAAACGGGGGAAACAACGTGGGTCAGACCGTCCAGAATGTTTATATCCGCACCCTGCGTGTGCTGGTTGATAACGAATACTACGCCCACCCATCCACTGACTTCGGCGACGGCCCCGATGAGCAGATTCAGCCGCAGGGCAGCTATGACCTCGGCAACCTGACCGCCAAAGTACGGAGCTACGGCCTGGCTGTCAACATTCGTACCGACACGACGGGCTACGGCGGAACCCAGAAACAGATTGGCGGTATTCAGCAGGGATTGTCCGGCATTCTGGTGTATGTGCTTCGCCGGCCCCTGTCGCCGGACTACCCGCCTGTGGTGGCCTGGCCGAAAGAAGAAGGGCAGGGACTGACCGAAACCTATACCTACAATGGCACTCAATACCCGGTTGTCGCTAAAGACAAAACCAACGCTGAGGGTCTGGTGAACTTCACCCGGTTAGTAATGGCGCTGGACAATGCCAACTCCTACCTCATCGCTACGGCATCGCAGGCTACCGGCATCAACAACAGCAAACCCGTCGAACTGAAAAGTGTGCTTTACAATCAGGGTTGGGTGCCGGATATTTTAGAAAACCCCACACCAGAGCAAATAGAAAAGGCTAAAAATATGGGGCCGGATCATATAGTAAAGCGTACCAAACAGGAGTATGTAAGCAGTAGTTTCGGCAGTTACTATCAAGATGTACCTGATCCTCATTATTGGCTGGGCTATACGCTGGGCTTTACTCGCGTGAATGAAAACACCATTATTCATTACGGAAACATTGATCAATACGGCGCTAAACAGGCAAAAGACATTGTCCAGCCCTTCGCCGATGACTACACGTATTTTAAGGCCAATCCCATTTCCCGCTACCTCATTCCCGGCAAGCCCAGCATTACCCTGCGGGTGGTCGACAAAACCAATCCCCTGCAGGGCATCGGGCAGGCTGAAGTCAGGCTCTACGATGGTAAAGCGATCAATTCAAAAGGAGTAGGTAGCCAGTGGTCTTCGCCCGATGGACACGTGTCGTTCACCGACCTGAAACCCGGCCTCAACGCCATTCTGACGATTGAAAAGGAGGGATACATCTTCAACAGCTATAAATATTATAGCCCCGCAACGAAGGACACTGTAACGATGCCCGCTGGAGAAAAACTGCAGGTGAATCTCGGCGAATTGACGTTGGGCCAGAATGTCTATATCGACCGGGTGCTGATGCAGCCTAATACGCGCATACTCGGTCAGACGACCGATGCTGATGCCAAAACCGGCGTGCCCGCAGCCGGTATTGACGCCTACGTGCAGGTTGATAATGGCTTGTATTATAAAACGAAATTTGATAAAGGGAAAGCGTTTTTTGATGCGTATGCCTCCGGCGCAGATGCCGACTCGCTGAAAATATTCCCTGTCAACATCAGCTATTTCAATGAGTATCGCCTGATTAAAAATCTTCCCAAAACCGATGTGGGTGGGGGGCAGTTCATTATCGACGCGGGTATTGTTCCCATCTATCAGCGCGACCACCGGATCGACTTTATCTTGATCGACAAACAGACCGGCAAACCCGTCAAAGAGGGGATGGTCAAACTCTTCGGTCGCGATGAGAAAGGCTTTGCCTTTGGACCAAGCGATCCTAAGTCGGGGATGGTCGAAATGCAGTTTAAAAACGTCTCGGTCGAGAACCTGTTCGTGGAAGTATCCGCACCGGACTACGTCACCAAAACCGTATCGGTCACCAACACGGAGTCGAAAACGTCCAACCCACAAGTCGTTCAGCTCGAAGCCGCCAATTTGGTAAAAGGCGTCGTGGTTGTGAAAGGGAGCGATGGCAAAGAAACACCGCTGCCGGGGGCCGAAGTGTTTGTGGCCGGGGGCAGCAACGCCCCGTCGCCCTACAGCACCACCGCCGGGCCGGGTGGGTCCTTCACGCTGGCCGTAGGCAAGCAACTGGCCGGCGTAACTATTCAGGCCACGTTCCGGGAAGCCGACGGGGTATCCGGTTCGATCAACGTAGACGGGTCCGGGAAGGGCTTTACCAACACGCCGGGGCAAAGCTATACAGGCGCCATTGAGAAAAACTACGGGCTGCCCCAGGACAAGAACGCGTCGCTGAAACTGACGCTTACCAGTTTCAATAAATTCAAAATTGCCGACATCTGGGGGTTCCCCGTCAAGGTGGAATCGCTCACGGCCCTTGCCAACGGCACGGCGAACGTATCGGGTGAGGTGGAACTGAGCGGTTCTCAGTTTGGGCCATTCGCCATTCTCGATCCCGACGTGCGGGTGCGCTTCGAGAACGTGGTCTTTAAACCCAGCGCGGGCGACCCAACAAAGGGCGAACCCGCCAGTGTGAACGTACCGCTGAAAACGGGTATCTTAGACAACCTCGGTTACTACAGCAAGTCTAACTACAAACCTGGCGATGTTCCGCTCTACAACATCCGGCTAAGTGCAACCGGCAACTTCCTGTCGGGTGGCAACCTGCAAATCGTCCGGTCGGGGCCCACCGAATCAACGGGCGTGGTGATGGCTCAGGCACAGGTCATCGACAACTCGTTTAAATTCTCTGAAAACCTGCTCAATTACGAGAAAGGTCAGTTTTTTCTCTACGACCCTGCTGCCAGTGGTCAACCCGGTATGCAGCCGGTGGTCGTCGCCTTCCGGTCGGGCGGGGGCGTTGTGAAGCGCACGAATTTCGGCATCTGCACCAAAGACGGCCAGCCGATTCAACTCGAATTACTGGCCTTCAAGGCAACCAGCAGCCTGGAGGGATCGCGGCTGATGGGCGACGAAATACACCTGAACCCCACGCTGACCTGCACGCTCAAAAATGCCAACCCTAACAGCCTGACGGTGAACGTGGGCGACCTGGTGCTGAAAAACAACACCGTCGATGCCAAATCGGGCAAAACGCCCCTGACCTTCAACCTCGCCAACAAGTGGAGCGTGGAAGTCCGCAACTGGGTGCTCGACTACAAACAGGGCGGTTTCTATTCGACTGAGGGCGTCGTGAAAACGGGCAAAGCCGATATACCCATCTCGCTCTTCAACCTCCGTGCCGACTTTCTCAAGCTCGACGCACAACCCACCGAGACCCTCAGCCTGGCGGGGCTGGCCAACGTCAAGCTGGGCGGGAAAGGTTACTTCGGCTACGATGCAGCTACCGGCAGCGATATGCAGGGGCACTGGGCCTTTGTGGTCGTACCCGATGGCAACAAGAAAGCGGGCGTATTAACGGCAGACGCTAAACTGCCAGGCCTGAGCAACAATCTGGAATTTGAAACCATTTCGCTTTTGGATAATGGCGAAGATGTGTTCTCGTTCGGGACCAGCAGCCAATTGGTGAACTATTACGGGGGCGTGATGAGCATCCGGCCCAAAACCATCGAAACCGGCGCGGATTATTTCGCCATCGACGCGGGCATGTCCACCACCATTCCCAACGCGCCGAAAGACGTACCCATGCGGCTGACGTACTACAGGCCGGGAGGCAACGGCCCCGTGACGCTCAAAACCCTCGTGTCGGGCGGCTATGCCATCGATACCAAAGGGCAGGTGCAGTTTATAGCCGGGCAGTACAAAGGCAAAGACAGCGGCCCGAAAACGGCCTTCTATTTCGCCGATGGGGTCATGGCCATTCGGGGCAGGGTCGAGGAGAAAGGTAAGCTGAGATTAGGGCAGCCGGGCGACGACGAAAAATCGGCGGGTGTGGTGCTGGTGCATTCGCCCCTGAATGGTGGCTTCACCTACATCACCCACGACGTAAACATCGATCTCAACGACCCCCAGAAAGTGGTCTCGCTGCCCGTGCAGGCCTTTGTTCCGGCCAACTACAAACCGTTGCAGATTGACCTGGGTGGCAAAACATTTGGCACGGTGCGCTGCTACCAGCAAGTAAAAAATGGACAATGGGACTTGCTCACCTTTTCGGGCATTCCAACGGGTTACACCATGCTTGCCGACGAAGAGAAAAATCGGCTCACCTTCACCAACTATGGGTCGATTCGGGCTGAGAACCAGAAACTTACAGCCGACGGCATCGGGGGCAGCAATGGCTTTCCGGGTATGACACTGGAATATGACATGGCGAAAAGCCGCTTCACCGGCACGGTTACGCTTCCCCCAAATATGCCGCTGCCGCCCACCATGACGGTTGAGCAGGGTGTGGCACAGATTCGGATCGACGGGAGCGGGTTCTACTTAGCAGCATCGGCCACCGTGCGCGACGTACCCCTGATTATCCCCGTCACGATGAAAGCCGGGCTGATGCTGGGCTACTACGCCAGCAGCGACTTTGCCGATGCCGAGCCGGTTCTGTTCGGCAACACCCACCGCAAAGCCATGCCCTGCGCGTTCAAGCAAACGTTTAAGGGCGTGTTTGTCAACGGCGAGATACCCATTCCCATTATCGACGATGTCAAGTTTCAAAAAAGTTTTGGCTTCGGCAGTGTAAATACGGGTCTGACTGCCTACCTGGACGGCTACGTGTTTGCCAACTACGAAAACAAAGCGTTCACATTCGGCACGGGCCTGAGCGCGGGCGCCAATTTCTACGCCTATGGCAGCGTCCTGAACGTATCGGCTGGGGGAGAAATCAACGTCAACAACTCGTCGCAGTTCGAGCTTAGCTACGACACCAGCATCAAAAAGGTGACTATGGACGCTAAAATGAACATGGGAGCTGAATTCAAGGCCGCCGTTTACGTGGATTTGGGCATCGACTCCTATCACACATCGGGCGATGTAGGCTTCTGTCTCGGCATGAGTTATCCCAAATTATCCTACACCATCGGCGGGGGCGTGAGTGTATCGAAACCCTCTTTTACGTTTGAGTCTACCAAATGCACAGGCGATTGTTCGCAATAAATCTATGAAAGCTACTATATTATTCACCCTGTTTATTGGCCTGTGCCTGACCCAGTCGGCACGGGCGCAGTACCCGCAAATCCAGGCCGGTCGCTACGGCGTGTTTGTGCAGGTTGACAAGCTGCTGCACGGTCCCCGCTTCGGGCTGGAACGGCTCGAAACCGGCACCCGCGCGTGGAAACGTATCTATACCAACGCCGATGCGCCCCGCTCGGCCCGCGATCTGAAAATCAGACTGGTGGCCATTGCGCCCAAAAATCCGCTCTATGAACTGCCATCCGACACGCTGGCATCGGCCCTGTTCCGGCAGTTTATGACCGCGCCCACCACCGATTCCCTGGCTGCCTACGGGCAGCATCCACAAATTCTGGAAGCGCTGGGCGTGGGATATCTGGACACGGCGGTTGTGGCCGGGCACCGCTACGATTACCGCATCCGGCTGGCCGATGCACCCGCCGACGCGCCCATCCGCACCACCCGAACCATCACGATGCCGGAAGCCAATGCGCGGGTCGCACATCTGGAAACGATCACCCGCTCGCTGCGCTACGAAGCCGACGGACGGACGGTACGGATTACCTGGCTGCTCAAAAAAACAACGCCTAAGCTGGCTGGTTTGCGGGTGTTTCGGGCCACATATGCCCAAACCGGTTTTACGGAAATTGGCACGGAACGGGGATTTATAACCGGCAAACGGGATAGCACATTCGCCTTTATAGCCGACCACGATGCCCGCCGGAAAATGATTTATCAGTACGTGGTCGTACCGGTTGATTTGCTGGGTAACGAAGGTCACCCATCCGACACGCTGACGGTAACTAACCTCCGCAAAGGGGAGGTCCTGCCGGTTATCGCATCGGTCAACGCGACCAGCGCCGGGAAGGCCGGAGCCATCCGGCTGGCGTGGAAGCTATCGTCGACCAACGACCTGCGATCGGTGGAGATATGGCGCAGCAATCGCTACGACGATGGGTATACCCGCATCGCATCGGCTCAACCGACGGACACGGTTTACTTCGATAGCCAGGTAGAACCAGTTGAAAGCTATTATTACCAACTCCGGCCTAATGGTACGTATGACCAGTTAGCGACCTCGATTAAGGTCTCTGGCATGGTGAAAGCCTACCGCCCGGCTCTGCTGCCCCCTTCGTTTCTGCGGGTAAGTCAGGTGAAGGACACCCTGCGGTTTACCTGGCAACGCGCCGACTTTGACACGCGGGGCTACTACCTCTATAATTCGACCGGCCCCAATACGCCTATGCAGCAATATTCAACCCTGATCGAGTCGCGGGATTCGGTGATTCGGTACGCTGTTCCAGTCAGGAATCTACCCCTCGGAACGGGCTACCGGTGGGCCGTAGCTGCGCTGAATACCAGCTATAACATTGGGCCGAAGAGCAACGAAGTATACTCTGACATGCGCCTGCCCGACCGGGTAGCCACGCCCCTCAACCCGGTGGTTTTGCGGCAGGCGAAAGGCGTGCTGGTGGTTTGGGATAACATGAAAGAAATTGACCCCTATATTACGGGCTACACGGTTTATCGAAAAGAAGAAACCGGTAAAGAAACTAAGATTCACCAGCAAACCCCCGGTGATCGTGGTCGCAATGCCTACGCCGATTCAACGGTGCGGGCCGGTAAGCATTACACCTACCGTGTGAAAGCCTTCCGGCCCGATAACCGGGAAAGCGCCTTCAGCAGTACGGCGGATTATTTTCGGCCGCTGCCGCCGGTGCTGCCCCTGCGCGGCATCAACGTACTGACCACCAATCAGGGGGTTCGCTTAGCCTGGGACGAGCCGTTAGACCAGACACTCGACAAAATTGTCGTGTATCGCTATACCGATAAGACGGAGCGGCCCCGCCTGATTGGATCGCTGCCGGGCCGCCAAACCCAATACCTCGACCGCGAGGCCACACCGGGCATTGCTTATTACTACACCCTGGTGGCTATTCAGCCCGACAAACGCGAAAGCGAGCCAACTGACCCCATCGGTGTTGAATGGCGCTAACCCTGACTAAACCACATCGTACTCAAGCATCACCATGAAAAAATATGTTTTGTTCCTGCTATTGGGGTTGGTGAGCCAGTTAGCGCTCGCTCAGTCCAATACCGCGCCCACCACCCTGGCGGCCACCGCTAAAAGCAGTACCCGGATCGACCTGACCTGGAAAGAGGACATCACAGGCGAAGCGGGGTTCGAGATCGAGCGCAGCACCGATAACCGGTCATTTACTAAAATCGGGGATGCAGCCGCCAATGCAACTTCGTTCCAGAATACCGGCCTGTCGCCTTCCACGCGGTACTACTATCGTGTTCGGGCTATCGTGCGGGGAACTGGCTCGGCCTACTCGAACACCGCCGACGCTACCACGCTGGCCGCGCCCCCAGTGGCCAACGATCTGAAAGCCAACGCCAAAAGCACGACCTCCATTGAATTGACCTGGACCGCCAGTGGCAAAGAACCGCTGTTCTCCATCGAACGACGAACCGGGCAGTCGGGTCGTTTTGAGCGGGTTGGCGGGGGGAGTGGGTCTTATACCGACAACAACCTACAGCCCGGGACGGAGTATTGCTACCGGGTTCAGTTTGCCGAGGGGACAGAAACGGCTCCGTATTCCAACATCGCCTGCGCTACCACCCAGCAAAGTTCGCCCAGCGCGCCAGCCCGCCTGTCGGTACAGGCCGTGTCGCCGTCGCAGATTAACCTGCAATGGGCTGATGTGTCGGGCAATGAAACGGGCTTTCAGGTCGAGCGGGCCAGCAGCCCCACAGCTTCGTTCACGAAAATTGCCGACCTGCCCGCCAACAGCACGACCTACAGCGATCTAAGCCTTTCGGCTGGCACGCAGTACTGCTACCGCGTTCGGGCGATAAATGGAGCTGGAGCCAGCGGTTATTCCAGCGTAGAGTGTGCCACCACGCAGACGCCGGTGCCCGGTGTACCCACGAACGTAGTGGCCACCGCCGTTTCACCTACGCAAATCAACCTGACCTGGACGGCCCCCAACGCCAAAGAAGGGGATTTTTACGAAGTGCAGCGGGCGGGTTCACCCGGCGGCAGTTACCAAACCCTCGGTAATGCACAGGTCGGAGCCAATGGAGCCGGTTCATACGCCAGCCAGAACTTATCGCCCAACACCCAATACTGCTATCGGGTACGGCGCTATAGCGCTCCGCAATCAGATTTTGGGAATGAAGCCTGCGCCACTACCCAGACTCCGCCCGTGATAACCCCTGAGCCGCCCACGAATCTGGTGGCATCAGCCGCATCGACCTCGCAGATCAACCTGTCCTGGACGGCCACCACCTCGACGTTTGGGACGGGTTATCAGGTCGAACGGGCGACCTCGCCAGGGGGGGGCTATTCGGTCATTGCTGATTTGGGGAATGTAACAAGCTACAGTAACACCGGGCTTTCGCCAAATACGCAGTACTGCTACCGGGTCCGAACCAAATACAACAGTATCCTGTCGAATCCCGGCAATGAAGCCTGCGCCACAACACCTGCTCCACCCGTTACCATTCCGCGCCCACCGGGCAATTTAGCCGCTACAGCAGCCTCCCCGTCGCAGATTAACCTGACCTGGACCGATAACGCCGACAACGAAAGCGGGTTCGACCTCGAACGCTCCACGGATGGAACGAACTTCACGAAAGTGGCCGATAGTGGGGCCAATGCAACCGCATACAGTGACCAGGGACTGCAACCGCGCACAACGTATTATTACCGCATTCGGGCCAAAAATACGGCTGGCAATTCGCCTTACTCCAATGTTGCCAATGCCACCACCCCCGATGCACCCCCGGCTACCCCCGCCCGGTTAACAGCCACGGCCACCTCGCCCAACCAGATTAACCTGCAATGGGCGGATGTGTCCGACAATGAAACCGGCTTTCAGCTTGAACAGAGCCTTGACGGGAACAACTGGACAAAGATTGCCGATCTACCTGCCAATACAACTTCGTACCAAAACACCGGCCTGAATCCGTCAACCCGCTATTACTACCGCATTCGGGCCATCAATGCCGTTGGTGCATCGGCATATGCCAATCTGGCCGATGCCACCACGCAGGATAAACCCCTGACGCCCCCAGCAGCCCCCACCCGGCTGTCGGCAGTGGCGGCAACCGCCAACCAGATTAACCTGAACTGGGCCGATCTGTCGGACAATGAAAGTGGCTTTGAGATCGAACGCAGCCCCGATGGCACGAACTGGACGAAGACTGGGGATGCCCCGGCCAATGCAACCTCATTCCAGAATACCGGCCTGACACCGAACACCCGCTATTACTACCGCGTCCGGGCCACCAACGTGGCTGGTCAGTCCGCGTATTCCAACACCGCCGATGCTACCACGCCCGACGTAGCCCCGGCGGCACCGGCCCGGCTGACGGCCACTCCGGCGTCGGCGGTGGTCATTGCGCTCAGTTGGGCTGATTTGTCGGCTAACGAAACGGGCTTCGAGATTGAGCGCGGCACGAGCGAAACCGGTGCTTTTACGAAAGTAGCCGATGTAGCCGCCAACGTGACCACCTACGAAGACCGGGGACTAACGCCCGCCGTGCAATACTGCTACCGGGTTCGGGCTAAAAATACCATCGGGGCATCGGCCTACTCGAATGTTGCCTGCGCCACCACCCCCGACGTGCCGCCCGGCGCTCCCGCCCGCCTGACCGCCCTGCCCGCATCTCCCACGCAGATTAACCTGGCCTGGGCCGACGGCAGCACCAACGAAAGCCGTTTCGAGGTTGAGCGGGGCAGCAGCGCCACCGGTACGTTTGCCAAAATTGCCGACCTGCCCGTCAATACCACGACGTATGAAGACAAAAATCTGACGGATAACATCGCCTATTGCTACCGGGTGCGGGCGGTGAACGCGGCTGGCGCGTCGGCCTATACCGACGTTGCCTGCGCCACTACGCCCTTAGCGCCACCCGCTGCGCCGACCAACCTGGCGGCTCAGGTGTCGGACTATGACCAGATTCGGCTGACCTGGCCCCCCGTGTCGGGCAAAGCCGAAACGGTGATCATTGAGCGATCCACCGATCCAATTACGGGTTTTATGCAGATTGGGCAGCAACCAGCCGCACAGACGGGCTACGTAGATGCTGGTTTGCAGGAGTTCACGACGTATTACTACCGCATTCGGGCAACCAACCTGGCGGGTAATTCAACCTACTCCAACGTCGCCAACGCCCGCGTCGAAGAGGTTATCATTGCCGTGGAAGATGAACTGTCCACCCACACGACCCTATTTACCAACCAGCAAGCGCTGCACATCATCACCAATTGGTATCAGCCCATGCAAACGACGGTTCGGCTGCTAACGTCGACCGGACAGCTTGTGCTGACTGATAGCCGCAAAGTAAACCCGGCCGATGCCTGGAGTTATGCCCTCGACCGACTGCCTTCCGGTATGTATATTCTTGCGCTTGTCGCCGATGGGCGCTCACTCACCAAACGGATTCTTCTGCCATGAAAAACCAACGAGTCGTTCTACTCCTGTTCGTTCTGATTAGTCTGGGAAGCTGCCAGGTCCGGCAGGTTAAACCCATCACCGACCTGTTGGCTAAGGTCTGGAAAGCCAATACGGTTAAGGAAGCCGACCGGCTGGTCTTTACCTTAGGGTCAGCTACAAATATTAAACCCGGCTACACTAACTACAGGCTTAATTTAAGCCAGCCCGACAAGGTTAGCCTAAAGGACATCGACGGTCGGCTTGTGACCGGCACCTGGCGCGTCTCGACCGACAACAAACGACTGATTCTGGAAAACCTCACGCCTAAACCAACCAACACGGGTGGCATCATTGAATACTACATTTTGGCCGAACCCGATGGGGCGTCTTTAACCCTTGAACGCACGGCCGAAAGCCGAAAGACCGGAAACACCATTGACCAATACAGTTTAATTCCAGAATGACCAGGCCGATCACTCGTACTCGCCTACTTTCGTTTCTCTCGATTCTGTTGAGGCTATTGTAGCTGACAAGCAGGGCAAGAGAATCCACCTGAGTGAAGCACTTGTTGTCGTAGTAGTATTTATTAGTCAGCCTTTGGGCTCAGACAGGCAGCAATAACAAGAATGAGTGCCACTACCGATGCAACCGTTCGGACGGTATTGAGTTTATTCCAGGGCACCTCGAACGCGGTTCGTTGCGTAGTAATTCCGGCGACGGAAGCGGTCTGCAGATCAAACGCATCCAGGGCCTCATTCAGGGGAACATTGCCCAGCATTGTAACGCCCAGTACGCCACCTACATACACGACCGTTGCCCCCAGCAGAAGCCAGAAACGAACCGATACCGGCTGACCGTAATGCACCCAAACGCTAAGGGGCAACAGCAGTGCGGTGCCCAGAAAGCCAATGAAAAAGACAGGGTTTAGAATGGCTCTATTGATGGATTGCATGGCCGCCAGATAGGCTGCATCCGGTAAACGGTGCAACCCTGGGTTTACCGAGCAGGAGTACGCGTAGAAAAGCCCCGCCATGAGTGCGGTTGTGGTGGCAGCGCTGGTCAGGATGATGTTCTGGACTGCTGGCATGTGTTTTCAGGTTGGTCGTTTATTGTTTTTTGGGTCCCTCACCGGCTGCCCACGAACAGGTTTCCAGAAACATTCGGCCGTTAAGGTTGTTTGTGGCTGCTCCTTCAGTAATTGACAGCGTTGCCGTTCCCCCAGCGGTACCCCAGATTTGGTTCGGGTTGGCGGAGGGGAAACAAATGAACGTTTCGGCTGAGGCCGGACTAAGGGTGAGCGTAAACAGGACGTCCTCATGCCGAAAATTAATCTCGCCACCCGTTAGAATTTTAGGGTGGTCGGGGCTGGTGAACGCTGGGTTCAGCAAGGTGTAGTCGGTGGCCTTAAGCTGAAAGCCAGACCGTACAATTCGCTCCCCGTGCTGAAGGTAAATGTAGCTGCCCGGACTGCCGAAAATATTCCATCCCCCGCCCACAAAATGATACCAGGTCCAGCTTCCGCCCTGGCGTGCCGGCGTGTCGTTCAGGCGACCCTGTTCATGGTAGGCCTGCCCGTCGAGCTGCGTTTGATAGTCGTCCCAGTTGAGCGAGCCGGAAACGGTGCTGTTGGGAATCTGGGAAACGTAGCTGAAACCCGGCGAATTCAGCGGGGCGGGCGTTAGCACCGCCCGCAGGAGGCCCGGCATGAAGCCCGTTGGAAAAGCCGCAAAGGGCGGCTTCGTTGGTGTAATGGTAAAACTGGCCTTTACCTCCGGGAAATTAACCTGAATGGTGTATTGACGACTATGGGGACTGGACCCCTCAGCCCGAATAACCAGGCGGGACGGAATTTCCAGGTGACTGGCGGAAGTTTTTAGTTCCGATTGGGAAACGACGGTTAGAAACCGTTTGACCGCTCCCTGTTTCGTTTTGAGCGACATGGTAAACACCGCTTTCCGCCCGGTTGATGAATCTGTTTCTTCCCACCAGTGCTGGGGAATAAACGCCAGCACGATTGAACTACCATCGTGAAGAAAAAAATCGAAATACCACCATTGCAGCCGGACTTTAGGGAGCTGGAAGTTATTGACCTGAAGTTGGTGAAACCGATCTGTTTTTTGCCAGTGCTGATAATTAAGTAACCTGGTAATGAGACTTTTGGGGACTGCCTTAGCCAGAATTCTCTTCATGAAGGGAGGAGGAGAAAATGAAATTTTTCCCCAAAGCTAACCAAATCATTTCACGGCAATAACTTCAATTTCACGGAAGACATCCTCCCGAACGATTTGGGAAACACGCTTCATAGTGCAGCATAGAAAATACTACGCCTAAAAAACAAAGAGCATGAAAGGCCCGGAACCAGCCGAAAACGGGATGGTAAGTCAGACGGTGGTTTACGTTTTCCGCTTTTTCTTACGCGCCGAAGGAAACAGCACATTGTTAAGAATCAACCGATAACCGGGCGAGTGCGGGTGCAGATTCAAATCGGTGGGATTACGAAAGCCACCACCCCCGCGAATACCTTCGGGGTCATGGCCCCCGTAGAACGTCCACTGACCCCGACCCGTTTCGCCATAAATATACCGGTCGGAGGTTTTACCCTCGCCCATCACCAACGAACTGGGCTTAACGGCCCCTTTGCGGAACGCCGTCGTTTGCCCGAAGAATTCCTTGATAATGGATTCGTGGTTCTGGGTGAGCATGGCCGGAATAACATCCCACTTGGCCGAAAAATTAAACAACTCGAAGAAGCCGCCTGGCTGGTCGAATCCGCGCCCGCCAGCAGAGTTGATGTCGGAGAAGGTCGAAAAACCCCGGTAGCCGTTGTCCCCTTCGAGGGTGAAATTACCAAAGGCGAGGGTTTTGGTGAAATCGAGTTTGGCCTGGGCATCCGGGTCCGTGCCGTCGCCGTCGTAGCTGCTGCCAACAATATCGACGCCTTCAGCCGCTAACGCAATGTCGAGGGTTTCGGCACCCGAACACATGGCGAACAGATAGCCGCCCCCCGCGCAAAACTCCTTGATGGCTTTGGCAACCGCCAGTTTCATCTGCGACACTTTGGCGTAGCCGTATCGTTTGGCAATGTCTTCCTGCGCTTTAATGTCGGCTAAGGACTGCCGGTGCATACTCCGCCCAAACTGCCCCGTAAAATCTTCGTGGTGCAGGTGCAGCCAGTCATATTTTGGCAAATCGCCCTTCAGGATTTCTTCGTCGTACACAACTTCATAGGGAATTTCGGCGTAGGTCAGCACCAGCAGCACCGCATCCGTATTTTCAAACTCCGCCGGGCCAACCTTAATTGGCGAATACACAATAATTTTGGCGGCTTTCTGGAGCGTCACCACGTTCATGTTCAGGTCGGGGTCGGCCAACTGCTGGCGAATTGATGCGGCTTTGCTATCGGAAATCGCGTCAAAGGAAACGCCCCGAATCCGGCATTCGGTTTCAACGGCGGCCGTGTGTTTGACCAGAAAACTGCCGCCCCGGTAGTTCAGCAGCCAGTCGACGTCCTGGTCATCCTTAAGAATTTTATAGGCAATGCCATAGGCTTTAAGGTGATTGGTCTGCTGGTTATCCATCGGAATAAGAATGGAACCAGCCCGGCCCGCAAGGGCTGTCAACAGAAGCAGAAAAGTGATGTATTGTTTCATAGCGTACTGTATTTTTGACTCGGATAGTTAAACAAGCACCATTTATCAATACGTCTGTTTATGATTCGTTACGGCAGTCCAATTCTGTTTAGTCTTCTCACTATGTCGTGCAGCCCCCGGCCTATGCCTGCCAATTCACCTGCTATCGAAACCGGAGTAGCGCAGGGGCTGGCAACGGCCCGCCGGCAAACCATCAGCCAACTGGCGTATGCACTAAAGTTCGACATTCCTGAGCAGAAAAACCAGCCCATTCCAGCCAGCGAGACAATAACCTTTGCGTGGCAGAAAAACAACGCGCCGGTCCTGCTCGATTTCAAAGAAGAACGCGCTCATATCCAGAATGTTTCGGTAAATGGGCGTACCATTCCGGTTGTGATCGAGAGCGAACATCTGCTGATTTCTACTGCTTTTCTGAAGGCGGGCCGGAACGTGATCGCCATTCAGTTTACGGCGGGAAATTTATCCCTGAATCGCAACGACGAGTATGTCTACACGCTGCTCGTACCCGACCGCGCCCGAACTGTTTTCCCCTGCTTCGACCAGCCTGATCTGAAAGCTTCGTTTCACCTCTCGCTTACGGTTCCGGCTCACTGGCAGGCAATGGCCAATGCTCCACGGCTGGACTCCACTATAGCGGGCAGCCGCAAAACGATCAACTTCCAGCCGTCGGCTGTTATTCCAACCTACTTGTTTTCCTTCGTAGCGGGCAAGTTTACCGCCGTCTCCCGAACCATGCAGGGGCGACCCATGACTCTCCTGCACCGGGAAACCGACACCACCAAAATCCGGCTGAGTACCGACCCAATTTTCACCCTCCATGCCGACGCGCTGCGATTTCTGGAGGAGTATACCCAGCTTCCGTATCCGTTCCAGAAATTCGATTTTGCCGCCATTCCCGATTTTCAGTACGGCGGCATGGAGCACGCGGGCGCCATTGACTACCGGCTGTCGACACTGTTTTTAGATAACGGGGCCACCCGCGACCAGAAACTATCCCGCGCAACGCTCATTGCCCACGAAACGGCACACATGTGGTTCGGCGATTTAGTGACCATGCGCTGGTTCGATGATGTGTGGCTGAAAGAAGTGTTCGCCAATTTCATGGCTGATAAAATCAGCGAAGCCTCCTCACCAGACGCCAACGACGACCTTCAGTTTGTGGTCGATCATTTTCCGGCGGCCTATGCTGTTGACCGCACCGAAGGAGCCAATCCGATTGGCCAGCGGCTGGCCAATTTGCAGGAAGCCGGGACGCTCTACGGCGGCATCATCTACCACAAAGCGCCCATTATGATGCGGCAGTTGGAGCAGATCATGGGCAAAACGGCCCTGCGGGATGGCCTGCGGGAGTACCTGAAAAAATATGCCTTTGGCAACGCTTCCTGGGCCGACCTGATTGCCATTCTGGATGCCCGAACCCCCACCGACCTTGCCGCCTGGAACCACGTCTGGGTTCAGGAAACCGGTCGGCCAATAATTAGCTACCAACTTGATAAACAGCAGAATAAAATAAGCAGATTCGTTGTTTCGCAGCGCGGTGAGGATGGCTCGAACCGGTTGTGGCCCCAGCGGTTCGAGGTGGCGCTGGTGTATGCCGATCATGTTGACGAACTGACCGTGAACATGACCCAGCCGACGATTGCGCTGGAGACAGCCGTAGGCAAACCCACGCCTTTGTTTGTTGTGTTTAATTCGTCGGGGCAAGGGTACGGGATTTTTCCGGTCGATTCAGCGATGATTCCGCAGTTGGCTTCCCTAAAAAATCCGGTAACGCGGGCATCGGCTTACATCAATCTCTACGAAACAATGCTGACCGGCCCGTCAGTCATCAGGCCGGCTCAGTTGGCCGAAACATACCGCCATCTGCTGGACAAAGAGCCGGAAGAATTGACGTTGCGCTTGCTGACGGGCCAGTTGTCGGACATCGTCTGGAATGTCACCAAACCCGAAAACCGGGCGGCTCTGGCGGCTGACGTTGAGCGCGATGCCTGGCAGGCCATGGAGCAGGCAACTACCCCCGGACGCCGGAAACTGCTGTTTCGGCTTTATCAAACCATCGCCCTTAGCCGCGACGCGCAACTCCGGCTGTACACCATCTGGAACGAACAAAAAGCACCGGCCGGTGTGACCCTTACCGAAGATGATTACACCGCACTGGCTCTTGCGCTGGCGGTCCGCGATTACCCTGCCGACGGCATTCTGCTGAAACAGTTAACCCGTATCAAAAACGCCGACCGCCAGAAGCGTCTGCACTTTATGATGCCCGCCCTGTCGGGTGATGTGGCTGAGCGAGACCGTTTCTTTGCATCGCTGGCCACCGAAGCCAACCGCGACCACGAAGCCTGGGTGACGGCCGCGCTGGGGTACCTGCACCACCCGCTACGAGCCGGAACGTCGGCAGCGTATCTGCCCAAAAGCCTGGAGTTGCTGGAAGAAATCCAGCGCACGGGCGACATTTTCTTTCCTGAATCCTGGCTCCGGTCCACCCTGTCGGCGTATCAATCGCCTGAAGTTGCCCGCTTAGTCCGTACCTTTCTGGCTGACCGCCCGGCCTATAATCCACGCCTGCGGGCCAAGCTGCTGCAAACCGCCGATGGGCCGTTTCGGGCGGGTAAACTACTCTATCAGCCATGACAACCGACCAGCCCTTTCCCGCCATCAGCCCGGAGATGGCTCGTGAGCGTTTTCTAATCAAAGATGAGTCGTGGGCCACGCGCTTCAAGCCGAATTTCAATCAGTTCATTATCAGCACCATTGAAGATGGCGCGCCTGTGATCAAGCTGCCCGTTCCACCCGGTCGAACCGGCAATCACGCCCTGTTTCTGGTTACCGGCGGGCACATTCAGATGACGGTCGGGTATCAGGCTTACACGCTCCCGGCGCAGGCGCTGGTCATCGTTCCGGCTTTGCAGATTTTCTCGATAAACAGCATTCGGGACGACACAACGGGGTTTATGTGTTTTTTCAGTCCTGAACTGATCAGCACAACGTCTGCCGATCACGACTTCGCTTTTTTGAAACTGACCGGCAACCCGTTTATGCCGCTGACACCCACCGAAACGGGGTATATGATGCCTGTATTGATTCGGTTAGCAACCGAATACTCGGCGAACGGTGCTCAAAAAACCGACCTGATTCGGCCCTATCTGCTGGCCCTGCTGGGCGAAATCAACCGGGTATATGCCAGCACAACGCCCGCCCGAGCCGATGCCGGTGAGCGGCTGTTGCAGGGCTTTATGGACCTGCTGAATAAACAGATTCGCCAGCATCACCTCGTTGCCGATTATGCCGAACGACTGCACGTTAGCCCCAATCACCTCAACAAAGTCGTGAAATCCCGCACGGGTCAATCGCCGTCGGTATGGATCGATGAGCGCCTTGTGCTGGAAGCCAAAGTGTGGCTGTTTCAGTCGGACCTGGCCATTGCCCGGATTGCCGCCGAGTTGGGTTTCGATGATCAGTCAACATTTGGCAAGCTGTTTCGGAAATACGCCGGTATCAGCCCGACTCATTTCCGCAGTCACTATACTGACCGGTCTGGCCGGGTTGCCGATGCCGGGCGGGACGAATGATTGATTCAGGCCAATCTTCGCTTCTTCTGGCCGAATCGGCACGGGGTAGTTCTGCCGAACTTTGCGCCTGATTTAAGCGGTGCTCTCCAATGATTTATCCACTTGTTCTATTCCTCCATAATGCCCTGCGGTGGTTGGTGCTGGGCAGTTTGCTGGCCGCCTTAGTCCGTAGTTACTGGGGTTGGCTGCGGCCCCGTCCCGGCCCGATCGTTGAACCGCAGATGCTGCGCGTAGTGGCTACGTCGATTGCCCACACGCAACTGCTGGTTGGTTTCTATCTGTATGTCATCAGCCCGATTGTGGCGTATTACTGGACGTTTAAACCCGGTCTGGATTCGTCTGCCTTCAGCAAATCAGTGGAGTTTCCTTTTTTTGGCCTGATTCACATAAGCCTGATGTTTACGGCTATTGTTGTCATGACGGTCGGTTCGAGTAAGGCTAAACGCCAGACCCAGGCCCGGCAGAAATTTAAAACCACCGCTATTTATTTTACCATTGCTCTGTTACTAATTCTGGTGGCCATTCCCTGGCCGTTTTCGCCCCTGGCAAGTCGCTCGTGGGTTCGTTTCTTTTAAGTGGCAGGTACTTACCCTCCTGTTACTTACTAACTTAATACGTACTACTACCAGCATGAATTTCTTCAACTCACCTAAAATCCGGTTGCGGGCCGTGGGATTCGCCGAGGGGCTTTCCTATTTGCTGCTGTTGTTTATCGCTGTGCCCCTGAAACGGCTGGGCGGCCATCCTGAAGCCGTGCAACTCATTGGTCCAATTCACGGGCTGCTGTTTTTGCTCTACGTACTCACGGTCATTCAGGCCAAAACTGAATATGGCTGGCCGCTGGGAAAAACCCTGCTGGCCTTACTGGCGTCGATCATTCCAGGCGGAACGTTCTATGCCGACTACAAAATCTTCCGGCACTTGCGGGATACGACCGAACAGGTATGAATGTGCTGGTTTTTAAGACAAGTATGGTCGGCGACGGTTGCCGAAGTACGGTTGCTGCCGCCTTCAGCCAATTTGGCGATGCCCTTCGCTGGAGTGCTGACTTAGACGACTGCGACAAAATCCTTCGTGTTGAACGGGTGAGCAGGCTGGAGCGGCCCGTTACGGCTCACGACATTATTGGCGTGATGCAGAACGCCGGATTCGCCTGTGAGGAACTGGCCTGATTGAACTACCGTAAACGCAAAAAGCCGGATGAACGATCCGGCTTTTTGTAGTCAACAAAGTTATTTATTTCACTGCTTCAATAGCAGCCGCAGCCTCGATGGCCTCAATAGCTGACCGATTGGCGGTGGCGAATTCGTCGCGCTGCTGTTCAAAGTGGGCGAAAATTTCGGTAACCGAATCAACATTTTCAGCAATTTTGGCGTGCATCGTCCCCAGATTTTTTTCCAGATAGGAGTCATTTAGTCCATTCATATTATCGACTTCAATCTGGCTGATTTTTGTCATGAGCGCTGTCTGACTATTTTGCAAATCTTCCAGTTCGCGAACAATTTTGTTCATCAGCTCAAATTTCTGTGCCTTATCCATCTGTCTCTATTTTTTGTTAAATACTACCTATGTAAACGGGCTGAGCAGCAAATGGTTTTATCTTATCAGGTAAAGGCTCCGCTACCTTGCCCAACGCTACGACTGGTTAACTAATTTCCGGACCCATGACTGCTAAACCCAGCGCGCTGTTTACGTTCACGTTTATTCTGATTACCCTGCTCGAAATGCTCGGCGATACGCTGTCCATTCGCTGGCTGCAGTATGGATGCAAACCGCTGATTATGGCGCTTCTGGCGGGTTACGTATGGCACCATTACCAAACCATCGGCTCTTCGGTTCCGGTGAGCTGGTTGCTGACCGGGATGCTTTTCGCCTTGCTGGGCGACGTCTTTCTGATGATACGTGAAGTTGATCTGTTTGCGCCCGGTTTAGGCTCATTTGCCCTGATGCAGGTTTGTTATTGTGTCGTTTTCTGGCAGTCCATTCGGGCCCAGGGGCGACGCATCGGGGTCGGTTCGTTTTTACGGGCTACCCTGCCATTTGCGCTTTATTCGGGCCTCTTTCTGGTCTTTCTCAGGCCCGCTTTTAGCCAGAATCCGGCTTTAGCCGGTTTGTGGTGGCCCGTTGTGGGCTATGTTGTTTGCCTGAGCACGATGGGTGTGCTGGCCAGTCAACGGCATGGTCTGCCCGGATACGGCTGGGTATTGGCTGGTGCGCTGCTGTTTATTCTGTCTGACTCATTTATAGCCATCGACAAATTCCTTCGCCCCCTTAGCGGGGCTGTCTGGCTCATCATCAGTACCTATGCGGCCGCCCAATGGTTGATCATTGCGGGGCTGGGCTGGCCCTCAAAAACTACCGTATGAGTAGGACAAGGGTTGGGTTGATTAAAAAAACAGCCTGCCAAACAGCTTCTAAGGTTCGGGAGGATAAGGTTTGTAGTGGCAAAATAGGACAAGATCAACTGGTCAGACAGGTAGGTTGACCTGGATACTTAAAAGCCGAACACATTTTGTTAATATTAACTAAATAGTTTCTATTTTCAGAAATCAGTTAACTATAAATTATTAATTATCAATTAGATACACATATATATAGTTTATGTAACCCTTATTCAACATACAAAAAAGTCAGTACCGTTTAATATATTTTTTTCTCACACGGTAACATATACATACATTTATGATAAATTCTATAAATACATAGTTTAGTGCTACTTCATTAATACTGTGTAGTAATTAATTCACCTGTCATTTTCTTCAACCCTTATTTTTCAATGTGCATGAAAAAAAACTCTACTCTCTTGCTGGAGCGGGTTAGTCTGGTCTGGGCGGTGTTCTGCCTGTCCTTATTGCTTGCCCGACCCGTTTCGGCGCAGTCGGGCAATGCAGCCTGTAACACCTTCACGCCACCCACAATCGGTTCGTTTAGCAGCGTTTCGGTTACATCAAGCCAGGGTCTTTTGGGAGACGAGTTTTCCTCAAAAGGAAATCTTATTGACAACGACCCTACGTTTTCAACCGCTGCAACTTACAGTTTCATCCTGGGCGGGTCGGCCTATATTGAGGTGAAAGACAACAACGCTACGGGGGCTAATGTGTATCCTGCGGGCAGTTTTGCCGGGTTTGTGATTAATAATAACTCGTTATTGACCGCCGTTGGCACCATAACCATCTCGACTTATTTAGGCAACAGTAATGTGCCCGTCGACAGCCGAACAACAGGTTCGTTGGTGTCGACCGGAATTTTAAGCGGTAAATCAAGAGTTGGATTTTACAGCTCAGGTAGTTTCGACCGGATTCGTCTTACGTTCTCCGGCTTAGTGACGGGAAGCCTGAGTGTTTTTTCACCCATTGTTGAGCGATTCTGTAGTGGACCGAGCCTGGCCTGTGCAGATAATACGATTCCAAAAAATACGCTCGTCCCACTCAATACCCCTGTTTTCCCCGTATATGTCAATCCTGATAACACAGGCGTCAATGCGCTGGTCTGTGCTTTGTGTGCCGTTGTTGACCCCGACTTCGCCGTCGATAACGATCCAGCTACCTTTGCCAGGGTCGTGTTGACCGCAGGTGTGTCGACGAGTGCAACATTTTCCGTAGCGAACGCCCTCGATACGTATCCGGCGAATAGTTTTGCCGGATTCGACATCGAAACAAACACGCTGGTTTCCGCATCGGTCTTAAGTACGGCAACAATCCGGTTGCTGAACAACGGCTCGGTGGTTCAGACCAGCCCCGGCAGCAATGCCCTGATTGTGGGGGCCACAACGAATTTACTGACCGGCAGAAGTCGGCAGACGGTCGGCATTGTCGCCACCGTTCCCTACGATGAGATTCAGGTTGCGTTCGCTCAGTTGGTGGGCGCCAACCTCGGTACGATCAACATTTATAATGCTGTATTTGAGAAAACCTGTCCCAGAACGATTGCCTGTAATACGACTTATGCCCTGAATAATCCCGATTTTCCGGTTGTAATTAATGCCGAACGGACCGGTGTTACGGGTGTTGTGGCTGCGGCAACTACGATCCGAGACCCCTGGAACGCGGTTTCGGCCAACACCACCGATTTTGCCAGGATCACCAATACCGGGTCGGTCGGCACCATTGCATCGATTTCTGTACTCGACCCGGTCGATACGTATCCCACCGGTACGTTTGGCGGTTTCACCATCCGGCGAGTCTCTGGCATCGCTGCAGTTGATTTGTTTTCACGACTGACCATCACCACGTATCTGGATGGCGTGCAGAAAGAATCACGGAGCGCGGCCAGTCTGCTGGATTTATCCATTGCGCTGTTTGGTACATCGACCGATTTTATCAACGTCGGCTTTACCACCTCACAACCGTTCGATGAACTCCAATTGAGCGTTGCTAACTTAGTCGGACTGGATGCACTGGCAGGCAGTGTTGATGTGTATGGGGCGTTTATCGACACGCGTTCGTCGTCGGGTGGTGGTTTGGTTTGTGCCTTAACAACTAACCCCGACTTTGCGGTCACCAACAAGAATGTGCCTGCTACCGGCAGCGTCAAGACCAACGATGCTGTACCCGCCGGCACGACCTACGGCCCTGCTCCGGCACCAGCTACCCAGCCTGGAGGCTCCTCGCCCAGCCTGACGGTCAACTCAGACGGCACCTTCACGTTCGTTAGCGCGACCCCGGGTGTCTATGTATACAATGTGCCCGTGTGTGGGGCTGGTCAATCAGGAACGGCCTGTTCTGCCCAAACGCTGACGGTCACCGTGCTCGACCCAACGGTCAACACCAACAAGCCCGTAGCCAACCCTGACATTGCCACCACGACCGGCTCGCCCACCAGCCCCACCGCTATTACGGTTAACGTGCGGGCCAACGACGGCCCCGGCAATCCGGGCGGTACCCTGGGCACACCCACCATTGCCACGTCGCCCACCAACGGCTCGGCTGCGGTAGTTGGCAACAACGTGGTTTATACACCCAACCCAGGTTTCTACGGCACCGACATGCTGACGTATCAGGTATGCGAAACACCGGGTGGCCAGTGTGCCACCGCCACAGTGACCATCACGGTGAAAGCACCGGGAAGCGCTAACTCGACTACCGCTGCCGATGACTACATCAGCACGTATCAGGGTGTTGCCGTTCCGGGCAATGTGAAAACCAACGATACTGATCCCGAAGGCAACACCCAGACGGTGACGGCTCAGAACACGACCATTCCGGGCCGGGGCACGCTGGTCCTGCTGGCTGATGGGTCTTACACCTTCACACCGAATGCTGCGTTCACGGGGCCGGTTGACTTCACCTACACCACGTGTGATAACGCAACACCCTCGGTTTGTGCCAGCGGAACCCTGCATGTGCTGGTGAATCCGTTTGATCCCAAACCGGATTTTGCGGTCACGAATAAAAACGTACCCGTCAACGGTAGTGTAAAAACGAACGATATTGTACCCGTAGGCACAACCTACGGCCCCGCTCCGGCTCCATCCATCCAGCCCGCTGGGTCCACGCCATCGCTGACGGTCAACCCGGATGGCACGTATTCCTTCAGCACCGCCACGCCCGGCGTCTATGTCTATGCCGTGCCGGTATGCCTGGTCGGGCAAACAAGCGGTTGTGCTACGCAGACGCTGACGGTCACCGTGCTCGACCCAACGGTCAACACCAACAAGCCCGTAGCCAACCCCGACATTGCCACCACGACCGGCTCGCCCACCATCCCCGCGTCTGTTACGATTAACGTGCGGGCCAACGACGGACCGGGCAATCCGGGCGGTACCCTGGGCACACCCACTATCGTTAGCCCATCCGCCAACGGTGTGGCCGGGGTGAATGGCAGCGGCAATGTGGTGTACATGCCTAATCCGGGCTTCGCTGGTACCGACGCGCTAATCTATCAGGTATGTGAAACACCGGGCGGCCTATGCGCTCTGGCCAAAGTGACCATCACCGTCAAGGTACCGGGCAGCGCCAACTCCACTACGGCAGCCGATGACTACGTCAGTACGCCCAAAGGGGTGACCGCAACGGGCAATGTGAAAACCAACGACAGCGACCCCGAAGGCAACACCCAGACGGTAGCGGCTCAGAACACGACGATTCCGGGTAAGGGCACCCTGGTACTGACCGATGCCGGCAGTTACACCTTTACCCCCGATGGTGCGTTCACGGGTCCGGTTCAGTTCACCTACACCACGTGTGACAATGGGTCGCCGTCGGCCTGTGCCAACGGAACCCTGCATGTGCTGGTGGGTCAGGCCGGTTTGCCTGATTTAACGCCGGTTATCACCTTGCCCCAGGCTAACTTCACCCCATCAGGTGCGAATAGCACGCGGGACTTCATCGTGGAAATCTTTGAATTAGCGGGGCAGTCTACGTCGAGCGGCAATGCAGCCATCACAATCTCGGCACCGTCGGGCTATACGCTTTCGTTTACGAACAGCCTGACCAGTATCAATGTGTCGGGGGGTGCGAATAACCCTGTATCCGTGGACAATACGAAGTGGATGGTTACCAGCATAGCACCGACTAACGAGCAGATTTCATTGAAGATGAACGCCGGTCAGTTTATTGCCGCCATGAGCAAAGGCACCCTGGGTTTCACCATCACCCGCACCACGGCCAATACGGGCAGTTCGTCTAATATTACAGTCAATGTTACTGATGATGCAACCAAAACATACGACAGCAATCCGTTAAATAATGTTTATGCCAGAATTATCACTGGTTTGTAAAGTTTCTCTTGTACCAAATATCTTTTTTTAGATATTTGGTACAAGTTTAGTTTCCAACTTTTCTATTAATCAAACTTAGTATTTACGATTATGATCAGAAAACTTTTACTTTTTGTCCTTATCGGTATGGGCAGTGGGTATGCTGCCCTTGCCCAGGACCCTTCGGTGGGCGGCATTGTGATAAGCCCCAATCCCATCATGGTGGGCCAGCCCGGCAGTATTACAGCCAATTTTGGCAACGGCAGTTCAACGGCTATTCCGCAAAGTGCTACGGCCACGTACACCTTCAATTTGCCCCCCAATATAGGGGTTACCAGTGCATCCATTGTTGCCACATCTCCTCCTGCTGGTACAACGGCCAACCTATCCATCACCCGGGGCGCTTATGACGCTACGAATGGGACGATTATCACCGTTAGAAGCAATTTGGGTGACGTTCCCGGCAATGCCCTTTATAATCTGGTATTAAGTATAGTTGGTGTTAGGACAACCAGCGGTCTGCCGCCCAGTGTGCTCAGCAATGCGGCTGCCTCAGGCGTTGGCACCAACAACCCCAGTAACGATAATGCCAGTACGCCCGTTGCCGTAACGGCCGGTGCCATGCCCGTTGCGCTGGTGTCGTTTACGGCGCAATCCCAAAACAACCGCACCGTAGAACTGGCCTGGACAACCTCGCTGGAGACGAGCAACAAAGGGTTCCTGATTGAACGGAGTAAGGACCTGAAGCACTTTGACAAAGTAGGCGAGGTTAGTGAATTGGCTCCTGAGAGCAATGCGCTGAAAAACTACAAATTACTGGATCTGACGCCTTATGCCGGCACCAGCTATTATCGGCTCACCCAAATCGATTTGAGTGGCAAGGCTACTGTCTTCCCAGCCGTATCGGTCGTGTTGCGGGATGCTGCCTATGGTGTATTCCCCAATCCTGTTGTGAGCGACGGGCGGTTTGCATTGGGGCTGGATGAACCTGAAACGGCTACAATCAACTTCTACAGCGCCAATGGTCATGCGTTGCCGTTGCAGAAAGCCGGGATTGAATCGGGGAATCTGTTAGTAAAAACACAGGGGAATCTATCGGCGGGGGTCTACATTGTGACGGTCGAAGAACGGGGACAAACCCGCCAGCACCGCATCGTGGTCAAGTAAGGAACGGGGTATACCCTTCTCTGATTTTTCCCGAATGCACCATCTGGTTAGGTAGAGTATATTCCTTTAGCAGTCCTCTCTTAGCCTCAACGCGTGGGCTATTTAGTCAACCCCAAACTACTTTCACAACTTTAGATATCTCCTGCAATGAATAAGAACACGAAACTTTCTATAGTACCCCAGCCCAAAAGGGCCTATAAAACACCCAAACTCAAGGAGTTGGGCAGTGTGCAAAAGTTAACCTTAAAAGGCGGCTCCAATATGGATAGCTTTGGCGGTACCTTTGGTTAATTATTGGTAGATGCATAAAGAAAATAGCCTGGAGCATCGTTCGTTTGATGCTCCAGGCTATTTTCTTTATCTTCCAGCTTATTTTCCTGTTTTCTATGATGCTGATTGACCCCACTACCCAAATTCGACTGGCCCCAAACCAGTCCTCGTCGGCGCTCGGTAAAGAAACCATATTGCTCAACTACGACGCCGGTACGTATTATGAATTGAACGAAGTTGGCGGGTTTATCTGGTCGCTCCTGCAAACGAATAAAACGATGACCGTTCAGGAAATTCAGGCGCGGATTTTGGATGAATTTGATGTTGAACCCGCCGTTTGCCAAAGCGAATTAGCATCGTTTCTAGCGAACCTGCTGCGCGAAAAACTCATTGAAACAAGCGCGTAAACTCACTGGCTTCCCTCCCCCCCGGCCCCTCCCGCAACGGCGGACCGCCCATAGGAAAAGAGGCAGGGATGAGGAAACTCCATTCAGCATCTGGCATGAATTCAATGAAACATTATTACCAGGCTTACGGATTAGCCATTGGTTCCGACATCCTTCTGGCTCACCTCAACGAAACAGACCCCGCCCCGGTTGATTTACACATCAGGCAGGGGCGATTACCTCCCCCCCCGCCCCTCCTGCCCACCAAAATTTACCGGGCCGGTTTGCAGGCTCAGTTCGCTCAAAACGGACCGAACCAACTCTGGTTAGACTGGTCGCCACTACTGTCGTTTATGGCCATCAATGGCAAAGAGCTGATTCTCGACACGGCCCAAACGGACCCGGATGTCCTGTCTTTGTTTACGTTAAGTGAAGCAATCGGCTTAATTCTGTTTCAGAAAAACTACTTTTTGCTTCATGGCAGCGCCATTCGGCTACACGGCAAAGGGATCATTTTCTTAGGCGAACCCGGTGCCGGAAAATCAACAACCGTTGCCGCCTTTGCCCAAAAAGACATTCCGGTCCTGAGCGACGATATGGTATGCATCCGACTGGACGAAACCGGTCAGCCCTTCCTGATACCCTCCTTTCCGCAAATTAAAATCTGGGGCAACACCGTCGATGGCTTACAACTGAGCAAAGACAGCCTGACACCCGTTCGGGAGGGCGTTAATAAGTTCGCCTGGCAGCAGCCCGACGCGTTTGATGAACGGCCTGTTCCACTCGACCGGATTTTTGTGTTGACCCCACCCCAGGAAGCCGAACATTCAGGCTGCCAATTAGCCAAAAGCCAGACACCCATCGAGCTGCTCAGCTATTTTCCCTTAGCCGACGCGCTCCTGCAGGGTCAGGCGCTGAAAAACCACTTTGAGCAAAGTATTATCCTGGCCAATGCAGTGCCGGTCTTTAGAATGAGCCGCCCGCCCGACTTCACGGCACTGCATGCCTTTGTCGATCAGTTGGTATGTGGTAGTTTACCAGCATGAACCACCCCAAAATGACGCCCGAACTCAACCTGTTGCTGTTGACCTGTGCGATGGAGCTAACGGCCCGAAAAAAAGCGCAGTTGATGCAGGCATTAACGCAACAGCCCATCAACTGGGACCGGCTCTACAGGCTGGCTACGCGGCACCGGGTTACACCATTTTTGTACCGAACGCTCCAGGACATACCCGGCGTTCCAGCCGCCTTTCTGGCTACACTCCAGGCCAACTGCCGGGCGAATACAACTGATTACCTGCTGAAACGGCATGAGTATTACCAACTCTCAGCATTACTCGATGAGCATACCATCCCCCATAAAGTTCTTAAAGGAATATACCTTGCCGAACATGCTTACCCCGACAGCAGCCTGCGAATCTGTGGCGACATCGATGTATTGATTCAGGAAACCGATGTGGAAAAAACCATTCGTCTCCTCCAGGCGAACCACTACCGACTGAACCAAAAACAAGCGGCTTATTTTCGGTATGGAAAGCAATTCATGCTCACCGAGTTGTTCGAAGTCAGTCTGTTCAAACCTTTTTTCAACAACAGTCAATTCGATATTGACCTGCACTGGCGTGTGTTGTGTTTCAACAAAGATTATAACTTGTTCGATTTGCCCTATGCGGCTTCGCAACCCACTTTTTCCACAGAGCGCGAACTTGTTCTATTAGTCACCCACCATGGCGTAAATAACATCTGGCAGCACATCTATTTCATCAATGACTTGTATTTTGTTCTGAACGATAAACCCATCGATTGGGAGTGGCTGATGGACGAGATGCGCCGGTACGGGCTGGAGCGGGTATTTCTGGCTGGTTTATACTGGTGTCAGCAAATCTGGGCATTACCCCTGCCGCCATCGGTGGCCGAAACGCTGACAGCAAGCGAACTTCCGACGCTGGCTGTTAGCTACGCAACGAGTTGGGAGAGAACCGAACCAATTGTTGCCAGCAACCTGATTACCGGGCAGTTAGCTTTTTTTTCAGCCGCGCAAACGCAAGTCAGTAACCGACTGAAAATCTATTTCACCTTTTTAAGCAGCCGCATCTTTCGGGCCAGTGTTTTCAGGCTGGGTGGTCGTATTATTCTCGTACCGAAAGAACTGGGGTTCCTCACCATCTTCATCCGCGCCATTGGGTCGCTATATCGGTTCTTTCCGGGAAAACCAGCAACAGGTCAACCACCCCCTTCTTAAAACGGGGAGGCTGGGGGTGGTTTCTACATGGGCAGTTTATCTAACCAGAGGGCGAGGTAGATTATCCGGCTAACTAACCAGTTGTACCGGGTTTTTGTCCTGACCGGGACGCGCTGGTCGAACACAATGCTGACAATTTTCGCAAATACCCGCCGATCAACAACATTCCAGATGGGATGGCTGGCCAGAGCAAATTGCTCCCGGGTGGCAGTATAGAGTTGCTGGGCCGCTAAGGTGCCATATTCCACAAAATTGGCTTTCGAAAACCGCGACACAATGGCCGGGGGTAAGGTATCGCGCAGGCCATTCCGAATTGGTCCACGTCCGCGCCCGGCATCAAACTGAATCGCCAGCGGGGTTGCCAGCCCCAGTTCAACCACATTTTTATCGAAAAACGGGAATGAATACGAATGCCCGTAGTAGGCGCCAATGTGGTTCATTTGTTCGTTGCAAATGACGTTGGTCGTGTTCAATACCTGATTGACGGGCATTTGCTGACCAACGGATAAGGTCGTGGCGAGTTGTTCGGTTGTGTCTTTCCGCTTCCCCGGCACACGCTGTTTAAAATCAGCGCTTAGTGCGTTGTCGATCAGCGCCTGACGGGCTAATTTTTCCGTAAGCCGTTTGTAACTATAGGTCAGGATGGCAGCGGTAGAGAGGCCAAAGAGTTGTTTTTGCCTCCGAAGGTTCAGCAAAAACGAAGGCAGCGTTTTCGCCGTGATTCGGCCCTTAAGATTCGTACCTATCTTCGATAAAACAAATGCCTCGTACTTATCCTGAAGACCCGACCGAAGCCAGTCGGCGCTGCCATATACGAGGTCCCCGTTTCGGGCGGAAATAAGCTGCTGACAGGCTTGCTGTAACTGCGCCCAATCTCCGGCGTCCACCAGTTCGTCCAGAAAGTCGTGGCCGGTTGTCACGATGCTGTCGCCATCATGTCCGGTAAGCAGCAAATCGCACCCGGCCCGACGCGCTTCTTCTGAAACACTCAGGTGAAAACTCGATGGAATAATGAACTGCTCTGGGCGGTCGAAGAGGTAATTTATTTTTAGAACGGACTCCAGCACATCGGCAATCGGTCGGACCCGGTGGTGGTGCATCTGCCACTGATCGACAACGGCCTGCACGTATTGCTGCTCGTCGGCTGCGGGCTGTTCGGTGTCGATGTTAAAGGTGTGCAGCGAAGGCCGCTGTTGCTGGATGAGCAGATGCTGCGCCACGCAGCTTACCGACGAGGAATCCAGCCCACCGCTCAGGTGCGACCCGATGCTGTTTTTTCCCCGCATCCGGCTATCGACCGCTTTGGTAAAATACTCATGGAACAGGTCGGCGTAAGCATCGGCCCCACGCAGGCCATTAAATTTCTGAGGGTCGAGCTTCCAGTAGGGTTCCGAAACCATCTTTTCGGCGTTCACCCGCAGGCAATGGCCCGGCAAGACGCTGTAGACGTGGGCATAAAACGTTTCTGCGCTATAGGGCACATAGTCGGTGGTCCAGGTCAGATACTCCCTGAATTTGGCCTCATTGGGCTTAACGACTACTTCCCGAAGAACCAGCAACGCTTTGATTTCAGACGCAAAGGCAAAAAACCGTCCCGGTTGATGCACATAATAAAGGGGCTTGATACCCAGCGGGTCGCGCCCACAACTAAGCGTTTGCTGATCCAAATCCCACAGGGCCACCGCAAAATCGGCACTGAGGTTATTGAATGAAGCCGGGCCAGCGTGAGCAAAGTTTACACTGAACGAGTACCCGGCCGACGCCCGGCTGCCAGACTGAGTCTCATAGACGTCGGCATCGGCCACAGTAACCAGCGAGGAAGCTAACGGATTATCTTCTACGTTGCCCCCAAACATTAGCAGCGTACCTTTGCCAATGGGTCGGCTGATAACGGTTCCCCGGTGCTGTAGCAACTCAGACATGTTGGTTATGTCGTCCAGATCTACAGCCTGCCCGTCAAATCGAAGTATGCCAGCAATCCCGCCCATATATTTTTAAGAATTTTGACACAGACCGGGCCGCCGGAGCGGATTCACGGAGAGAGTTAGAACTACACAGAGCAGGTAAGATAAATCTCTGTGCCACAATCTTTATTTTTGTTTAAGCAATTGTACAAATGACGGTCAAAATGCAAAAAAATAGTTGTTTTTGGGTGTTTATTCTGCTCGTTTTAGTTGGCCAGGGGTGCCGGCAGGCCGTTGATTCGCTGGCGGCTGATGCCGACTATTTCCCCCTGCAAACCGGCGACTACTGGATTTATCAGGTGACCCAGGAAACCTATTCGCTCATCAATACGCCAACTAAACAGGTTTTTCAGGTGCAACAAAAAATAGGCAGTTCATTCAGTCGGAACGGTCAGGTGATTTTTCAGGTCGAAGAATCCATTAGAAAAACAGCCCAGGCCAACTGGCAAATCAACGCCATTCGCACGGTTTATAAAAATCCCGCCGAAGTTGTCAGCCAGGACAACAATGTACCTATTCTGAACCTGGTTTTTCCGGTTTCGCCAACTACTTCCTGGAATGTCAATACTTACAACGCCCGACCCGACACGCTGCTTCGGTATGAGGATGGTGGGCAGGCCTTCAGCGTGGGCAATCGACTCTTCGACCGCACAATTTCGGTTGTCGGCGACAACGATTCAACGTTAATTAACCAGCAGAAATACCGTCGGGTGTATGCAGCGGCAGTGGGCTTAGTTTACCGGGAGGACGCATCGCTGGCTTTTTGCCAATCCTCCCCCGACTGCATTGGCAAAGGCATTATTACCTCCGGCACCCGCCAAAAATGGGAGTTGCTCACCAGCAACCGCTTGCCGTAGGGCGAGAGGACAAATCATTGAGTAGCACCTGTCACTAACCGGCTAAGTCAATAATGAATAACCTTGCCCGTGTGGGTTTCAGTGCGGCCATCTTTCCAGGTGAGTTGCACCGAGTACGGATAAACGCCCGGTGTTGCCGCCTGCCAGAGCACCGTGTTTTTCCCCGTCGACACCGGCACATCGGCCTCATAAAGCCGCTGACCCGCCTGGTTGTAAATCAGCAGCCGGGTCTCCACGGGTAGCTCCTGTACGTTCAGCGTGATGTCGAATTTCACGTAGGTTATGGCTGGATTTGGATAAATCTGCACCCGTATGGGTTCATCCTGAGCCACTACGTTCATGTCGAGTACATAGGGCGGCTGGGTTTGATTTCCGGCGGCATCCTTCCCGTACACAACGAGTTGGTAAACGCCACCCACTGTGAGCGATAAGTTGGTGGCAACCTGTAGCTGATTGGCCGAAACCGCCGAGACCGCAAAGGAACGCGACGAGAGTTTCTGGGGCAAACAGGTTACACAACTCTTTAGGTACACGTCGACGGCACTGCTATCTTTCGGCGAAAGCGGGTTTTCATCCAGAACGAAAACGTCGACTCGTGGATTCACACCCACCACCGCCTGATTCTCCCGGATCTTCCCATCGACGAACACATTAATTTCGGGGCTGATTCGGTCGGGCAGGGCGTTTAGCGGGTAACTGGTGCTGCTTTGCGCCTGCGCCCAGTCGATGGTCAATGCAGCGGTATTGTTGGTTTTACTTAGCTCCGTCAGTTGATTATCGGGGTCGATGGAGACCTCTATTTTTTGCAGTTTTTCATCTTTGGCTATCGTATACACCAGCGTATCGCGGTACCGGAACGCATTGAACCGAACCAGGCTGGTGACTATAGTACCAGCACTCATCGTTTTCCGGATAGCGACCGGAACTACCTGACCGGCAACGTATTTACCAAGATTAGCCAGGGGCACGACGACCCGGAGCGAATCGCTGTTTTTGAGTGAACTCCCTACCACCGACGACTGGATGTACAGGCCTTTTGGCTCGACGGAAAAGTCGGGGTTTGGCAGGGGGTAAATGCTCACGGCGGGATCGCCCTGCAAAATCATCTCCAGCAATACCGACTCGTCATACGGGCCAACACCTTCTTTTTCAAGGTCCTGATTCAATCGTTGCTGCACCTTGCCAAAGGGCATGCCAAGCGTGGTGGCATCGGCAAACAGCGAGTTATACAATTTTGTCAGGTAGCGGGTGGTGGGTTGTTCAAAACTCCAGTAGGAATGCGCCAGCACCACGCCCGCCCCTTTCTGGGGCGCCAGCAGCCAGTCGGTCGACAGCGTGTTGAAGCGGGAATAAATCTCACCGGCCCCGCAGCCGTTAAAAATCATGAGCGGGTAGTTTTGATTGCGAAACCCATTCTCCAACGGCGAAGCAAACCCGAAATTCAAGTCCGTGACGGTTGGCCCGGCATGACCAAAAAATGTGATTAAACTCACGCCATCATTCACTAAGGGAGCAATGTTTATCGGTTCAACCTCATTGGTCGTGGTTTTACTAAATGCACTGATTTGCCCCCCCAAAAGCCCATTTTGGTAGGTTTCGCCGATGGTACTCAGGGCCTGGCGCAGGCTTTGCGCTTCGCCAACACTTTTGCCCCCGCTGATGTGAATAATTCGTTTACGCCACAACCCATTGTTGGCGCCATCTTCCAGTTGTTTGACTTTGTCCAGGTATGTCAGCACCTGTGCGTTGGTTGTCACATTCAGCCGCCCCGTAGGAATAGCCGGGGTGTTGGGCGAATAACTGCCCAAACCGGCCGTTAGCAGAATGTCCGAGCCGGGGTAGCCAATCGTTGGCACCAGATCCTCGGTGGTCGTCTTAATAAAATACGGATAACTATACGCCCGCCCAATGAGCAGCAGGTTTTTGACCGCCGTGTTGGCCAGCATAAAATCGGCAAAACGCCGGAGTGCGAGTGGGCTTCGTTCGCCAAAGTTAAACTGATCGTAGAGCGAGTCGGCGTCGATGATAAAAGGCTTGTGACTTCCTCCCGGTACCGAGGTCCGGTATGCAGCATAGGTTTCTGCCGACTGCCGCAGGGATGAATGCGTGATAATCAGGTAGTCGGCCGATTTCGGAAACGTTGTCGCGAAGCGGACGACCTGAACAGAAAGCGGTTTGAGAATCCGGCTGGTTAGAAAAAGGCTCCGGTTTCGGGCTGTTTCATTGACTACTACCTGGGTTTGTCCATTGCTCGCCTGCGCGACTACATACCGGCAATTCGCTTTATCCGTAATGTCATAAGCTACCGTGGCCGACGGTACATTTTTTATGGTAAGCAGCGACGTTGCCCGCGAGTTGGGCGGCAGATGAAACACCTTGCTGGTTTGCCCAGCCATGTCGAATGCCTGCGGATAGGATAATTTGGCGTAGGTGATGGAAAAGTTGTTGGTAAATCCGTTTTTTTCGGATATAAACCGAACCGTAAGCTGCTCATTCTGAATAGTCTCCGGCGCAATGGCAGCCTGAAACGTCTGACTGGCGAACCCCTGAACAAGCAACGGGGAGATGGGCGTTTTGGTAGACGCATTCACCTGAACGCCAATGGAATGGTATGAATTATCCCGGCCATTCACCATGCCCTCCAGGGTGATTGGCCCGGCGGCTGGCACCCGGCCTGTTAATTTTAGCTGAACGACGCCTACCGAATCGGTGGTCAGCAGGGGTCCCGACCAGCCTTCGCCCGGCTCGAAAAAGCTTTGCTGCAACGCCGGTTCAATGCCTTTCAAATTGTTGAAGCTATACTCGCTGGTGAATGCCTGAACCGTTTGTTCAAGGTGAAAGGGTTCGGGCGAAAGGCCCTGCGCCGACAGGTTGAGTTCGGGCATTCGCTTTCCGGTCTGTGCCGGGCTGCTGGTCAGAAAATAGGCGGTTTTGTCAGAGAACAGGGTTTGGTAGGGATGCAGGCGTTTCTGCGGGCGGTAGAGCAGCGAATCCTGACTGCCATCGTTGGCTTCCCCATAAAATTCGATATAGTCCTGGGCATTAAAAACACCATCCTGCTGACCCACCACCCGGATAGCCACCTCCTGACCTCTGAAAAAAAGCTGCCAGTTCACCGGATTCGTTTGCAGAAGCGACACATCGGCCGTTTTTATATCGTCGTAGCTCAGGCGGTAAATACCGGTCTGATTCGTCGAAATCTTCAGGTATTTCTGACCCGTCTGTATCCACTCGTTACCAAAGCGGTTTTGGGCAGTCAGCAGCAGTGCCTGAGCGATAAACCACAGCAAGAGTACTCCTTTTTTCATACGCGAATGAGCGCCATCGTGCACTGAACTAAACGTGCAGCGTGGCAAGTTTTAATCAAAGATAACCAGATTTGCCCGAATTAATGGGCTATCATTTATACCCGTATTAACTCCGCAAGAACCGGGTTTGCCACCCATTGCCTTATAGCGACCTTTGTAGCGGTCAAACAACCGATATGTCGGTCCGAAACAAATGAACACAAACAGCACATACACCTATCAGCAAATTGCCCAGGCTATCGAACACCTCACAGCCAATTTCCGGGAGCAGCCGTCGCTGGGCGAGCTGGCCGAAAAAGTGAATATGAGTGAGTTTCATTTTCAGCGGCTCTTCACCGAGTGGGCGGGCGTTAGTCCGAAGAAGTTCGGCCAGTATCTGACCCTCGAACACGCCAAAACCCGGCTCCGCAATGGCGCTCCGCTGGCCGATGCGGCTTATGAGGCAGGTCTTTCCGGTACAGGTCGGCTACACGATTTATTTATAACGTTTGAAGGCGTTACGCCGGGGCAGTTTAAGCAGGCTGGTTCGGGTTTAGCCTTATTGTATGGTGTCTTCGAGAGTCCCTTCGGAAACTACGTGCTGGGCGCTATCAACGCAAAAATTGCACTGCTTCACTTTCTGAACGAGGGCGACCTGCCCGAACCGATTCTAAGGGATGCCTGGCCCGAAGTTTCCCTGCAACTTAACCCAGCCGCTGTGCAATCTTTAGCCGACCAGGTTTTCCCGGCGGCTGGTCAAACCGGAACCAGCCCCAAGAATCCCCTTCCCGTACTTTTGCGTGGCTCTGCATTTCAACTCAAAGTATGGGAAGCCCTGCTGAAAATTCCCGAAGGCCGGCTGAGCAGCTACGACCAGATTGCCGAAGCCATCGGGCAACCAACAGCCTCGCGGGCCGTTGGCACTGCCATCGGCAGCAACCCCATTGGCTACCTGATTCCGTGCCACCGGGTTATCAAAAAAACCGGACTCTTTGGTGGCTATCGGTGGGGAGCCACCCGCAAACAGGCCATGCTCGGCTGGGAAGCCGCCCGCGTTGACGGGTAAGTTTTGTTTAACCATTTGTGTTTCAGGTTCCATGTTTCAGGTTCCAGGCTACTCCGACGAATCAAACTTGAAACCTGGAACCTGAAACCAGTTCTATAATGACGCAATCCGTTCAGGAAATCAATTGGCCCGACTACCAGACTATCCTCTCGGAAACGGGTTTTGCGTTACTGCCACCGTGCCTATCGCCCGACGACTGCCGGGCACTGGCGGGCCTGTTCGAGGTATCGGACCACTTTCGCAAAACGATTGTGATGCAAAAACATGGCTACGGGCGTGGCGAGTATAAATACTTCAATTACCCATTGCCGCCCGTTGTAGCTCAACTTCGGCACGGATTATTTACCAGGCTGGTCCCGGTAGCCAACGACTGGAACGAAAAACTCGGCATTGCTCAACGCTACCCAACCGACCTCGATCAGTGGCTGGCCACCTGCCACGCAACCGGACAAACCCGCCCCACACCCCTGATGCTGAAGTACGAAACGGGCGACTGGAACGCGCTGCATCAGGATATGTATGGCGACCTCTACTTCCCCTTCCAGGCCGTACTGTTTCTGAATCAGCCCAATCAGGATTTTTCGGGGGGTGAGTTCGTCCTAATCGAACAACGCCCCCGGATGCAATCGCGGGCCATTGTGCTGCAACCCGAACAGGGTCAGATTCTGCTTTTTACCACGAAGTTTCGGCCCGCAAAAAGCGCACGGGGCTATTATCGGATTGGCATGAAACATGGGGTCAGTGAAGTCAAAAGCGGTCAACGGATGACATTGGGCCTTATTTTTCACGATGCTGCATGATTGGGCACATGGCACTCGGGCCAACACGCTTTGCCCAGCTTCGGGCATTGGTGACGATGGTAAACAGCGAAGCGATTAGGGTAGGTGGTCATCGTCCCGGCAAGATTTACGGCACGCTTACCTGCCGGGTCGGTAAGCGAATGAAGTCCGAAAACCGGGTGTTCTTTCAGAGCGAAACTGACGCTATTGCACACGGGTATCGCCCCTGCGCGGTATGCCTGCCGGAGAAATATAAGGTATGGAAAGGGAACCGATAAGTTGCCCACCTGCCTCTTTTTCACTAATCTTGTAAGAACACAAACGCAACACCCGTATGTCAGTCGTTGACGAGAAAAAACCGCGTAGGGTCAGTCGCCCGGCTGCCCGAAACATTCCGCCTGCCCTCATTTACGAAATGTGGAAAGGGAAGCCCGTCTATTACAGGGGCTATCTGGAGGTTCTGGCGGGTAAGAAAACAATTGAAGAAATTATGTCGTGTTCTGATTTACAAGGAGTTTTAGTGTCATTGCTGAATGGTCATTTATACAGTCTCATCAATCGAAAAAAGTACCTGCTGGCGACGAACGAGATTGGTTTGCATCTGGCCCTGAAGGATAAGCTCGGTAACGATGTCGTTATTTTTGAGAAAGAAAAACTCGGTAAACTCAAAGGAAAATACTTCGACGTAGCCCCCAAAATCGTGATTGAAGTAGACATTAAGGCTGACCTGTCCGACTTTCCCAGCAAAGCCGACGAGTACATCATGCGGAAATCGCAAAAACTCCTCGATTTTGGCCGGGGCCGCCCGTGCGGTTGAGAAGGTGCTCTGGATTATTACCGGCACGCAGAAAGTCTACGTTATCGACCGCAACGACCCAACCTGGTATGTGGTTAACTGGTCTGAAAACATTGCCGTTTTGGACGATTGCATTCTGAATATCAAGCAATTGCTTGACGATGAAGAAATCGCTTACTGAACTCCGGCAATCCCCTTTTTCAATACGGCGACACTCCGTTCCAACTCGTCCTCCGTACTCGATGCAAACCCCAGCCGCGTGCTGTTGAGCCGCTGACCGGGTGGATTGTGTGAGACTCCACTCGCCAATAAAAGCCCTTCCCGACTGGCCCGCTGCGCCATTACGTCCATGTCGATGGCCGGGTCGAACGTAGCCCAGACCGCCATACCACCATCGGGCTTCGTGAACTGAACGACATCAGCTAATTCGATGGTGAGCAGGTCGCAGAAACGGTCGCGCCGGGCGTGGTACGTCCGCAGCGCTTTCCGGAAGTGGCGTTTCAGTTCGCCCGTTTTGAGTAGCTGACCAATAGCAAATTCGAGCATCGGGTCGCCCTGCCGGTCGATGATGCGCCGATACCGGGCCAACTCATCGATGAGTGCCGCTGGCGCTACAACATACCCAACCCGAAAAGCCGGAGCGACCGATTTCGTCAGCGACCCGACATAGACAACCATGCCCGACCGGTCGGCGCTGGCCAACGGTAAAATGGGGCGGCTCAGGTAATGAAAATCATAGTCGTAATCATCTTCCAGAATGGCAAATCCGTATTGTTCAGCCAGTTGCAACAACCGAATACGCCGGTCGGGCCGAAGCGTTACGGTGGTTGGATAATGGTGATGGGGCGTTACGAACACCAGTCTGACGGCTTGCTTCTGACAGATAGCCGCCAGCGCGTCGACGTCGATTCCCTGCTGATCGACCGGCACGGTCAGGACCGTTGCCCCCGCTTTCCGGAAATTCATGGTAGCCCCGGCCCAGGTTGTTTCTCCCGTCACGACCGCATCGCCTGGCCGAAGCAACACCTGGCTCGTGAGGTGCAGGCCCATGATGCTGCCGCGCGTAATGAGCAGATTATCAGGCGTCGTTTGCAGACCGCGCGTTTCGTTGAGATGCGTGGAAAGCTGTTCGCGAAGGAGTGGATGCCCTTTCGTGTCGGTATAGCCGAAATGAGCCTGCGGATTGCCCCAGCGAAAATACGACCGATAGGCCCGGCTTAGCTCGGCCATTGGCGCCAGTCGAATATCAGGAAAGCCATCGTCTAACCGCAGCCCCGTCGACTGCATCAGGAGCAGGGGCCGATCCAGAAACGTCAGCGACTCAACGGCATAACCCGGCTGCCCATCAGTAATGCCATATCTTCGGGGTATGGCATTCCTCAGGTCGGGTGTTAACGCCTGCGGCTTAACTTCCGGGACATGAGCCGCCACGTAGGTGCCACTCCCCGCGCGGCTTTCGAGCCAGCCCTGGGCCAGCCCCTCCTCATAAGCGGCCACAATGGTCTGGCGGTTCAACTGGAGCAGCATCGCCAGTTGCCGCGAACCCGGCAATCGCTGACCGGGCGCGAGTGTACCCGCCCGAATGAGCTGACCAAGTTGGTCGCTTAGTTGTAGAAAAACAGGCGTAGTCAGGGAACGGTCAAGTTGAATCAGCGATTTAAACGGAAGCATCAGGATTGGTTAGTAGAAAACCGGACTATCAATAATTTACAAACCGGACGATTTGAATAGACCGGAAATTTACGATTTTTGTCCTGTAAATTAAACTGACGCAACCTGTTGACCTATTAAGTAGCAACTTATTGCGTCTCTACGCTTATGCAAACTACCCGCACAACCCCCAGCCGTTTAGCGAAACGCGCTCATTATGATGAGGCTACCATTCATCCCATTCTGGACGACGCCCTGTTCTGTACCGTCAGCTACGCGGTCGATGGGCAACCGATGGCCATTCCAACGGCTTTTGCCCGGCAGGGCGACAAACTGTACATTCATGGATCGGTGGGCAGTCATTTCCTCCGCGAAATCGAAAAAGGCGGTCCCGTCTGTATCACGGTGATGGTGGCCGACGGACTGGTTTTAGCCAAATCAGCGTTTCATCACTCGGTCAACTATCGGTCGGTGGTCATCTTCGCCAATGCCCAAAAAGTGACCGACGACGCGGAGCGTATGCACGTGCTGGCGCTCATTACCGACCACCTGATTCCAGGTCGGTGGGATGATCTGCGCCCCACTACCGACAGTGAAATGCGGAAAACGACCGTGCTGGCCTTTTCATTAGCCGAAGCTTCGGCCAAAGTCCGGACGGGTGGCCCTAATGATGATCCCGAAGATGCTGATCTACCCACCTGGTCGGGTGTGGTGCCGCTGCAAACCGTGCGGCTAACGCCGATTCCACGCGACGGAGAAGAAAGCATTCCCTTACCTGCTTACTTAGCATGAGACTGATTGACCTGACAGATCACCGTAATTTTGGGTACGATCTGTTTTTTATGGAGGGGTTACGAAAGCATGGGAACTGTTTTCGTATCACGCCCGCCGACCAGGCCACTGAATCTTTTCCAACCAGCGAACAAGCCGACAGTTTCACACTGGGCCTACTTACCGACACGGACACGTTGGCGGGGGTGGTGAGTTTCCAGCGTGAAGGGAAAACCCGTGAAAAACTGCGGCACAAAGGACTGCTTTTTCGGATGTACGTAGCCGAACAATACAGTGGGCGGGGCTTAGGGCGGCTTTTGCTGGAAGAAACCATCCGACGGGCGCGATCAGTACCTGATTTAGAACAGATAAACCTGACGGTAATCTCTACGAATAGCCTGGCGAAACGGCAATACGAGAAACTTGGGTTTTGCTCGTTTTCACTGGAACGCAACGCCATCAAAAACGGAAATACGTATTACGACGAAGAGCAAATGGTTCTATTTTTGTACTCATGACGATCCGCCCCTATCGACCCACCGATGCCGACGATTTACTGGCCGTTTTCCGAAAAAACGTGCCGGTGGCCTTCGCTGAAAATGAGATTGCCGACTACGCTGGTTTTTTACAGACCAACGCCGACCCGTATTTTGTTGCCGAGCACAACGAACAGGTCGTAGGCGCTTGTGGCTGGTATGAAACGCGAAATGGAGAAGCCGCGCGAATCTGCTGGATTTTTGCCGATCCCGACACCAAAGGCCTGGGCGTCGGTGGGGCCTTACTGTTGCATAATCTGACGCTAATCCGGCAACACAGTGGTATTCAGCTCGTTGAGAGTCAAACGTCGCAGGTGGCCTATCGTTTTTTCGAGAAATTCGGTTTCCAGGTACAATACACAAAACCCGACGTGTGGGCGCCGGGTTTGGATTTGTACTTCATGACCCTGCCAACTAAGCGCATCGCAGAACAGTTGTCGGTTTAGCAGGCTATTATTCGTTGCGGGGGTGGTAAACTAACAGCGGCACGTCGGACTTTTCAATCAACCGGGCCGCATGATTCGGGTGTAGAATTCCGTCCAGAAAGCCTGACTGTGGGTACAATTGCATCACAATCAGGTCGGCGTGGACCTTATCGAGTTGATCGTCGGTCAGAATAACCAACTGAGCATCAAACGTCTTTACCAGCGACTCGGTCTGAAACGTCACCAAACTCTGGGTCGTTTGGGTCTGCATGGCATACGCAATGGTATTCACCTGCGCCGGGCGGATGGCCTGGCCTTCGGGCGTGGTCGGTATAATCAGTACTGGACACTGGGCTTCGTCGGCCACACCGGTAACTGCACTGCCGGCCAGCCGGTCGAAGAACGTATTCAGGCCTGTGCGGCTCATCACAATCAGGTCAGCCGAACGCTCGCGGGCGGCCTCTAAAATACCTTCATCGACTGAACCAATGCGCCAATCGACATCCACCGATAAGCCTTCAGCGCGGAGTTCATTGGCTAATTGGCCCAACCGTTCCCGGCTGATAGCTTCAATTTCCTGCGAGGCCATCAGTCCCAGACCCGGATCGCCGATTGTAGGCAGCGTAGTGTCAGGAATCATAGGCATGTAAACGTGAAGCAGCGTAATGGTTGCGCCGGTTTTGTGCGCCAGGAGCCGCACCCAACTGAGGGCTGCCTCAGTGCTGGCCGAAAAATCGGTAGGAAAGAGCAAGTTTGTCATCTGTGCAGGTGATGGTGTTTTATAGATAACAAAAAAACCGGGCTACCTTCCCGATAGTCCGGTTTTTTTGTTTGTCAATCTGCCAATTCATTTACCTTCCCGCCCCGGTCTCAGCGCTTCTATACATGAATAGGCTACTCTTCTTCGTTTGCTTAACTGGTATCCTTTTTGTGGGTAACCGCTAACGGGACATTTTTCAAAAATACCATTAAGTATATTTTATGGAGAGTTGGTATAAAAACAATTAGGCAAAATAAAAAATAGAGTGGCATAGTCAGATCCATAAAATCTTAAATCACTCAGTGCCAGAAAACTACAACCGCAATTCTGGCCACTATTAAGTAGTCTATACTACTATTAAATACTATAAAAAGCTCTTGCTGGATCAAAACTGGGTAGTCATGGCATCTATTTTGCCAGCCTATCCCTTCGAAATAGGCCTGAGAGGATTTTTAGGCTAACGCTAATCTGAGCGCCTTCCCGACAAAAAAAATTTAGACCATTTCTGACCTTTTCCCTACTGAGACTAAGTAATCTCAGGCAGTTACTCGTAACCCATCGTATGAAACAATTTTTACTGGCTCTTCTTTTAGTTTTCTCTACATCACTCTTCTTCAGCGTAAATGCAAAAAGGGATGATCCCAAGGATCACCCGCCTGTGACGGCAAAATTACCCCCTCGGCCGGGAGCCATGCGTTTTGCGCCAAAGCCTGCACTACGTAAGTCTTTCCTTCCCGCCAATTCCTATCAATCGACTCTCTCCGCACCAGGTAACCTTGCCGTGGTAAGTCATACTGGACCGCGCCCTTTTTCAGCCGTTACGCCCCTATTGAGTCCCCAGACAGGATCTATTCGGAGACTGGCAGGCCCCGACCCCATTCGATTCAGGATGTGGCCTTCCAAAGACTCGGTTAACCTGAACGAGGAATTTGGGATTACCATCACGGCAGACTTGTTACCGATTTCGCCCAGGCAACTGTTCTTTTTTGACGAGCAGCGATCATTTAGCCTGAAGGTACTCATGCCCGATGGGTTTGAGCAGACTGGAGGAGACTATCACGATTATATCGGGGCAGAACTGCGAACGGGTGGACCGGTTTTAGTAACGTATACACTACGGGGTAAATTCAGCAAACCCACTAAAGATGCGACGTTCACGTTGCTACGGGGACCTAAAGAAGTCTTAGGCACCAGTTATTTCGAGAAGAAACAGGAAATCAGCATAAGCACCTACTCAGAAACGACTAGCAACAATCAACGAGCCAGGCAAAAGGCGGTAACAGATACGACTTGTCAGGCAGTAAAAAAGTCGGTTCGACTCAGCTATACCACGACATCAACCAAGAAAGGGAAGACCGTCACCATAACTATTTACATCAAAGATTCACTATCAGCATATGAATACAGCACCGATAGCCTTATATTTAGTAGCTCCCGCACAGTAACCCCGAGTTATCAAAAAGGATTTATCTATATACGTGAAAAGACCCATCCTACCTGCTATCGGAAACTACCTTACGATGTTGCCAATGCGCCTAATCCGAACTTGCCCACTACAAATCTCGTAGAAGATTGTAATGCAGACGATTACCCTATTTACATCTCCTCAAGCTCGGATAATATATGCACTGATGACGTAACTGATTTTGTTGGCAACCCACAGGCCCGTGTTGCAGCAAGCTCCTCCGTTGACCTCACGGCTTCTTTTTGTGTTGGCTCGGTCATTTGGTATAATGGGAATGGGAATAGCTTAGGTACAACTACTGCCGGAAGTGATAATGTGGCCCACTTCACGATCTACCAGCCTGGCACCTATTACGCCTGGTGTAAGCCTGCCGGTTGCCCTAATAATCGTATTTATAGTGGCACGGTAACGATTAATGGTTGTCCAGTCGATCCTTGCGCGGCTAACCCATGTGCCTGTCAAAGTAACCTCCCCAGTTACCAATGGAATGGCCAGCTTACCTGGTGCGAAAACGGCAATAAATACAAACGCCTACAGGATGTAAATCCATGCTCAGGCAGCTATGGCCTCTATGCAACAGGCGATTTATTAGAAGCAAATACCTGTGATTGTAAATCTCACCATGATGTTTGGGAATGGTTCGGAGCAACTACCTGTGACGGCACAGATAAGCGGAAACTATATATAAATACCAACGAGTGTTCCCCTAATTACAATGTTACTGCACCTGGTGAAGTAGTAGAGTACAACGCCTGCGAGTGCCGGGGCACGGGCCAGCAGCCTGTGGTTCAGGACGAAGTCTGCGACGGGGTGAATAAGGTCCGCCGGTACCGGGATGCCAACGAGTGCTCGCCCACCTTCAATCAGATTATCAGCACGGAGGTCATTGCGGCTAATTCGTGCGAATGCCGGGGCACGGGCCAGCAGCCTGTGGTTCAGGACGAAGTCTGCGACGGGGTGAATAAGGTCCGTCGGTACCGGGATGCCAATGAGTGCTCACCCACCTTTAATCAGATTATCAGCACGGAGGTCATTGCGGCTAACTCGTGCGAATGCCGGGGCACGGGCCAGCAGCCCGAAGTGGCCGATGAGGTCTGCGATGGAGTCAATAAGGTGCGTCGGTACCGGGACGCCAACGAGTGCTCGCCCTCCTTCAATCAGATTATCAGCACGGAGGTCATTGCGGCTAATTCGTGCGAATGCCGGGGCACAGGCCAACAGCCTGTGGTTCAGGACGAAGTCTGCGACGGAGTCAATAAGGTGCGCCGGTACCGGGATGCCAATGAGTGCTCGCCCACCTTCAATCAGATTATCAGCACCGAAGTCATCGGGGCCAACTCGTGTGAGTGTCAGGGGCAGCAACCCACCGCCAGCATTAGCGGCAACCTGAACATTTGCTCCGGCCAGTCAACCGTACTGACCGCCAGCGCAGGCAGTACTTATTTGTGGTCGACGGGAGCCACGACGGCCAGTATCAGCACCGCCCTGACCGGACCGTATAGCGTCACCATTGACAACGGGGCCGGTTGTTTGACCACCGCCAGCACCAGCGTTACCGAAATGACCTTGTCCGACTTCCCCGCTCTCACGGCGCGGGTAGCGGGTGTGTCAACGACTCAGAGCATTACCCTGACAGCCTCAGGTTGCGCGACGGACCAGACGGTGCGCTGGAGCGGGCCGGGCGGCACCTCGGCTACGGGCAACATCTGGATACTGCCCTTCACCCAAACCACGACCTATTCGGCCCGCTGCGAAGCCGGTAATGGCTGCTCCGGTGGAGTGGCTACCGTAACGGCCACCTACTCAAACCCACAGGCACCCATCATCCAAACCTCAGCTACGCTCCTGTGCGCCGGGGAATCGGTGACGCTGTCGGCAAATGGCTGTTCGACGGGCCAGACCGTGCAGTGGTCGAGTGGACATACCGGTCAAACAATCCTGTTGACGCCCAACGCTACGGCCAATTATACGGCCCTGTGCGCCGAAGGGCAAGTCGTTAGTGATCGCTCTAATGAGATTCGCGTCACGGTGGGCAACAGCCTGAGTGTGACGGGCAGCACCAGCTACAACGTGGGGGAAACCATCTCCCTGACGGCCCTCTCCTCGGCACCGGGCAGCGTAAGCTATACCTGGAGCGGTCCGGCGGGGTTCACCCAATCGGGTCCCATCCTGCAAATTCTGGGGGCGGCCACCAGCCAAAGCGGTAGTTATACGGTGGCGGCTCAGGCCACCAGCAGTTGCATCGGGCATCAGGTGGTGCTCATCACCGTTGGGGGCAGCACCCACGTCATTAGCACCCAGCCCCTGAGTCCATCGGTGGTGTGTGGGGGGGCCAGTCTCACTGTGCCCTTCTCGACGACGGGTACGTTTACGACCGGCAATGTCTACACCGTCCAGCTTTCGGATGCAACGGGCAGCTTTGCCACTTTTACCACGCTGGGCAGTGGCACGAGCAGCCCAATTGGCGTCGTTATTCCGTCCGCTACGGCTTCGGGCAACTATCAGCTACGGGTAGTGAGCGACTATCCCATCACGGAAGGCAGTGCCCCCCCCCTCACTATTTCGGGAGTGCCTTCGCTGTGGGCCAGCAGCAACAGCCCGGCGGGGCAGGTGGGGGTGGGCAACGCCCTGAGCCTGAGTGCCAGCGGCCAGAATCTGAGCGGAGCAACCTACAGTTGGAGTGGACCAGCTACTTTTGCCAGCACCGAGGCCAACCCCACCCTGCCCACGACGAGCACGGCCAGTAATGGTATGTACACAGTGGTGGCCACCACACCAGGGGGTTGCACGGCTACGGCCCAAACCAGCGTTTCGCTGGGAACGGCTTGCCAGATGAGTTTCGATGGCGACCCCGTTGTGGGCTGCGACTCGACCATCGCCGACAGCACCCACCGGGGCAACATCACGGTGAAGCTGCTCAACCAACCCGCCGGGAGCAGTCTCCGCATCAGTCTCTACCAGCAAACCACGCTGGTGGCCACCCTGAGCAGCAGCCCGGCCAGCTTTACGGGCTTGGTGGATGGTGTTTACCGGGTGGATGCCTACGCTTTCGTTGGTGCCGACACCTGCCGGGCGGGTGTACGCTCGGTCAGTGTGCGCTGTGCGCGTGGCCCGCTCAACATCCGCATCAAAGCGGTCGATGCCACACCAACCGAAACCGACCTGCTCCCCCGCGTGGGTGGTGGGCTGGGCAGTCTCACCCTCTCGGTGGAAGAACTCGACGGTCAGGACCTGAGCGGCTACAGCTACCTCTGGAGCGAACCCACCAGCACCAGTGCCACCACCAGCACGGCCACCTCCACCACGCTCACGGCCCGGCACATCGGCGAGTATAAAGTCACCCTCACCAACGGCAGTGATACCTTAGTGGCCTACACCACCCTGCGGGCCAAACCCTGTAAACAGGTGGCCCACAGCTATGCTTGTGGCACGACCCCGGCGGCCCCCATCTTAGACGCGGGCAGTGCGACCCTAAGCAGCTTAGCCCCCGGCGACACTATCCGCACCGGTGACTTCGATGTGATTGTGACGGAAGTGCTGGGTGGCGGTTCGGGCACCTGGACGGGCACGGGCTACACGCTGATTTCCTATTTAGGCGAGAACAAGATTGCCGTGGACTTCACCGATGCGGGCATCAACGATTGTTATGAGTACACGGGCGGGGGCACGGTGCAGTCCAGGTTTGATGCCAGTTGGGGTGGAGTTGTTAGCTTGGATAGTTTATTAGGAGACCAACTCAATTCCTTAAAAAAATTATCTGCTGAAATTGTCGATTTAGTACAGAACAATCTGTCTGATTCGACTGCAAGGTATAATCAAGCTGTTACACTGGTTCAAAAAATTCGCAGTGAAATAGCTGATAATACGACGCTTGCTGACACTTTAAAGCAACAACTACTCTCGAAAGTTGATGAGTTTTTGGCTTGTAGTCAGGTAAATAATGGCGGAGCACGTAGAGCTCGAGCTCGTGTCGCTTCTACTTCATGTGATTTGGTGGCGAAAGCGGATGCGTTACAAAGCTATCTTGAAAGTGAAGCTATAATAACAGCTATTTACGCCGATTATTTAGATACATTCCAAGACCCTCCAATTAAGAAGCTTATCAAGGTTACTGATTTGCGGCCTGAAACGAAAGGCACCGGCTATTTAGCAGTAGATAAGCAAGGACGACTCGTAAAAGTCACTAAAGCGGTAGGTCAAAATGCAGGTAAATCAATTGGTTTACTAAAAGCATTGCGAGTAATTGGTTCGACTCCCATGATGGTCGCCCAATTCATTCTTACACCGACTACTGCTGGTGGGGATGCTGAAGTGAAATTCTTGCGGGATCAGCAAGCCAGGCAAATAATTGAGCCAGAAGCAGTAACGCCTGATTATAGCCAAGTAGAATCCGATATAGACATAGAACCCGAACCAGGCAAGAGACCGCAAACCGCTCTTGATATCGAAGACGACGGCAATAAGTACTTAGTCTATATATGCAGACGAAATTATAAGTGTAAGGGTGAGTTTAAAGGAGTGAACCATTGCTTAAAATATGTAGGCATCTCTACTATCGATCCTGCACTCGTCATAGGCTCTACAGGGAGGTATAAATCCGGCGATATTCAAGCATCGGAATTTACGATAATTTTCAACAATCTGAAGAAGGGTGAAGCTCGTGGTATTGAGCAGGCTATTATTAACCTGAATAGCCCAGGCTTGCAGACTCCTTATCTTAGCACCCAAGTTGACAATCTGATTAACTCAACAGCGCGTCATCGGGATGTATTTGACACAAGGCTACAGGCAGGAGAACGAAAACTTAACGAACAATATCCTAAATGGAAACAGCCTTATATCAAACAAATTCCTAATGAGAGTTATCGAGCAGGAGGGATGAAGTTCTCTGGTAATGAGTACAGTAACGAACCTAATTGTTGTGAGGAACCATGAAATACAAAGACGAGTATCCCTATGATGGTTTAGTATGGGAAGTACCCATGATGGAGAATTTAGGCTTTGCCTACGTACAAACGATTGATCCGCGTCCTTTAGATACGGGATTCCCATCTTTTATTATGAAAATCCTTAACCTGAGAAGTGACCAACCAATCTCTAAATTTGATGTTGAGTTTTTCAGCTCCATTGATATGCTTACCAGCCACCTCTTATTTATGGGTAAACCTCCGCAACGGAAAGGAGATAGCAAATGGAAAGCCTTGGGGTATCTGCCAATCACATCGTTTGATAGAATAATCCCCGAATCAAAACTTTTGGAGAAATACGATGAACCCTTCTCGTATTACGAAATTCCCAGAAACTCCAAATGGAATGTATACTTTGATGGGTCTCTGGCTTACTACTATAAAGAAAGTGCCAGTTTCGATCAGGTTAAGCACCTTGGCCATTTAACCCACTTCAATGTTGCCTACATACATCATCGCATCACCATGGAATGGATGCGAACATTAAGACTTGACTATACCCAGTATTATACAAAGCAGTGGGATAGAGAGTTTTTGGAAAAACAAAAATATGAAGTTGTTACCACTATTTTATTTTCCGAAATTGATTCTGCTATTCGTGGAAAAGCAATTGGGAAGTTTACCAAGTAAGTCGTTCCCTGAATGAATTGGTGAATCAAGGTAATACACCTACCTCTTCCGTATGGCATAGTCTTCACTATATCATCCGGTCTGAGACCGGTTCTATAAAGTAATGAGTGATCATCCGATCACTCGCTATGGCCCGGCAACGGCTGAGCCTGCTGTTCGTTGACCCACCAGAAAACAGATAGATAACCAACCCTCTGAGCCGAGCGGTGCTATAGCCCCGGTCGTGGGCGTTTGGCCCGGCCAGCACACCCGGCTCGGAGTAAGGTTGGTTTTATAACACTCGTATCGGCGAATACAAAGTGACACTCACCAACGGCCTTGACACGCTGGTAGCCTAGACCACGCTGCGGGCCAAACCTTGTAAACAGGTAGCTCACAGCTATGCCTGCGGCACCACGCCTGCGGCACCCATTCTGGACGCGGGCAGTGTGGCCCTAAGCAGCTTAGCCCCCGGTGACACGATTCGCACGGGTGACTTCGACGTGATTGTGGTGGAAGTAACGGGGGGCGGCTCAGGGAGTTGGACGGGCACGGGCTACACACTGATCCCGTATCTGGGTGACAACAGGATAGCCGTGGACTTCACCGATGCGGGCATAAACGATTGTTATGAGTACACGGGGAGCGGCACCGTTCAGTCCAAGTTTGATGCCAGTTGGGGCAATGTGGCCGATGTGGACAAGCTACTCAATCAGGCCAATCATTATTTTACCTCCATTGCTGAGCGATTCGGGGCTTTCCAAAATAAATTAGCCAACGTCAATAAACTCTTAACCAATCCAACTGCAAATGCCAGTGCCATCCGGGATTCCTTAGTGGCCGGGCAAGCCGAACTGGATTCGTTGTTAGCCCAGGCAACGTGTCTGAGTGAGACCCAAAAGAACCAGCTTATCCAGGACTATAATCAGCTAAAAACAATTGCTGGTTCCCCCAACGGACGACGGGCGGCAAGGGCTGGTTCAACCGATTGGGCCGCTTTGGGTCAGCAAGTCGCTACCGAATTCGCGAAGGCAAAAGAATGTACCCAGGAGCAAACCGATATTGCCTTAACGGTCATCAAATTCCTGCGGGAGAATACCGAGCTTGACAAGGCCCGCTCTCATGCCACTGTTTTCAAATTAGCGGGCAATTCGCGTTGTGTGCAGATGTTTGCTGAGGGCTTTCTGAATGAGTTACTGAGTCAGATTGACGTTCAGACCTTAGTCGATGAGATCAAGAAGTCGCTGAGTGACAACTTACGGCAAATCCTCGAAGGCGAGCACCGCTATCAGGGGCTTTTAGATTGCTCATCGCTGAAACTGGCCGTAACAGGGGATTTATCGAATTTTAACAGTTGTTCCAATGCCCTGCAATTAGTGCTGACCGATCTGTTAGGTGGTACAACTGCTCTTTACAATAACATCAAAAGTTTTGCCACGAAGGTCTGCGAGTGTACTGGCAGTGGTTCATTGGCCGACGACGAGTGTGCCTATAGCCGGGGCAAGTTTACTGCATTCACCCTGAGTGTGTTGGCCCCAGGAGCCAGTAAGTTTGCGAAAGCGGCAAAGGCGTTTGGCCAGAGTATAGGCAAGTCTGGACTGATTGTTACGAAAGAGGCATTACAGGAAGTTGCCAGTAAAATAAAAAGCAATCAAATTGATGATGCTGTAAAAGCACTCCTAAGAGGAAACTTAGCCTGGCTTGATGAAGTGGAAGCATTGCTGGGTGTAGGAACCAAAGTTAAACTTACTGCTTTCATCGAAAATGGATTAGATGCTGGCAAATTAAAACTGGCATTTTCAAACTCTACAGATAAAGCAGGCCTACTCAAGCAGTTATCAGAAGCAAAAAGCATATATCACCAACGTGCACTTATTAAAGATTGGTATAATATTCCTGGAGTTGCTAATGGTTATTACGCTAACAATGGATTGAAAGCTGCGAAATCTAATCCTGTTTGGGGTAACTCTGCCTTAGATTTGCCATTAGATGATGCTCGAAATTTTGTTAATGCTTTTGCAGATGAGCTACCAGCGGGAACCAAAATTTAGAGAGTAACCGGAGGTAGAGCTAACGGCCCCTATTGGACTATACAAAAACCTTCCAATGTTGGAGATGTCATAGGAGGAACTGCTGTGAGGCCAGAGTGGAACAGTTTCAGCAATATATATGAATACACTGTCCCGTCTGGCAAAACACTTAAAGTATGGCGGGGAAATACTGCCCGTCAACAAATAACTGACGGTATCTTAAGCCCATACTTACCAGGAGGAACAGAACAGTTATTTATTCCCAAAACAGTGCTCAATGAACCAGAATTTGTGAATGGAATTAAACAAACAAAATTGACATGGTAAATAAATCGGAAATATGGGAACAAATATTGTTCAGACTAAAAAGTTATGCTGACTTTTTAGAACACAATATAGAGTCTTTTGGCGAAGCTAGAAGCTATGTCTTGTCCGTAAGAAATGCTTACGATATAGCTATGAAAAGTGCTATTAATAAGACAGAAAGTGATGTTCAAACTATGTCTGCAAGTACTGCTGGTTTGAGCCGATATTTTGATGAATTTGAGTGGGATTCAGACACATATGAAACTGCTAAAAAGTACTTAAATGAATTAGCTGTACTTAGTGTAAACCTTTTGAACGCTTATGGTTTATGAGAGTTTGGCATTAAAAAGCTATTTCAGTCAGAGAAACTGAAAAACTTCTAACACTTTGCCAAATGGAAAAAGAAATAAGTTGGCCTGAGCTAATGCAACTACTTGACGATGAAAATTTGTCTGTAGCAGAATGCCAAAAAAAATCAAAGGGTTATTTGGGGTGGAGTAAATTATATCCTGATTTTGAAAAACAATTGGAATTTGTAGCCAATTTGACATTTTTCAAGAATTCAATTAGTACAAATGAATTTCCTGGTGAAGAAAACTATTGGTCGTCAGAAGCACCAATTGCTGCTCAATTCTATCCTTATAACGGTTGTCCAGTTTATATAAACCTTCACTGCTTATACCTTGTATATGTTGAATTTGGTGGACATGCCCCTGAGAAGAGATGTAGATTGCTACAGAAAAAGTTAATAGTCCTGTAGTGATGCCTATTGCCTATCATGAGATTATGACAGCGCATCATCTGGTCTAAAATAGGCCAGAAAATAATACCTCTGAGTGATCGCTTAACCTCGATCACCCCTATGGCCCGGTAACGGCTGAGCCTGCTGTTCGTTGACCTACCAGAAAACAGATGTTACCAACCCCCAGAGCCGGGCGGTGGAGTGGCCCCGGTCGTGGGAGTGGGGCCCGGCCACCAGGCTGGCTCTGAGAGGGGTTGGCTTATTGACATAAAACATCCGCATCAAAGCGGTCGATGCCACACCGACTGAAACGGACCTGATTCCCCGCGTAGGCGGTGGGCTGGGCAGTCTCACCCTCTCAGTAGAAGAACTCGACGGGCAGGACCTGAGCGGCTACAGCTACCGCTGGACCGAGCCAACCAGCACCAGTGCCACCACCAGCACGGCCACCTCCACCAGCCTAACGGCCCGGCGCATCGGCGCCTACAAAGTCACCCACAAAGCGGGCAAGGCTACGTTAGTCAACAGTATGCCTAATAGCGAGGTAGCAAAGCATTCGACCGAAGTCATCGACACGCCGACCGGCGTAGTCAGCAGTGGGCAGCGTACCGGATGGGCAAATTATTCAGGTGCTCACTACATTGATTCCTTTATGGACGCCAATGGTGAGGTTTGGCTATTGATGCAACGCCAGGCCGATGCACCGGGCGGCGGCAGTGCCCCTGCTTCGGCCCCGGCCCTCACATCTACCACCTCTCGGCTGATGGGTTTTGCCAACAGGCTGAACCAGATAACCGGCCAGGCACCACCGGCGGTGGCCCCCGCGTCAGTAGCCATTGAGTCAGGCAAAATTTACAGCGATGTGCTTGTGCTCCAGTTTGATGCCGACCTGAAATTGAAAAGCCAAACAGTTATCGGCGTAGAGCCGATGCCCAATCCAGTCCGCTTTCAGCGGTCGGTTCGGCCCACTGATGCCGACTATGTCCTTAACAACGCGGCCACAACCCGGCTCAGCATTCGTGGAGGCACAGGAACGACCAATCCACTGACGGTGCAACGCTTGACGTTTTACCAATCTGTGCGGTTGGCCACGTCTGAAAGTAATAATTTTCTGCTGGATGAAACCATTGGCAAGATTTATGTAGTATATAGTATAGTTAAAAACCAAATTTAGGTGGTTTATTACTATATACACTTGATTAACTCGTTGCTATCACCCTAAGTTTTTATCATTTATGTTCTGGTCTGTTAGGACACATACCAGAACATAAATTGAAATCCTGGTTTACGGTCAGTTGCTGACTGATGCCTCCGAGTACTATTCTTTATCCAGATGAACAAACGTATGTACCCCCCCGTTACCAATTCTTTTCTCGGTTACTCCTACAGGCTTCATGGCTTGACCCTCTCTGTACTATGGCTAATGAGTGCCTGCCAGGCAAAACAGCCCGACCCGGAGCCAGCAGTTTCTTTTCCAGGAGGCTACATCGGCAGCCTGACACTGATTCGACAGGTGGGAACCAGCACGACGGTCCAGACGTATGATCGATTTACAGTGCTCATTGGCGAACATCCCCACCCCGATTCGGTGAAAATCGACCTGCTCCACCGGAACAATTTCTTTCCTAAACCCTTGATGGCTACGGTTCAGCCCCGATTGTTAACGGTGTTTCCGCAACGCCCCCCGACCGAAAGCCGAACCCTTAGGGGCGTGGCGACTCGGGTAGCTGACAGTCTGCGTATTACGCTCAATGAACTGGGTGGCGTCCATCCAGTTACGTACCAGATACGGGCGACCCGGCTCCTCGACTAATCCCTCCAAACTTCTTTTTGTGCCCTGTTTTGTCCCCTCAACGGCTGGACCCGCACCCACTTTGCCTACTAATTCTGTATGAACCCAATCGCTACATTTCTCACGCGGCTGCTGAGTGCCTGTTTTCTCTGGGTAACGCTGGTCCTTCCCCAGGCAGGAGCAGCCACGGCCCCCACCAACGATATTCCGTTAGCGGCCAAGCCCGGTTGGGGCACCGGTCAGAGCCAGCTTTCGCCCGCGCTGATGCTATCCATCCTCGAAACTAAAGCCCGCCTGGCAGCCCGAACCGCCTACCTCCAGACAGAAGGGCTGGCATATGGCGCTCATGTCAGCGAAGCGGCCCAATCGGAGCGCGATACGGCTGCGGGCCTGTTCAGTTACCTCGACAGCCGGGGCGGGTATGTCGATAGCCTGCGCGGGAGTGATCTGACGGTGTTGCCAGTGGGCCTCCGCAAAGCGTTGGGAAGTGGTAACGGTTCGCTGGAGATTGGTATTCTGAAAGTGCGTTTTCTGGCCGACAGAGCTTTATTGACCGTTTATGTCCGGCTGAAAATTCCGTCGCCCGATCCCAATTCGAGCATTAAGGAACGGGAATTGTTCTTCGGTGCAGATGATGTCGTCTTCAGCCGGGATGGAGGACTGGCGGGTGACTTCAAACTGGTGTTGCTGGGGGACTTTGTGCAACCGCTGGGCAACATGACGCTGCGATTTATTGGAGGACTCAACCGCTACACGGGCGCTACTGATGCGCTGACGTATGCTACCGTCAGTTGCGTGAAGTTGGTTGGATTGGGCGTAGCCGCCGAGGTTATTTTTGAGCGTTCACTGGTGGTTCCGATTAATATCCAGACCGGAGAAGTAATACCTGATATAAGAGTGTCAGCCCGGTTTCGGGTCGATGCTCCCGAATTCGGTGATTTACTGGCTGACATCAGTTTCAGTCAGCCATTTGCGATCACTAAATACCCGAAGTTTGGTTTTGCGTTAACGGGCGCATCGCTGGATTTGAGCGATACCCGAAATTCGCCGGGCGTGGTGTTTCCGCCGGGGTATTTCGACAATCCCCAGAATCAGGTCGCCGATGCGGCTCCGGGCAACAGCAATTGGCGGGGGGTGTACATCGATGCCTTTAAGCTGATCCTGCCCAAAGAATTTAAACCCGCCGATAGCCCAGGACGGCTATCCATCGACGCCAATCATTTGCTGTTCGACCGGCAGGGCGTGAGTGGGCAGATCGGAATGCACCGCCCAACTAATCCTTACGGCATGACCGCTTCGGGCTGGTCGATGTCGCTGAGTGATTTTGAGCTGAACGTTGAGAAAAGCCGCCTGATCGGAGGGGCGTTTGGCGGCTTCCTGAAATTACCCATCGCCCCCGACACACCCATCCGCTACGATGGGCACATCGACGATTCGGATAATTACGGTCTTCACCTGACGAATGTCAGTACGCTATCCGTTGCGATGTGGCGGGCACAGGCTGACCTGTTACCTAATTCTACGGTTGAGCTAAACGTGGTGGATGGGGAGTTCAAACCCCGAGCCATTCTGCACGGTAAATTAGGCATCTACACCAATACGAGTGGTAGCCAGAAAACTAAAGATGATGCCCAGTTCAAGTTCGAGGGAATCAACTTTACCGGACTGGTGCTGCAAACCGAGCGGCCTTATATTCGAGCCAGTTCGTTTGGTTACGAAGGCGATGTCAAACTGGCGGGCTTTCCTGTTACCATCCATCAGATTGATGCCTTGTTTCAGGGTGATTCGGTCGGCTTACGGCTCAATATGGAAGTCAATCTGATGGAAGGCTCGTTTGGTGCTCAGGCTGGTTTCACCGTGTTGGGTGCCATTGAAACAGGCAGCGTTCACCGCTGGTCGTTCAAACGGGTCAAGCTATCGGAAATTTGTGTGGGCGGTACCACCAGCACGTTTAGTCTGAAAGGCTGCGTTGAGATTTTCGAGAATGACGCAAGGTACGGAACCGGCTTTCGGGGCAGCATTGATTTTGGCATGACTAAACCGGCTAAAGTTCAGGTCAATGTAGCCGCGATGTTCGGTACCAGGGATTATCGATACTGGTATGTTTCGGGGGGAGCTTCGGTACCCAATATCCCCCTGGTTGGTCCCTTGCAAATTAATTATCTCTATGCGGGGGCCTATTACCACATGAAACCTGTCCCATCTCCCACTGTCGCCTACGAACCTGATAATTCGTTTGGGTTGGGCTTTAAAGGAGGCATGGGACTGGTAGCGGTGAGTAACGATCTGTTTGAAGGATCGGCTGGCTTTGAAATGCTCTTCAACAAGAGCGGGGGCCTGAACAGTGTCGGACTTTATGGCGATTGTGCCTTTACCGCCGGACGGAAAGATAAAACGGACAACGCCAGTTTCTTTGCCGCCAAGCAAAGCATTCTCTACAGCCAGCCCTACAAAACTGCCCAGACATTCGACAATGCCGAACTCGACCGGAAAGCGAAGGTGGAATACCAGGCCGCCAGCAACGCCAGCAAAGCGCCCCTCTATGCCCGGCTGGCGTTGCTCTACGACAATCAGAATCGTATTTTCAAAGGCACTTCGGATGCCTACGTCAATATCGACAACATTGTTTATGGGGGTGGGCCGGGCAACCGGATGGGTCTCATCGACCTCTATTTCTCGCCCGACCAGTGGCACATCTACATCGGCACGATTGCCCAGCCCTTTGACCTGACTATCAACTTCGGCGTCAAAGCAACCACCCGAGCCTACATGATGGCAGGCTACGGCATCCCTGAAATGCCCCGCCCACCCGCCGAGGTACTCAGCGTGATTGGCCGTGACCTGAAGCAAACGCGAACATCTGGCGAAAAACAGGACATTACGCTCGGTAGAGGCTTCGCCTTTGGTGCCAGTATGAACGTGAAACTGGGTGGCTGCGCCTGGGTAGGCTGTCTGGAAGCGCAGGCCCTGGCTGGCTTCGACATTATGCTTCGGGACTATCCCGGCACCTATTGCGGACGCACCCCAATTGGTGTTAATGGGTGGTATGGCCGGGGGCAAATCTATGCTCTGGCCAATGCGGGGCTGAGTGTATTTGGCTTTAAGCTGATTAGTGCCTCGGCGGCTGTTCTGCTGGAAGGCGGGGTGCCCAACCCCAGTTGGTTCCGGGGTACGCTGGCCGCTCAGGTCAAACTCCTTTTCATTAAGCCTCGCTTGTCCTTCGGCATCCAGTCGGGGCAGGTTTGTGCGCTTTAGTCCGCGCACTAATCGATTCATTAGCTGGCCGTTTATTTATTGGCCTACCCGTCATTATGTTCAGATTTTTATTTTTCCTGTTTGTACCCTTGCTCCTGTGTCCTTGCGCGGACGTCCTGGCGCAGACTGAGCCACCGGCAGTGCGAACCCTAACCCGGGCGCAGCCGAATCAAATCCTGCTTCGATGGGAGCCAACTACGGAGCCGCTCTGGACAGCGGGTATTCGGGATGGCTATTATGTGGAGCGAAAGGTCGTGTCCCGTAACAATGCGCCCGTAACCGAAGCGTTTACCCGCTTAATGGTCCAGCCACTAAAACCGGCTTCAGCATCAACCTGGACACCTTATCTACTGCCCGATAGTGTACAGCACCAGACGCTGTACCGGTTAGTGACCGGGCAGGATACGGTAGCTACCGGGGCCGACAGTGCCAATCTGGTTCGGCAGGAACCCGATTCCTATCGACGCTTCTTTTTTGGGTTACTGGCTGCCAGCCAGAGTTACTCGGCAGCCCGGTTAGCCGCATTAGGCTACATTGACGCTTCGGTTCAAAGCAATGAGCGGTATGCGTATCGGGTCGTATTAGCGGTGCCACCGGTTGGTGTTATGGTCGATTATCCGGTAACCGATCCTGTTGGCTTAGCCGACTACAGGCCACTATCCCCGCCGATGAAGCCAAAATTGTCGTTTGAGCGATACTACGCTGATCTGAAATGGCTCCATGATACGCTTCAGTCGCCTTATGTCAGTTACTGGATTGAACGGTCAGTGAACGGAACCAGTTTTAAGCGGGTCAATGATCGTCCCTTTGTTTCGCTTGACGGGGCGACCAACCTCTATGCGTATAAGGACCCCGTTCCCAAAGGGCGCAGGACCTATTATTACCGCATTGTTGGAAAAACGCCTTTTGATGAGATTAACGGATCGCTGGTAGTGAGCGGCCAGTCGAAAGACACGCTGGTTTTTGCTCCCCGCATCAAGACCTTACGATTACAATCCGATAACCGGGTGTACATGACCTGGCAGTTTCCCGGCGATACAGCCCTGAGCCAATCGAGTCAGGCCGGGGCCGATTCACTTCTGAAAAGCTTCTTCATTAGCGTAGCCGCTAAACCTGCCGATAAGCCCGTAACGGTCAAATACAATATTAACCCAACCGATACGCTGGCTTACATTGACAATTATACGGGCAAAGTACCGGGAGGGTCAACGCTGTATTTTACTGTGGGGGCTGTGCGTCTGGATGGGGATTCAGTACTGTCGGCTTCCCTGTTTGTTGAACCAGTAGACACGATTCCCCCAGCCGCTCCAACAGGGCTAAAAGGATATATTGGCAGCAATGGGCAGGTTTATCTGAGCTGGCAACCCAACGAGGAGCCTGACCTGCTGGGCTACAAAGTATTCCGAAGTCAACGGTCAGGAGAAGAAGCATCGGCGGTATCTGACACGATGCTCCTGCTACAGGCTGAATTTAGTGATTCACTCCTTCTAAATAACCTCAATCCAGCTTTGTATTATCAGGTAAAGGCATTGGATACCCATTACAACACATCGAAATTATCGCTACCCCTGCAACTTCTTAAACCGGATATTGTCCGACCAGCGGCACCGCTTTTTTTGTCGGATACGTTGCAGAATGGGCAACTACGCCTGACCTGGGCACCCAGCTCCTCACCCGATGTAGTTCGGCAGCTCTTACTTCGCCGGGAATCAGATTCCGCTCCCTGGCAGTTACTGACGGGCTTATCGCCTAATGAAGTTACTTACGTGGATGCCGATATTCAGCCCACCGGGAGTTATCACTATTTGTTATTGGCACAGGATGCGGCTGGCCTGAATTCAGACTCGACCGCGATCCGGCGCATCGAAGTTCCTGCTTCACAGGGAACCGGACGGCCCGTTTTGGCCGCGTTCAATGCCCGGCCAGACCCAAATCTGGCCGGTATCCGGCTAAGCTGGAGTTACAACGGCTCCGATGTAAGCGAATACCAGCTTTATCGGGCCACCGATGCTAAGCCATTTGGTTTATGGCGCATGGTGTCCAGGCTTGAATCGGCTACGGATGATGAAGGAGCTATCTCGTCGGGTACGTATCGATACAAAATTCAGGCAGTCTATAAAGATGGAAGCGTCTCTAACTGGCAGTCGGCCTCTGCCACAGTAAGCGCATCGAGCACGGTTAGTCCCGGTGCATCTCCCTATGTGGTAAGCCCATTAGCTGGTCAGCAGGCTACCGTAAACCAACCCTTCACGTATGTTCTGCCCGATTCCGTCTTTGCCGATCCTGAACATGTCGGCATTACGACAAGCATTCTGGCGCAGGGATTGCCAAACGGCCTGACAGCAACCGGGCCTATGCTGAGTGGCATACCGCTTCGGGCAGGTACGTATACGGTTACCGTGCAGGGAAGCCAGTCTGATGGGTATTTAGTGACAACGACCTTCTCGTTGACCGTAAATCAACCCCCGGCGTCCGTGTCGGGCCTGCCTAATTTGACCGTTACCATTGGTCAATCGTTCACCTATACCCTACCGAACTGGGTCTTTACTGACGCCGACAGTCAAATACCCCAGGTGTCTATTCTATCGGCGGGCCTGCCCAATGGGCTTCTTGTAACTGGTTCGACTCTACAGGGTACGTTGAGCAATCCCGGCCCTTATACCCTAACGGCTCAGGCACAGGATAGTCAGGAAGGTACTTCAACGGTGAGCTGGCTATTGATCGGCAATCAACCACCGCAGGTACAAACGCCATTGAATTCATTTAGTGCATTGATTGGACGGGTAGTTGCCTGGACACTGCCGGCTGGAACCTTCACCGACCCCGATGGTCAGCTCATCAATGTGCGTATCCGGGCTGCCGGTTTACCCCCTGGCCTGGCTGTCCACCAAAACCAGTTGTTAGGCGTACCTACTACGACGGGTACGTATACGCTGACCGTTATTGCAACCGATGACGGCGGGGCTACTGCCGAAACCACAGCGCAGGTACAGATTGGACAAGCGACCAATCAACCCCCTGTTGTCACCATGTCTCCTCCTCAAATTGAGGGCATGGTAGGTGATAGCTTAACGTACACCTTGCCGGAAGGTCTGTTTTTTGATCCAGATGGCCGTATTACTGGGCTAACCCTGACAGGTCCATTGCCCACCGGTCTCTCGCTTTCGGGACTCACGATTAAGGGAACGCCCACCCAGAGCGGAACATTCACGCTAACGGCAACGGCTACCGACGACCGGGGCAGTTCGGTTAGCAGCCCCGTACTATTAACCAGCAGCGGTTTATCAAGTGGAAATTTAGCGCCTATTGTAGTCAATACGATTCCGGCTCAACAAGCGCAGCCGGGTAAAGCCTTTAGCTATACTATCTCGTCTGCTGTTTTCGCTGACCCGAATGGCGATCTATTGACCTACACGATTAGTGGCCTGCCAGCCGGTTTATCGGCCACTGGTCTTTCCATCACGGGTGCGCCGTCGGTCACTGGCACCTCAACGATCACCGTTACAGCCACCGATCCGGGCAGTTTATCCATAAGCACCACCTTTACAATAAGGGTTAATTTGTGCCTGGTTGATGATCCTTATATCCTGACCGGCACGTTCTCGTCACCAACACCCGTATCTTTTAGCGCAACCAATCGCATGGAGACGGATACTGTTCAGCCGGTTGTGGTTAACTCGACGGCATCGTTGACCCTGACAGCCGGGCAACTTATTCAGATCAAACCCGGCTTTGTCATTAAGCCCGGAGCCACTTTTCGAGCTTACAATAAACCTTGTAATTAATCCATCATAAATCACCTGATAGCACCTACCATCATGAGCTTTTTACGACATTGCGCGGCAGTAATCACGTTACTAATACTAAACAGAACCGTTGTATTGGCGCAGGGCACCGTTATTGATAATGGCTCGCCAACTAACAAATGGATTCTGCACAATCCTGAAGACAGCCGAAAAACATTATTTCTCACGCCCTGGAACAACGGCACCTGGGATTGGGGGCTGGGCACTCAGTTTAAATCGACCGGGGATGTTATTTTGCCTGCTAAAGTAAGTATTGGCTCCTATTTTAGTGGTTCACCCAGCTCTACCCTAGAGGTATTGGGGGATTTTCGCACGACAACCGGTCGATTCAGTACTATTTACTCCCAAAATACCGATGGACTCTACCCCACCACCTATGCAAACACCATCGGGGATGCCCAGTTGAGCATTGGGGCTAACTGGACCGCTGGCTACACCGATTTATCGCTGATAAATAGCAACATTGCCAATACCTCTGGCGGGGGATTTAGCTTCTGGCAAATGATGGGTGCAAATTCAAAGAAAATGCTGGCTTATCTGCGGGGCGATGGATCAGTAGGATTTGGAGGAATTATTCCAACGCGTGCTTTAGAGGTTCGGGGCGTAAACCCAATCTTTCGGATTGGTAATTCTACAGCCCAAAATACCCAGGTCAATACGGTCATTGGCGGGATTGAATTTCCAACATCGGGTGAAAACGTATGGATGGCTAAGATAAATGCCAATGTCGGTCCTTTCTCCGACCAACCCTTTTTGACCTTTCACACAGGGGCTGCCAGTGCGGAACAGGTACGTATTACACAAGACGGCAATGTGGGCATCGGCACGGCTAATCCTGCGACAAAATTAGAGGTACGGGGGGGAGCAACCTCGGTCGATTATTTAAATGTTTATCCGCAGAATACCACCGACGAAGGCGGGGAAATTTCGCTTCAGGGGTCTGCCGGAAATCAAAACTGGCAAATGGATGTTTATGGCAACACATTCCGTGTTCATACCAATGGCATTGTGCCGCTTCAATTGTATAGCGACGGGTCAATTATAACAGCGGGAAACGGCTCGTTTAGAGACATTGTCAGCACTGGTACGAATTCATGGGTTTTCCATACACCGGATGATGGACGTTCAGACCTGTTTTTAGCACCCGGCGCACCTGCTCCCGCTTACTGGGATTGGGCTAAACAAACTAAATTCAAGAATAACGGCGATATAACCGTTTCTGGCAATATCGGCATTGGAACCGATACACCCGGTGCATATCGTCTGGCTGTTGAAGGCAAAATCGGCGCACGGGAGGTAGAGGTTAAAACCGGAAGCTGGGCTGATTTTGTGTTTCGGCCCAACTATCGCTTACGACCTTTAACCGAAGTATCCGATTATATAAAAATTCATCAACACTTACCCGAAATTCCGTCCGAAGCCGACGTGAAAGCAAACGGTGTGGGGCTGGGCGAGATGAATGTTAAACTATTGCAAAAAATAGAGGAGTTGACCTTGTATATGATCGAGCAGCAGAAACGGATTGAACGCCTTGAAAAACAAGTTCTGCTCAAACGCTAAGCTGTTTACAGCCCGACTCAACCCATTCCAGCGGATTCATTTCGCCACCAAAAAGCCACACATATTCTCATCGTGTGGCTTTTTGGTGAGGTAGTTATTGCGAGAAGCCCTTTTTTAACCTTCCACCCAAGCTTAACTACTAAAATCACGCTATCCATTCATCATGAATTTCTCGGCTTCGGCGCGGGTGTCGCGATAGACGCTACTTCGGGCAGCGTGTTCATCTTCTCAACGGCCAATAGTTGCTTCATGGTTTTCTCCATGCCATCGGTCGAACCATCTAAGAAAATGACATTTCCCCTGCCATGCTCAGAAAAATGCTTGATGGCCTCGGTCCAGATCGAGAACAAAATCAGCGATGCATCCAGTTTGGCTTCGTTCATCACTTTGGCCGATTCGGCCATGCCCTTCGCCACTTCTTCGCGGAACAGCGCTACACCCTGCCCGCGTAACTGCGAGGCCGTTTTTTCGGCTTCGGCAGAGATTTGGATGGCGTTTCCCTCGGCTTCAGCAGCTTTGGTTTTCGTGATGAGCAGGGCCTGCCCTTCGTTTTCGGCGGCTGCTTTCAGGTTCGAGGAAGCCACGACCTGCGCCATCGACCGCATAATAACCTCATCGAAGGCAATGTCGTTCAGTTGGAGGTCGGTGAGGTGATAGCCCCAGCTTTCCAGCAGCACATCGAGTTGTGACTTAACGTGTTCGATGATTTCGGAGCGCAGAGCCAGAATTTCGGATTGGCGTTTGGTAGCCACAAACGAGCGGATCGAGCCTTCGATGGTCCGAATCAGGGCCTGCATGAACGAGGCTTCGTCGATAAACTTGAAGGCTACGTTTTTGATGACCTCCTCGCCCTGGTTGAGCACGGAATACACCAGCATCGCCTTAAAATTAACGTTGGCCTGGTCGGCGGTGATGGCCTGAAACGCCAGTTCGACGGAGCGGTTCTGAATCGAAATGCGCCGATAGATGAACTCGATAAACGGAATTTTGAAGTTCAGACCGGGCGTCATGACGCGGGCATATTTCCCAAAAACCGTGATGACCGCCACCGTGCCCTGCTGCACAATGACGACTGAGAGATAAATAATAATAAGCGCCAGTACGAAAAAAATGGCTAAAAAACTCATATGGAATGGTGGTTTAGTAAATGGGACACTGCAAGGTACAGAATACCTTGTTTTGGTGGTTAAAATTTTGCCTGACCGGTAGCCGGCCTCAATACGGAGAAGCTTTCTGCCTACGGCCGTTTGCTCATTTAATGCAACCAGCAGGGTATTCATAAGGTTGAGACCTAACAAATACACAGAGGAAATCCTAAAACAAGTCAGTTTATGTTAGCCATGAATTATCGGGGACCCCGTCGGGTCCGTATCGATCACAAACCCATGCCCGAAATCAAGCATCCCGAAGATTGTATTGTTCGGGTTACCCGCTCCTGCATTTGTGGGTCTGATCTGCATTTATACAATGGCAACGTGCCAGATACACGGGTGGGCACGACGTTTGGGCATGAATTCATCGGGGTTGTTGAAGAGATAGGCCCGGAGGTGGAAAAGCTAAAAGTGGGCGACAATGTACTGGTACCGTTCAATGTTGCCTGCGGGAAGTGTCATTTCTGCAAACAGGGGCTGTATGGCAATTGCCATGAATCAAATACCCAGGCCTCGGCCGTAGGGGGTATTTTTGGGTATTCGCATACGGCGGGTGGCTACGATGGCGGGCAGGCCGAGTATGTTCGGGTGCCGTATGCCAATTTCGGCCCTACCGTTATTCCGCCCGACATGGACCCCGATGATGCCGTTTTGCTGACCGATGTAGTACCAACCGGCTACCAGGCCGCCGAAATGGGCGGCATTCAGCCCGGCGATACGGTGGTGGTGTTTGGCGCTGGCCCGGTGGGTATTATGGCGGCACGGTGCGCCTGGCTGTTTGGAGCCGGACGGGTAATCGTGATCGACGAGGTTGAGTACCGGCTTGAGTTTGTCCGCAGCTACGCGCATTGCGAAGCCTATAACTTCCGGGAGATGGACGACCCCGTGGTGTTCATTAAAAAAACAACGGACTGGTTAGGCGCTGATGTCTGCATTGATGCGGTTGGCGCCGAAGCCAGGGGTAGCGCCCTGCAAACGATTACCGGCCGAAAACTGCTGCTGCAGGCGGGTTCGGCTACGGCCGTTCACTGGGCCATCAATTCAGTAAAAAAAGGCGGGGTTGTTTCCATTGTCGGGGTCTATGGGCCTACGGATAATCTGGTTCCCATTGGCAATGTTCTTAATAAAGGGCTTACGATCCGGGCCAATCAGGCGTCGGTGAAGCGGCTTCTGCCCCGGTTAATTGAGCACGTGCAGAACGGCGTGCTTAATCCGAAAGCAATGATTACCCATCGGGTGCCGCTCGAAGAAGTAGCGGAGGCTTATCACATTTTCTCGTCAAAGCTGGATAACTGCATCAAAACCGTTCTTATTCCACCATCAGCCCGATCATAACGAGCCAAAACTTATGGAAAATACACCTAAAGAGTACGCGCATATTCCAGGTTGGGGTATCGACGCCGACCCCAAAAATGATCCGACATATCCCATGCGAAACCGCGCCAACGACGAGCATGAGGGCTACAACTGGGAACGGCCTTCGCAGCAGCCAACCGACATAGAAGTGCTTAAGTCTATTGAGCGCCCCAATACGAGTGCCGTTTTCGGAACGTCCGTACCGCCCTCAGGGCTGAGTGGGGCCATCCGCCGGCTGGCTTTCAAACAAAGCGAATCGGAATATGGGCACTGGCTTCCCTTAATTCTGGCCGACCGGGTTAATGTGATTGAGGGCATCATCGACGATCTGAAACGGGGCCATATTCCTAATATTTTTGCGGAGAAGGGCATGAAAGCCGATTGGAAATATGATAAGAAAGGCCTGGTGCAAACCATTGTTATAACCGCCGTTGTCGTAACGGGTGTTGTGGCTTTCTTCGGCAGAAGCAACAAACCCAAAAAACGCAGGAGATAGGAAGCGGTTTAATGGGTTAGGTAAAGAGTCACGCTGCGATTCCGGGAATACCGAACCGCAGCGTGACTTATTTTTTAACCTGATTTTAAACGTTAAGCGGCTCACCGCACCCGCTTACCCAGCACATCCTGTCCGTTCTGATGCAAAACGAGTTGCTCCACCTCGCCTTTATCGTTGGGAGCAAAGGTTATCTGTGCATCGACGACTTTGAGGTAAAATTTGGTTTTCGACTCAGCAAATAACTCAAACCGGCTCTGTCCGGTGGCTTGTCCGTAGAGTTTGTCGCCCTCCCGCGTAATGAGGATGGCAAATGCCGGAGCCAGTTGGTAATTGCCAACGTAAGAGGCCAGCATGGCCGTATCGACCGCCATGACTACCGCCTTAGGGGCCTCAGCGGCTTCCCCTAATTCGTTCAGTTTAGCGAAGCCGTTGGCGTTTCGGGGGTTTAGTTCCACCGATTTTTTATAATCCTGAATGGCCGCCGGCTTGTTGCCAGCTTTCATATACGCTTCGCCCCGGCTATCATACACATTGGCGGATGTTGGAAACGACTCCACATTAAGGGTAAAGACGGTTAGTGCCTCCGCCGTTTTCCCTTCTTCCAGGAACGTATAGCCAAGACTATTCAGGTCGTTTTCGTTCAGGCTATAAGCTTTATCGGCCTTCCAGGCACTAAACTTCTGCTTCGTTTTTTCCAGCGGATCAGTCAGCACCGACTGCCGAAGTACCACAGAAACGGGCTTTTTCGGGGCTTCAATGGGTTGATCGTAGAGAATACTGACGATGTTTTTACGAATGTCGTTTAGCGGTGCCCCGCCTGTGTTGTTCAGCAGAACCACGAACTGTTTATCCTTTGGCAGCCGGCTGATCAATGTATTAAAGCCATTAATGCCGCCCCCATGTTCAATCACGAGCAGACTGTCTGTTAACTGACCAACCTTCACTTTGCCAACGCCCCATCCGTAGGCATATCCCTGCAAATACGGTGTGTACATCGTTGCTTTTGCGCTGGCTGGCAGTAGTTTATCGGTGTAGAGGGCCTGATCCCAGCGGTATAAATCCTCGACGGTTGAGTATAACGACCCAGCCGCATAGGGGATCGACATGTCTAAATAGGGCGCATTGACATACCCATTGCTGCGCTTCTCGTAACCCGTTGCCCGTTTCGGTAAAATAGGGCTGAACAAATCGTAGCCAGTATCCTGCAGTTGCGCGGGACTGAGGATGTTGGCTTTCAGCACATCGGCGTAGGCTTTTCCCGTCACTTTTTCGATGATGACGCCCAGCAGAAAATAGCCGGAGTTACTGTATGAAAACTTCGAGCCGGGTTCGAACTCCAATGGTAGGCCGGCGAATTCCTTCGTGAACGCTTCGGGGTTGTAGGGGTTGCGGCTTTTGGTCGCAAAAAAATCGGTAAAGCTGGTATAGTTGGGAATACCCGACGTGTGCGTCAGCAGGTGGTGAATCGTAATTTTGTCGCCCGTAGCTTTCGGGTAATCGGGCAAATAGTCGGTGACTTTCCCCGTCAGTTTCAGCTTGCCCTGTTCAACCAACTGCATAATGAGCATGGCCGTAAACTGCTTGGTGATGGAACCCAGCCGAAATTTGGTATCGGGCGCGTTGGGAATGTTCCACTCCATATTGGCCATGCCATACCCTTTTTTGAAAATCACCTGTCCTTTTTCGGCTACCAGCACCGACCCGTTAAATTGCCGATTGGCCACGTATTGCTGAAGAAGTGCGTCAATTTTAGCCGATTTGGTTTGGGCAACCGTCGCTGACACAGCCAGCAGGATAGCAATCAGCGTTAGGCTTAGCTGGTTGAGTGTAGTTCGTTTTTTCATGGGAGACACGATGGAAATGTGATGGTTGACCAATTGTCGGCTAAGATTAGTCTTTTCCTCGTTTCAACCACCGACAAACTTATTGGTCGGTTGACCGTCTGGATAAATGGCAGAAAAAACCCCGGCCTGAACTCAGCGGTTCGGGACGGGGCAGGCATGAGATTGAAAGATGAGCGGTGTTTTCAATGCGCCAGCAGCCAGTTTGCGCCGGTGCCGATGCCGGTTTCCATCTGCACGCCCATCGGAATGGCGTTTCTCATGATGTCATTGACGCGCTCCCGCAGCAACTCTATCTCGCCACGGTGGGCATCGAAAACCAATTCGTCGTGTACGGTCAGAATCATTTTTGACTTCAACCGCTCGGCCCGCATGAACTCGTGAATGCGAATCATGGCAATTTTGAGCATGTCGGCGGCACTGCCCTGAATGGGCGCGTTCACGGCGTTGCGCTCGGCAAACATCCGGTCGGTTATGTTGCGCGAGTTAATGTCGCGCAGGTACCGGCGCCGACCCAGAATCGTTTCGGCGTAGCCAAAGCCCCGCGCTTTCTCGATGCACTGGTCGATGTAGGCTTTCACCGCCGGAAACTCCGCAAAATAGTCGTCGATAATTTGCGCGGCTTCTTTGCGCGGAATCTTCAGCCGGGCTGCCAGACCAAACGATGAAATGCCGTAAATAATCCCAAAATTAATGGTTTTGGCTTTCCGGCGCATGTCGCCCGTTACCTCGTCCAGCCCGACATGAAACACTTTGCTGGCAGTTTGGGTGTGAATATCGACGCCATTATTAAACGCATCGAGCATGGTTTGGTCGCCACTGAAGGCGGCCATAATCCGCAACTCAATTTGCGAATAGTCGGCCGACATAATCACAAACTCCGGCCCGCGCGGCACAAATGCTTTGCGGATTTCCTTCCCGCGCGGAGTACGAATCGGGATGTTTTGCAGGTTGGGGTTAACCGACGACAACCGCCCGGTGGAGGCAACTGCCTGATTGAACGACGTATGAATCCGGCCCGTGCGCTTGCTAATCAGCAGCGGCAGCACATCAACGTAGGTATTCTTAAGCTTAATCAATTCGCGGTAGTCCAGAATTTTCCGGGCAATTTCGTGCTCGGCTTCAAGTTTCGACAAAATCTCCTCCCCCGTTGCATACTGACCGCTTTTGGTTTTCTTGGCGTTCTTGTCGAGTTTGAGCCGGTCGAACAGCACTTCGCCCAACTGCTTGGGCGACCCGATGTTGAAGGGTTCACCGGCGATGTCGAAAATCTCCTGCTGCACCTGCTTCATGTCCACCTCGAGCGTGGCCGACAGGTCGGCCAGAGCGTTCGTATCTAAGCTAATGCCTTCCAGTTCGAGGTCGGTCAATACTTGCACGAGGGGCATCTCGACCTGATCGAAGAGTTTGTAGAGGCTGTCTTTTTCGAGCCGGGGTGCAAACACTTCCTTGAGCTGGAGCGTGATGTCGGCATCCTCACCCGCGTATTCGACCACTTTCTGCACGTCCACATCGCGCATCGTCAACTGGCCTTTGCCTTTCCTGCCAATCAGCGATTCAATCTCGACAGGCTGGTAGTTGAGGTAGGTCATAGCCATCATGTCCATGTTGTGGCGCATTTCCGGCTCAATGAGGTAATGGGCAATCATGGTGTCGAACAGTTTGCCCTGCACTTCCACGCCGTATTTTTTCAGCATCAGCAAATCATATTTCAGATTCTGCCCGATTTTCAGAATCGCCGGGTTTTCAAAAACCGGCTTGAACTGATCGACAACACCCTGCGCTTCGGTGCGGTCTTCCGGGACCGGCACATAAAACGCTTCGCCGGCTCGGTAGGCAAACGACATACCCACCAGATCGGCCTCAACGGGGTCGATGGCGGTAGTTTCGGAGTCGAAACAGATGCTTTCCTGCAGGCTCAGGTAATGCACCAGACTCGCCCGTAATTCGGGCGTATCGACCAACCGATAATCATGCTTTACGGACAGGATGGTTTTCCGGCGTTCGGGCTGGTTTTCGTCAATTTCGTAGTCGGGGTAAACATCGAGATAAGCTGGTTGTTCTGTCACTTCTGCGCCAACCTTATCGTCCGTTGTGATGGTGTCAGTCACGGCCGTTGGGGTGGCTTCTGCCGCCGATGCAACGGGAGCTTTCACGGCGGTGCGTTTGGCTTTCGGCTTTTCGGCTGGTGGAGCCGCAACTGAGGGCTGCGATTCAAAATCGAACGGCAAATCGTCGGCACCGGAGGGCTTCAGCGCACTCATGTTCGGGAATGGCAAAAACGCCGGGCTGTCACCTCCCGGCGAATCGAACAGGTCCATCTGCCTGGGAGTTGCCGGGCTAATGGTTTTAAAGGCGGCTGGCAGGGGCGGCTCGTCATAACCGGCACCCAGCAAGCGGGTTTTCATCTGCCGGAATTCGAGTTCATCCAGCAGGGCTGCCAGCCGGGGTTTGTCGTATTCGGTATGCCGGAGTCGATCTTCATCGAACGCCACCGGCACGTCTAAATGAATGGTTGCCAGCTCTTTCGACAGCAAGCCCTGCTGCCCGAAATTGACAACGTTTTCTTTGAGTTTTCCTTTGAGTTCATCGGCGCGGGCAATTAGGTTTTCGACCGAGCCAAAATCAGCGATGAGTTTCTGGGCTGTTTTTTCGCCCACGCCCGGAATTCCCGGAATATTATCGACCGAATCGCCCATCAGTCCGAGCATGTCGGTCACCTGTCCGATGTGTTCAATTTGCCAGCGGTCCAGAATGTCATTTACGCCCAGCTTCTCGGCCGGTTTACCCATGAAGGCGGGTTTATAGATGTGAATATGCTCTTCCACCAACTGCCCGTAATCTTTATCGGGCGTCATCATATAAACCTCAAAATCAGCCAGTACCGCTTTTTTTGCAATGGTTCCAATAATGTCGTCGGCTTCGTAGCCATCCAGAATCAGGATGGGAATGTGCATGGCTTCCACGATCTGCTTGATGTAGGGCGTTGCCACGCTGATGTCTTCGGGCTGCGACTGGCGCGTAGCCTTATACAGCGGAAACTGCTCATGCCGGAAGGTTTTTTTCGAGGAGTCGAAAGCGACACCAATGTGCGTGGGTTTTTCCTTCGTCAGTACCTCAATCATGGCATTCATGAAGCCGAAGATAGCCGACGTATTCACGCCCCGCGACGAAATGCGGGGCGATTTACTGAAGGCAAAATGAGCGCGGTAAATCAGGGCCAGCGCATCTAACAGAAAGAGTTTTTTTTGTGGTTTAGCCATTCGATAGGGTCACAGATCAAGGCCTCAAAGGTCGAAAGTCCTGCGGACAATCACGCGCTTTAGGCTTGACAAATTGCTAAAAAAACGGGCCAATCCCGGCATATATACAACAGCCGGGAGGAGGTTTTGATTCCTGCTTTATTCGTTGGGGTTCGACGCAGTGGGTCGAATTTTAAATCAGCTTATCAACAGCTAACAATCAGGAGAAACAAGTTTTGGCATACGTTTTGTACTTTATTTTGGTCAGTAAATATAATATCAAAGAGCCAATTTAATGAAATCAATTTATTTATCCATTCTTCAGATTCTTCTCTTAGTTGTTGCTGCTTCATTTTTTATGGTCGGGCAAGCTCAGCCAGACAATCGGGTCGATTTTCCGCACTACGTAGCCATTGGTCCTACATGTTATACGCTAACCGCGCCGACCGGCTACAATTTACTGGTTGAAGGGGGCATTCTGACGGAACGGTTGCGGGTAGCCACCAAAAATGGCACTAACTGGGCCGATTATGTTTTTTCGCCAGGCTACCGATTAGCGCCACTTTCGGAGGTCCAACAGTATGTGCGTCGGCATGGCCATTTGTCCGGTATTCCATCCGCCAGCCAGGTTGCTCAGGAAGGTATTGATGTGGCGCAGATGCAGGCCCGGATGATGAGCAAGATTGAAGAACTAACCCTGTACGTCATTCGTCAGGAGGCTGAAATTGCCCGTTTACGCCGACGGGTAGCGCGGCAGAATCCACGTCATCGTTAATCCCTCCATTCAGATGAAATTAACCTTTTGCTACGCCCTGCTGGTGTGGCTGGCTGTGCCTTTTCGTGTAGCACTGGCCCAGAAGATGCCTGTTGATTCGGTCATTATTCCGTCCATCAGTCAATCGGTTCAGGATGAACTGATTCCTCAGATTACCCCTAAATCGCCAACGGCGGCTGCCCTGAGTCGGTACGGTGAATACCCGGTTAGTATGTACACTGGTTTGCCAACGATTGAGATTCCGATTCACGAGTTTAAGGTGGGTAGCCTCACCGTGCCGATCAAGCTAACCTATCATGCATCGGGCAACAAAGTTAACGACCATGCCTCCTGGGTAGGACTGGGCTGGAGCCTGCAAACCGGCGGTATGATCACCCGGAACGTGCAGAGCCGCCCCGATGAACAGGGCGCACCCACAACGGGCGTATTGGGTCAAACCATTACGTCGCCTGCCTACAATCCTTCCTGTCCTACCGATGCCAGTAACCTGGCGGTCAGCGATTTGGCCGACAACCTAAAAGATAGTCAGCGCGATTTATTTGCGTATCGGACTCCGGCAGGCAGCAACTCGTTTATCCTAACACCCACGGCTACGGGCTTTGCCCTGCTGAATAGCGAACCCATTAGCCTGACCACAGACACTAACCTTACGTCGTTTACGCTCACCGATGCGACCGGCACCCGCTTTCGGTTTACCGATGGCGAAGCAACGAACATATCAAGCCCGCCCGCCAATGGATACAGCACCTACACCAGTGCCTGGTATCTGAACGAAATTAGTAGCCTGAATACCTCCGAACGGGCGGTTTATACCTACACAGCACCGTTCACTCAGCCATCAGCTCCCGAACCCATCGACACCTGGGTGGTACAGGCCAACCTGACCGAAACCGAAATCGGCGGCTCTGGGGTACAGACCGGCATTACGAGCCAAACCAATCGCGACGGCGCACTGCTCATCAGTGCGCGACTACCCACCCAAATTCAGTTTCCGGGCGGGAAAATCGAGTTTGCTCTTGAAAGCCGGACGGACGGTGGTTATGGGCTGGATTATATCGACGTGTTCAGCTACGACATAGTCAGCAGTGGATTTTCGCTCATCAAACGATTTGATTTTCAGTACGTCAGCAAAGTACGGAGTAGCGGAGGAGGTTCCGAAATCTTTTTGGATGCCATCCGGCTTATGCAGAACGACGGAACCACCGTGGTGGGAGCGTATTCGTTTGCGTATAACGAAGCGGTTGCGCTGCCCAACGCTGGCAGCAAAGCAAAGGACTATTGGGGCTATTACAACACCAACGCGGGCCTGACGCTGATTGCCACCCAAACCCTGACGGTGCAGGAGCGAACCAACAACCCGGCTACCACTACCTTTACCATCGGCGACGCCAACCGCAACCCCGACGAGAGCCGGATGAAAGCCTGGATATTGACAGGTATTCAGTACCCGACGGGTGGCTCCACCCAATTTGACTTTGAGGCCAACCGCTATACCGACAACAGCACGGTACGCCTGGCGGGCGGGCTGCGCGTTCGGCAAATCCGTTCCTATACGGCTCCTACTCAGTTGGCCACGAAGAAAACGTATTACTACGGCCTTAATCAATCGGGCGTGGGGACGTTTCGGTCCAACATAGCCAGAACCTACACCGACCTGCTGACGCTCAACTTCTTTCAGCCCGCCGGAACCGGTTCGCCCAAAAGTTACAGCTACCAGGCATACACCTACAGTTCTGTACCGAGTTATCCCCTATCGCCCGATGAGGGCAGCCCCGTTACGTACCCGGAAGTGGCTGAATATGTGGAAGATGCCAGCAGCAATACGACCGGAAAAACCGTGTATGAGTTTCGGGATGCGGCTGTGGATTCGTACATCGAGGTTGGCGGAGGGCGGGGGTTCCGAACCAGCCGAAGCTGGGACCGGGGGCAATTGGTGCAGAAAACAATCACGGATACCAACGGACAACTACGCGCCAAAACCCAGAATGCCTATACCTCCCTGGGCGTAGGCAGCACGGCAACCCCGGCAGGGATTCTGATTCACCGAACCGTTAAACAGATTGGGTTTAAGCAAAGCAATGGCTCGTGCAACACGGTCGATGACGTGTATCAGCCGTTTCAAACCTATGCTTTCAGCTACGGAACCACCAAACTCAGCAGCAGCAGCGAGTATCTGTATGCCGACGACAATTCAGGCAACTACACCCTCAAAACTACCCAAACCGCCTATGACGCGGGATTTTATATGCCCCGCGAAATCCGCCTGCTGACCGAAGGACCGGCTTCGTCGGGCAATGCCATCGTTGGGACACAGTTTAGCTATCCGCAGGATTTCGGTTCTATTCCGGCCGGTGCCGGTAGCGCCGAACTGCTGGGTATCCGGGCTTTGCAGGCCCGAAACGCCTATCTGCCCGTTGAGGAAGTTCAGTTCAGGCAGGAAACTACCACAGCCGGGAAAGACTATAAAACGGGAAAGCTGACCACCTATACGCCCACTACGCTCAACGGCCGCGCCACCGCCCTGCCCTACCGGACGTACCGGCTCGAATCGCTGTATACTTCGTTTCCGGGCAGCAATCCCTATCAATCGTCAGCGCAGCGGTATGTGGCGTCGGGCAACGCGGGGACTTTTCCCGTCGATCCGCGCATGGCGCTGCGGCTCACCCTGAATAGCTACGATGCCAACGGGAATCTGACGGGCTACACGCTCACCCATGGGTCAGCAACGGCCTTCGCCTACAATACCTACACACCGGCGGGCGGGGTCCTGTTTTCGGTGGTGAGTCAGCAGACACTCAATGCCGGACAGCCCAACGCCCAAACCAGCGCCTTCACCTACACGCGCCCGCTGCTGGGGCCGCAGACCACCACCGATGCGCGGGGCATAACGACTACTTACGTTTATGATGGCTTCGGGCGGCTGATAACCCTTAAAGACAAAGACGGATTCGTGCTCAAGCAATATTCATACCATTATGCAACCCAGCCATGAGACGATATTTTTTCAACAAGATTATTGCAGGAACTTTCATAATTTTTTCAGGAATATTTTCTGCCTCTGCCCAGGTATCACCCAGCGCTGGAAAGACCTACGTGGTGGAGCAAACACCCCGCACCGCCCAAAGTGCCGTATCGCTCAGCAGCAGTTATGTGAACACGCCCACTACGGTCTCGTATCTGGATGGACTGGGGCGGCCTGCCCAAACCGTGCAGGTGCGGGGAGCCGGTGATGCCACCACCGATATTGTGACCAACGCCACCACGTACGATGCCTTTGGCCGACCCAGCCAGCGTTTTCTGCCCGTGCCCGGCGGGGTGGGCGGGGCTTTGCTGAACAACCCCCAGACTGCCGGAGCCGGGTTCTACGGCGATGCCAACCCCTACAGCGAAACCGTTTACGAAACCAGCCCGCTCAACCGCCCCGCCCAGCAGTGGGGGCCGGGCCAGAACTGGCGCACCGCCAACCGAAAACAGCAGGTGAGCTACGGGGTGGCCGCCCCCAATACCGTATTGCGCTTTAAGGTCAATTTTTTCTCCAGCGTCATCTACGCCAACATAGAAGGCTCGTCGGGCTGGGATTATTTTGGCCCGCACGACGTGGCGACCCGGACCCTGACCGACGAGCAGACTAACCAAACCATCGACTACACCGATTTGCAGGGGCGGCTGATCCGGCACGACGTGCTGCTGCCCGCGCAGACGCTGACGACGATGTATGTCTACGACCCGTATGAGCGATTAGCCGCCGTGATACCGCCTAAGCTCTACGACTGGTTTGTGGCCGGGGGCTACACCACCGCCCTGTATTTCTCTCTCGGTGGCGATCCCAACACGCCCAATCCGCAGTTTACCGACAATTGTTACGTGTATCAGCACGACGCCAGGGGCCGGGTTATCCGAAAACACATTCCGTCGGCGGGTTGGACCGACTTAGTGTATGACCGGCAGGACCGGCCCGTGATGAGCCAGGACCGGCAGGACAAGGCCGACAACGCCTGGCGGTTTACCCGCTACGACGGCCTGAGCCGGGCCAGTCAAACCGGGCGACTCCCCCTGAGTCGGACCGCCGACGACCTGCGTACCGATTTTATCGGCGTGAGTCAGGAAACTTTTCCAGCCACCGTTAGCCCCGCCGGAACCGACCTGCTGACCGAGAACATTTATGACAATTACATAGGTTCGCCCCTGAGTTTCAATCCTGATGGTGCCTACTCGACTCCCTGGGCCAATGCCACCGGCCTGCTGACCCGCACCGGCGAACGAAACTTAGAAACAGGAGCCTGGTATTCCTCGGCCTTCTGGTACGACGACAAAGCCCGGCCCATTCAGACCCAAATTCAGAATCACCTGAATGGTATCAACCTGACCGATGTACAGTATCGTTTTAATGGGGAGGTAGCCGAAAAAAGAGTTTTCGAGGATGTACCGGTCTATGGTTCGGGAGGTTCCTCCTGGGAGCTATATACCCATGACCACCTCAGCCGCCCGGTAAGCGTGAGTTATACGCCATCCGACGAATTCTTCGAAATGGCCCGCTACGGCTATGATGCCATCGGGCGGATGAGCCAGAAACTGATTCAGCCCACCGGAAGCAGCAGTGGCACGGCAACCGGCGGGGGAAACTCCATTACCCGCACGGCCAATCCACCGGTGGGCACCACGCTGGATCAGGCCCCGGATTTTGTGGAAATCCTGCCCCAAAACTTCGACATCAATCACCAGAGCAACCCCAGCGGAATCTACGAAGCCCGCATTGGGCCAAACACAGGTAGCCCAACCCCTACCCCCGCCCTGCAAACCCTCGACTACCGCTACCACATCCGGGGCTGGCTGCGGGGTATCAACACCGATGCCAGCGGCCAGCCCTCCCTCAATACCGCACAAAACGACCTCTTCGCCTTCGGCTTAGACTACGAAACCGCAGGCTATTATGATGGCAATATCGGCCAGCAAAGCTGGTTGGGTAGCCAGCAGCCCAGCCAGATACGCCACTACACCTACGCCTACGATGCGGCCAAACGCCTGACAGCGGCCACCTACTCCGGGGCGTCGGGCGAGAACTACTCCCTGTCGGCTATGGCCTACGATGCCAATGGCAACATCACCGCCCTGAACCGGACCGGCATCGACCAGTTGAGCTATGGCTACGCCGAAGGCAATAAGCTGCTCTCAGTCTCGGATGCCAGCGGCAATACCGCCGGGTTCGCCGATGGCAACACAGCGGGCAACGACTACGCCTACTGGCCCGACGGCAGTTTGAAGCAGGACCTCAACCGGGGCATCACCACCATTCAGTACAACCTCCTCAAGCTGCCTAAGCAAATCAGTTTCAGCACGGGCAAAGTTGTCTCCTTCACCTACACCGCCAGCGGCCAAAAACTCCGCATGAGCACCTCCACAGGTGAAGTGCGCGACTACCTGCCCCACGCGGAGTTTGTCAACGGTGCGTTTGGCCACCAGATGACCCCCGAAGGGCGGGCCTATGCGCCGGGCATCTACGAGTATGCCTACGCCGACCACCTGGGCAGCATCCGGGCACTCTTTCGGGACTCGGCGGGGGTGGCTACCCTGACCCAGCGCACCGACTACGACCCCTGGGGCCTGGAGCTATCGGGGCTGGCCTACCAGAGCACTACCAACCCCAACCGGCTGCGCTTCAACGGAAAGGAGAGCCTGCCCGAACTGGGGACTGGTTGGCTGGATTTCAGCCGACGCGGGTATGATGCCCTGATTGGACGCATGCATCAGGTGGATGCAGCCGCCGAGATGTTTGCCCCGGTGTCGGGCTATAGTTTTGGCTTGAATAATCCGATTTTCAACATCGACCCCACCGGCGATACGACCGTGCCCTACAACCAGTTGGATATGCACACCTTTGACACCCAGCGGGATGATGTCCTGCTGAATGCGTTGACAGTGACAGCTCAGCGACAGGGCGATACCGGCTCATCAGGCACATCGTCGGGGGAGTGGTTGGTCAACGAAAGCGGGCAACGCATCAATCGGAATGGCAGCGCCTATTGGGACCCAACTAATCTGTTTAGTAGCCAAATGATGATCGTGCCCAAATCAGAAGGTAGTGAGTGGGTGGATTGGGCGGATAATATATTGGCTATCTTTAGCCCGCTTAAAGCCTTGCAGGGACTCACGCTACTAAGTAAGATTAATCCTGTTGGAAAAGCTAAAGCAACAGCAGATTTAATTGAGTTGGCTGCTAAAGCAGGAAAAAAATTAGTTGAAGTTAAAGAGTTTGGGAGACTTCACGGACAAAAAGTTTTTCGTTATGAAAACAAGTACTATTCAATGGATGTAGATAAGCACAATGGAGGAGCTTGGGGTAGTGGTAAGATAGCCGCTGATGACTTATCTTAGCCCGATGATAAGCGAAGTTAAACAATACACCTGCTCCCGCTGTGGTAGTGTCAATTTACGCAAAAACGGGCACTCGGCCGAAG